>DATBAX010000001.1:0-7840 GCA_036271275.1 Terriglobales bacterium
GCCGATGCCGGTGGTCAACCAACGGCGGCAGCGCAGCCGACTGGACCATCTCTGTAAATACTTTCCCCTCCCCCCGGAGGACTCCAGCAACGCCAGGCCGCTCCAATCCCCCATGGAGCGGCCTATTTTTTGGTTTGTAAAACCTCGACTTTCCAGCTTGAAGAAGCGATAAAATATCCTCATGTTTCGCATGATGGCTGTGCTGATCTTTTCGCTTTGTGTTGGTCCGTGGGCAATGGCCCAGGTCGATCAACTGCCGCAATCTGACAAGGCTCCGGGCCAGAACGATGCGCCCCCTCGCTACGAGCAGGATAAGGACGCTGGCGAGAGTTCCAGTCGCGATACCAAGATCGACATCAGCCCGCCGAAGGACGACGACAAGAACCATCCCTTGAGTGGAACGGTCGTGTCCGATGCCGTGCTTGAGGCTGCGCCTGCTCCCAGCGACGTGCAGGAAGTGCATCTCTGGAATCCGCACAAGGCCTCCAAGGACATCGAAGTGGGAGACTTCTATTTCAAGCGCAAGAACTATCAAGCTGCGCTGGCCCGTTATCAGGAAGCCCTAGTGTGGAAGAATAACGACGCGCTGGCGAATTTTCGCATAGCAGAATGTTTTGAGAAGCTCAAGAATGCTGAGGACGCCGCCAAGCATTATCGGGAGTATTTGAAAATCCTTCCCCGCGGACCTCTCTCAGGAGACGCACAGAAAGCCATTGATCGAATCAAGGCCAAGACTCCTCCGGAGAGTGCCAGCAATCCGGGCTCCGGAGTTTAAGAGCTCCTTTTTGATGAGAAAACCGATTTTGGGTGGAGCAGTGCTTTCAGCGCACCGTTAAAGGCCGTCGCTTTTTAGAACGCTCTTCAGCGCCTGGGGCCGGTCAGAAATATTCAGTCAGTTCTGCAAACTTCTCCACCGTCAACAACCGACGAGGCGGCCCCGCCGCCATCAATTCCTCATGTTCAAGCACCCAAGTGTCGCCATGAGGCACGAAGACGGCGTTGATCCCCGCCGCCAGCGCAGGATTTATATCCGATTTCGGACTATTTCCAATCATCCACGTCGAATCGTTCGACAACGAATATTTCGCAATGATCTCCTGATACGTCGGCACGTTTTTCTCTGCCACAATCTCGACAGACGAAAAATACACCTTCAATCCCGAGCGTTCAACTTTGCCCGACTGCTCGTTCCTCTCGCCCTTGGTCATCAGAATGAGCCGATGCCGCCCTGCCAGGTATCGCAACGTCTCCGAAACTTCCGGCAAGGTCTCGATCGGATGCTCAGCAATCGTATGAGCAAAACCACGAATGGTTTCGTGCAGTGCCGGCGTCACCGGTTCGACGGCCAGCCGTTCAAATGTCCGGACCAGTGCGTGCGAAAAGCTGTGCAGCCCATAGCCGTGGCTGAGGATACACTCACGCTCCACTTCATTCAGAACTCCACGGACTTGTAGCGGAGAATATTCCTGATGGTTGAGAAACGAAACGAAGTTGGCGATGGCGCGTTCGAAATAAATGTTGTTTTCCCAGAGCGTGTCGTCGGCATCAATCAACAACGTCTGCGCGCGGTCCAAACGAACGGTAGACATAACATTATGATAACTGGGTCGCAGTTGCTTCGCGAGATGCCGGGGACAATAGGTCGATGATTCCTCTGCTAGAATCCTTTCGTGATGAAGACCCCCGGGTTCTATTTGTTGCTGTTGCTTGGATGTGCAGTTATTCCTTCCCTCTTAGCTCAGAACGATCAAAAACCAAAAAGCCACAAAGCAATGACGGGGTCGGCAGCCAAGGGTGCCGATTCCGCAGGCATGCAGGTTGTGCCGGACCTGGCGCAACGTTTGGCGAAATTTCGCCAGGTACAAATGCCATTTCACTCCGCCGGACTGACCGCGCGTGAAGTGAAACTCGTCGACAAATTGGTAGACGCCTGCCGCTACCTCGAAGAGATTTATTGGCGGCAAATTGATCCCGATGGGCTGACGCTCTATCAATCGCTGGCATCCAGCAAGAATCCGAAAGATGAAAAGCTTCGCCGCTATATCTGGATCAACGCTTCACGTTTCGATCTTCTCGATGAAAACAAGCCAGTCGTTGGAACAGCGCCCATGCCTCTTGGTGGTGGTTATTATCCGCAAGGGTTAACGCGTGAACAGATTGAGCAGTACGTGAAAGACCATCCGGAGAAGAAGGCGGAGATTTACAGTCAGACAACCATCGTGCGCTGGCAAGGCGATCAGTTGGAGGGACTGCCTTACAACATTGCCTACAGATCTTTTTTGGAGCCTGCGGCCAAAGACCTGCGGGACGCTGCCGATTTGAGCGACGATCCCGCGTTCGCAAACTTTTTGCGCCTTCGCGCCGACGCTCTGCTCAATGACGATTATTTCAAAAGCGATCTGGCCTGGCTCGAACTGAAAGATCCAAAGTTCGACATCATCTTCGCGCCGTATGAAATCTACGACGATCATCTTTTAGGAGTGAAAGGATCGTTCGGCGCGTCGGTCCTCGTGCGGAATTCCGAAGAGAGCCAGAAGCTGAATATGTTCAAGAAGCATGTCGCGGACATTCAGGACGCGCTCCCATTGGCAGCGGAAGACCGGCCGTCGAAGCATGGCCTGGAAACTCCGCTCGAAGTCATGGACGCGCCTTATCGCGCCGGCGATCTGAACCACGGCTATCAGGCCGTAGCCGACAATTTGCCCAACGATCCTCGGGTCCATGAACAGAAGGGCAGCAAGAAAATTTTCTTCAAGAACTTCATGGACGCGCGAGTCAATTACGTAATCGTCCCAGTCGCCCAGCATGTGATGGTGCCGGAGCAGGCGGCGAAAGTTTCAGGCGAAGGCTATCTGCTGGGCACGATCATGCACGAAATTTGCCATGGCCTGGGCCCAGCTTACGCTCGCACATCGGCAGGCAAGGTTGACATCCGCGAAGCCATTGGCCCCGCATTCAGCGGCTTGGAAGAGGCCAAAGCCGACGTTGTCGGCATGTTCTCCCTGAAGTGGCTGGTGGATCGTGGCGCGTTACCGAAAGAAAAGCTGGAAGAATATTACGCGTCCTACGTAGGCGGACTTTTTCGCACTATCCGTTTTGGAATTGGAGAAGCCCATGCTCGCGCCGAGATGATGGAATTCAATTATCTGTCCGAGCACGGCGCGATCAAACGCCAGTCATCAGGAAAATATGTGATCGATTACGCGAAAATGTCGGACACCCTTGCCGTCCTGGCCAAAGAACTCCTGGAAATCGAAGCCACCGGCGACCGCGAGCGCGCCGAGAACTGGTTCAAGAAGTACGACGTGATGCCTGCGGAATTAACCGTGTCGCTGAAGTCGGCGGCGAGCGTGCCGGTGGATATTGATCCCGTATATTCGTTTACGGCGACGCTGAGGTAGGGAAGCTTCTAGCTGCTAGCTCCTAGCTAAACCGCGACGCAACCTGGCCGCAAACTGCGAAAAAGAAAATTTGGGGTCAAACTAGATTCGTGTCGGGGCATCGCCTTCAGGCATGCCGAAGAGTCCATCCAACTCCGATCACGCGCTTCAGGGCCGGCGAACGGTAAGGCTAATATCAGAGCGTCGAAGAGTACGTCGCAAGATCTAGCTAGGAGCTAGCAGCTAGAAGCTTCACTCAACAAAATCCACTTTCGCCTCGACCGGAATAATCCCCGCCTTGTGTCCCATGTCTAGCAGCCGCCGCACCGCTTCGCGACCATCCGGGCCATAGTCGAGAGTGCGTTCATTGACATACATTCCAACGAATTTGTCGGCCAATTGCGGATCTAGATCACGAGCAAACTGCATAGCATAAGCCAATGCTTCTTCGCGATGATCCAAGGCATACTGAATGCTTTCCTTTAAGGCCGCTCCAACCGTGGACATCAACTCCGGCCCTAGGCTTCGGCGGATCGCATTTCCACCCAAGGGCAAGGGAAGTCCGGTCACTTTTAACCACCACTTGCCTAGATCCACAATGCGATGCAGGCCCGCCTTGTCATAGGTCAACTGACCTTCATGAATAATCAATCCGGCTTCGTACTTACCTTCAAGGACCTGCGGAATAATTTGATCGAAGGGGACAACTTCAGTTTCAATCCCCGGAGCAAATAGTTGAAGCGCGAGATACGCAGTGGTCAGCTTGCCAGGGATCGCGATCTTCTTACGCTTGATTTCGCTTTGGGTATACGAACGCGGAGCCACGATCATCGGCCCGTAGCCGTCGCCTACACTGCCGCCGCTCGGCAACAACGCGTACTTGTCCTGAAGATAAGGATAGGCATGGAAGGAGATCGCCGTTACGTCGTACACGCCGTTGCCTTCCCGCGCCTTCTGATTCAGAGTTTCGATATCGCAAAGAGTGTGCGTGAAGCGCAATCCGGAGACGCGGACTTTATTCGTGGCTAGTCCATAGAACATGAAAGCGTCATCGGAGTCCGGGCTGTGAGCAATGGTGATTTCGCGGGTCTGACTACTCGACATGGTGTCCTTAACTTCAGCAGCTGAGGCCGCGTTGTTGGTTTCAGGAATCGCGTTAATGGTACTCATGAATTAGGCCTTATGAAATCGTCGCCAGCCCGAAGCAATCGCGGCGGCGAACATGATTTTGATGACTTCCGCAAGAATGAGCCAGTAAAAACCCAGGTACATTGCCTGCGCAAAAGAGTGCGTGTAGACGGTCAGCCACAGAATCCCGCCGCTGAACAATACGATCTCAGCCAGAAAGCCCGCGACTGCGGCCCGCGCGAATGTAGTTTTTCCACGTTCCATGATCCATCCAGCGAGTGCCGCAACAAACGGATAAGCCAGCAGAAATCCGCCAGTAGGGCCGAACAACTGAGCAAGACCACCCAGGCCACCAGGGCTAAAAACCGGCAGTCCCGATGCGCCCTCCGCCAAATATAAAACCAGGGCAGCAAATCCTCGGCGACTTCCTAACGTAAGACCAACCCCCAGGACGGCAAAATTCTGCAAGGTCAGCGGAACCGGTGAAAACGGAAGACGCACGCTAAGGTGGGCACAGACTCCCACGAGCAAGCTCGCGCCTACGACAATCGCCACCTGTTTGGCTGCATCGAGAGCGCGATCATGAGTGCTTAAAGTTTGAGTTGCTGATTTTGCCATTCAGTCTGTCTCCGAATAATTGCTATGCCTTAGGATCGGTGTCCGACATGGCGCCGTCGGACGCCTTCATATGGCTACGCACACGAATGAACACCGAGATGCTCGCCCATAGTGCTGCTCCGGCGCCCAAAGCCAGGGCAAGGAACCACCAGATCATCCGCACGATGGCTTAGGATATCAAAAAATGCAGCATCAAAACGAAGGCGGAGTTGAGAGAGGCACCTATTTCCCCGCCATGGCGCGCTCCACTCCATCGGCCGTGCTGGGCAGTGCCTCGGTGAACTTGATCAGCTTGCCGCTCGGATCGACGTAGAAATCATCTTCAATACGCACCCCAAGTTTTTCTTCCGGGATATAAACTCCCGGCTCAATGGTGAACGCCGCCCCCGGTCCGAGTGGAACTGTGTAATCTCCATCGTCATGTACCGCGAGTCCAATATAGTGGCCGAGACCGTGAATGAAATATTGACCTAAAGGCGCACCGTGCAGATCTTTGCCATGCGTGTTGATGTAGTCGTAGGCAACTTTGTAGAGAGTATTTGGGGTTTCCCGCTGTAGGGTCGACTTGCCGGATTGGAAAGCCGCCATCGCTGCCTGTTGCGCGCCCAGTACGATGTCATAAATCTCGCGCTGGCGAGCGGTAAATTTTCCATTCGCAGGAAGCGTGCGAGTAATGTCCGACGCATACATCGAATACTCGCCGGCGGCGTCGATCACGACGAGATCGCCACTTTGGATTGGACCCGAGTCGTCGGAATAATGCAGTACTGTGGAATTGAATCCTGCCCCAACAATCGGCGCGTACGCGGGCCGTTCGCAACCGCGTTTTCCCCATTCGTATTGCAGCAGCGCGGAAATTTCACGTTCGCTGCCGCCAGGTTTCATGGCATGCATGGCCGCGAAGTGGGCGGCGACGGATGCATCGGATGCCTTTTTCAGAAGTTCAATTTCGCCTGAATCTTTGAAAGTGCGCAGCAGAGAAAGCATTGGCCGGACATCATGAAGCGCAAAATATACCGGAAATGCGTTGGACTGGCGTAGCCATGCCAACTGCGCGCTGGAATCTGAGGTATCGGTATAAAGCACAGCTTTTACCGATGGAAGGATGTGCGCCAGCTCTTTCCGCAAATCGTCGAGGCTCGCGACTCGATCGAATCCGGTCATGCGCGCTGCGTCGGAGTTCTCGGGTCCTAGTTTCGGCCCTGTCCATCGTTCCTGCGACGCGTTTCGATCTGGAAGAAAAAGAATTTCGGTGTAGGGATGTCCGGGATTATTTTCCTTCACTTCAGTCGCGGCGGCGATCAGCAACGCCGCGCCCGGCTCGCCCCATCCTGTCAGATAAAAGAAATTGTTGTCCGCACGATATCCATAAAGATCGTTCGGCCCCTCGGACTCCCCCGGCGCGAAGAGCAACACGACGCCGTCGCTGGCTTTGCTAGCCAGGGCCTGACGGCGAGCCCGATAATCAGCATTGGGCTGACGATCCAGCGCGGAACCCAACTGGCTCAAAAACGCGACAGACAGCAGCAGAAAAAAAGCAGCAAACTTGCGCATGAGTTGAACTCTCCATCAAGAATGCAATTTCTAACAGATTGAATCCGAAAACCCGGGAAGCACGCGACTCTTGACTGCGCGCCTCAACGGCCCCAGGCTCACACCCCAACCGGAAACGGTTTGGTATGACTGTCCGCGCTAAGAGCGATCCCCGAAAATCGTCCCTGCAGCAACGACATTAATCCCGTATACCAATAGCCCACTACAAACAAAATCAGAAATGGCACCGTCAGATAATTCTCATTTTCCACCGCATAATACACGGTCACGGCGAAATAAGTGCCGATCACTAACTCCAGCCACGGCACCCATCCCAAACGCCGTCGATATTTATTCGCCCGCACCTTATCTTTCTTTGTCTCCACATGGTATTTCGGAGTGCGGGCAAACGGAGTCACTTTCCCAACCAATGCTTCGAGCACAGCGCGAGTGTTGGTAATCGTCAGCCCAATTCCTAATGCCATCAAGAATGGAAGATACAAAAGCGCGCGAGGCCATCTGCGAGGAAACAATTCCTTTTGCGAGACCAGGTAAAAACTGGAAATCGAAAATGTCGACGCCATGAATAGCGGCAGATCGATGTACAACATCTGAAACCATCCCTGATAAAAGCGAATGATCATCGCCGGTAGCAGCAGCACCGAAAGCACAATCATCAGCGGATAACTCAAATTCGCCGTCAGGTGATACCAGGCTTCAAGCTTCACATGAAACGGCTGATCGCTCTTCAGCACACGCGGCAGGACCTTCTTCGCCGTCTGGATGAGACCCTTAGCCCAGCGAGCCTGCTGGGTTTTGAATGCAGTCATCTCGACTGGCAATTCAGCAGGGCATTCTACATCTTGCAGATAAATAAATTTCCAGCCAACTAGCTGCGCCCGATAAGAGAGATCGGTGTCTTCGGTAAGCGTGTCATGCTGCCAGCCGCCGGCCTCTACGATCGCCTGTCTCCGCCAAACACCTGCGGTCCCATTGAAATTAAAAAATACATTGCTGCGGGCGCGGCCAGAATGTTCGAGCACGAAGTGACCGTCCAGCAATATGGCCTCGACTTCCGTCAAAAAAGAATAACTGCGATTGATATGCGTCCATCGCGTCTGCACCATGCCGATCTTGGGATCGGTAAAGTGATGGATGGTCCGCAGCAAAAAATCTGGAGG
>DATBAX010000002.1:0-1987 GCA_036271275.1 Terriglobales bacterium
TATCCACAAAGTTTGGCGCTTTGGTGTTGACGTACAGAACGCCGGTTAAAACTTCGCCCTTTTCGTTGGCTTCGTGTAATCGTGTGATGGCCTTGATCCGGTTCGTTGCGTCATACTCTTCTTCCAATTTTCGCAGACGCAGGCGCGAGCCATCGTGCATGGTGACTTCGACGGTCGTCCCGGCGTCGTACTCGACGGAAATATCTTCGAAGACGGGAACGAAATTCACGTCCTGCAAGACTTCTTCGTGTTCTTTCACGTATTTGTAAGACTTGGTCGAGCCTTCGTGATCGTTGAAGGTCACGCAGGGCGAAATCACATCGAGCATGACTGTGCCGCGATGGGCGATCGCCGCTTTCAACATGGCGTTCAGCTGTTTCTTGTCACCGGAGAACGAGCGTCCTACAAACGTCGCGCCCAGCGTGATCGCCATGGCGCAAGTGTCGATCGGCGGGAGATCGTTGATCACGCCTGTCTTCAATGTGGATCCAAGATCGGCGGTCGCCGAGAACTGGCCTTTGGTTAATCCGTAGACGCCGTTGTCTTCGATGATGTAAATGAGCGGCAGATTGCGGCGCATCAGATGAATGAATTGACCGATGCCGATGGATGCCGTGTCGCCGTCACCGCTGACGCCGAGGGCCAGCAGGCTGCGATTCGCTAGCACCGCGCCCGTCGCCACTGAAGGCATACGTCCGTGAACGGTATTGAAGCTGTGCGAGCGGCTCATAAAATAGGCCGGGCTTTTCGACGAGCACCCAATGCCGCTCAGCTTGAGCAGGCGCTCGGGCGATACGCCCATTTCATACATCGCTTCAATGATGCGCTCGGAGATGGCATTGTGGCCGCATCCCGCGCAGAGCGTGGTCTTTCCGCCTTTGTATTCGAGGACCGTTAGACCGATACGATTTGTTTTCGGAGTTGGTGGAGTGGTGGTCGCCATTTACTTGCCCTCCATGGTCATCACTTCGTCAGTGACCGAGCGCGCGTCGAGCGGCAGTCCGTGAATGTGG
This sequence comes from Terriglobales bacterium, assembly GCA_036271275.1. Lineage (GTDB taxonomy): Bacteria > Acidobacteriota > Terriglobia > Terriglobales > Acidobacteriaceae > DATBAX01. The sequence goes on from DATBAX010000002.1 coordinate 1,014, forward strand.
GCGATGCTGCGAAGACGCACGACCAGAGCGGGATCGACGTCCAGTTTCAGCAAGCTCAGCATTTGCGCGTCACGGTTTTGTTCGACGAGATAAACGCGGTCGTGGGACTTCACGAAGTCGTGCACTTCGCGCGTAAACGGGTACGCTTTCAACCGCAGGTAGTCGGTTTCGACTTTGTATTCGTTGCGCAGTTGATCGCGGGCTTCGGTGAGTGCCCAGTGCGAAGTGCCGTAGCCGATGATTCCAATCTTCGATTTGCCGTCGGAATATATTTCCGGACGCGGCACAAATGATCGCGCGGTTTCGAATTTGCGATTGAGGCGTTCGAGATTACGTTCGAAGTCGTCGGCGCGCTCGCTGTATTGGGCTTTTTCGTTGTGTCCGCTGCCGCGAGTGAAGTAAGCGGCGGAGTGATGATCGGTGCCAGGTAGAGTGCGGTAGCCGATGCCGTCGCCATCGACATCTTTATACCGGGCGAAACCTCCCAGGCGGTCCAAATCCTCTTTGCTGAGAACTTTGCCGCGATCAATGGGCTTCTCCGGATACTTGAAGGGATCGGCCATCCAGTTGTTCATGCCAAGATCGAGGTCGGACATGACGAAGACGATCGTCTGAAACTTTTCCGCTAAATCGAAAGCGTCGGCGGCCATGGTGTAGCACTCTTCCGGAGAACTCGGCAGCAGCAGAATATGCTTGGTGTCGCCGTGCGACAGGAACGCGGTGGAAAGAATGTCGCCTTGCGAGGTGCGGGTTGGAAGTCCAGTGGAAGGGCCGACGCGCTGAATGTCCCAGACTACGCCGGGAACTTCCGCGTAGTAAGCGAGGCCCGTAAACTCCGCCATCAACGAAATTCCTGGACCGGCGGTTGCGGTCATAGAACGCGCTCCGGCCCACCCTGCGCCGACTACCATGCCGATTGCAGCAAGCTCGTCTTCTGCTTGGATAATCGCAAACGTAGCTTTGCCGTCCGCACC
>DATBAX010000003.1:0-11974 GCA_036271275.1 Terriglobales bacterium
ACGATTGCCCTTTGCGGCCCGGTTTACGGCTGGCTAAAGTTCGCGCGTAGAGGAAGGCGTCGGCGCCTACGTGGACGTTGCGAATTTCCTTCGTGATGCTTCGTGTCCTTGGTGGTTAACGCCCTCGCACGGACCATTCCAGAAACTTCCGGAACGCCGCGCCGCGATGGCTGTATTGTGCTTTCTCAACGGCCGTCAATTCCGCGAACGTCTTGCCAATCTCAGGAAAATAAAATAGCGGATCATACCCAAATCCGTTCGATCCCCGAGGTCGATCAAGAATTATCCCTTCAGCCTGGCCGCGAAAAACTTCCAGTGTTTGCCCGTCGCGGGCGGCCGCAATCACGCACACAAATCGTCCGCTTCTTTCTTTTGGGGAAACACGCGACAGTTCGCGAATTAAGCGAGCGTTGTTCGCGTCGTCATCCGTGTTCTCCTCGGCAAGGTGTGGCTCCTCCGCCGCATATCGAGCCGAGTGGACGCCGGGATCTCCACCCAGCGCATCCACCTCTAAGCCGGAATCGTCCGCCAGCACGAGTTCTCCGGGAGCATGCAAGCTATAGCTTTCGGCTTTTTTGCGGGCGTTCGCTTCAAAGGTGAGGCCGTCTTCGATCACCGGCGGAAAAGAAGAGAAGTTAGGAATGCAGGCGATCTCGATTCCCAAAGATTCAGCGACACCGGAAAAGTCTCGCAACTTTCCGGCATTGGATGTAGCGATGAGAACGCGTTTTATCATGTCCGAAAAAATAGCTCCTAGCTGCTAGCTTCTAGCCACAACGCTTTGCCCTGAGGAACAAAAGTTCGCCTTTTCCACAAGAAAAATCCCAGCATTAGACTAGCGGTCACGCCCGAAATTGTGTCCCCCAACACCTGATCACGAGTCCGAACATAGACCACCTGAACACGATTTTGTCCCTCAGTTACTGGAACCAGTATTTGCCCTGTAATTTCCTGGTTGTCGGTTTCGACAACTTGACCATTCACTTTCGCTCTCCAGGCTGGATAGTCAAATAGCCGCAGCACCAGATTTCCTGGCTGGCTCACCGTTGCGGTAAAAGATTTCGTTTGCGCCGTCCACTCTTGAACCTGGACTTGCGCGCGGCCATCGTTTTCGAGTTTTACCAACGGCGCGTTTAATTTGACTTCATACGCGTCGCTATCGGTGGGCAGGTATTCGTCCGTGCCTTCGTAACCTTTGCCGGTTTGTTGGTCAGCCAGCATGTTAGGAAAGTCGCCGGCCTTTTCCCACCATGGCGGCTGTACCAGAACTCCGACGGTTGCGAGTACAACCAGCATCGCAGTGCAGATCAAAAGTCTCGGCACCCATCGCTTCCAGGCCAGCGCAAAAAACAGAGCGAAGCTTACATTCAGGCACAGTAACCAGCGCCATGGCAGTTGCATAAATCGCAACTTCGGCAAATGCTCCCATGCCAGGTCGGTGAATGGAAACATAAGAAACGTAATCGCGGCGGCCCAGATCGCAAGCATCCACCAGACGGTTAAACACTCCCGCCGTCTTCGCCACGATAACAACGTCGCTCCCGCCAACGCGATCAGCTCTGCAAACCCCACCATCGATACCAGCAGATTGAAGCGGTTGTGTCTGGGATCATTGATCATGGTGAAGAGAAAGTTGTCCTGCGGACGCACCCCCGGCCACAGCGCGCTGCCAATATCGACCCACCTTTGTTGATAGATCGCCGGAATAAGATAGAACGCAGCCAGCGCCGCGCCGAGAGCCACAGCAGCCGCGCCGTAGAGCAAAAATCGCGGCGAACGTTTCGCGATTGCCAGGACAAAAAACAGGAGAGCGAGTGAATAATTCAACATCACCGCGGAAGGCAGGTTCGTCAACCAGGCGGCCGCCACGATCAAGCTTAAAGGCAAAATGATTTTCCGGCCGCTGGTGTCGGACCGCAGCACGCATAGAAGCAACAAAGGCAGTAGCGCTGCGCCCAGCAATTCGGCAAACGCGCTTCGCCAATAGACGATCACCAGGTGATATGGATTCGCCGCATACATGGCCGCCACAAAGATCGCATCTCGCGTTCGAAGCCAAGTGCGTGCCAGCAAGAACATCGAACACCCTGACAGCGTAAGCACGATCCATACATACGCGCCAGGAACCATCTTCCACGGCAAAATGGCGCCCAGCGCTCCTCCCAACATCCATGAAGCGGGTGGATAGAAAATAAATCGCGGCTCGCCGAAGCCGTGGTTTGCCATGGCCGCCCAATGCGGATAAAAAATGCCCTGCTTCCATTGTCCAACCACTTCCATCCATGAATTCAGATGAAATTCGAAATCATGGCCGGATGGAACGCCTCGCAAGCACCAGGGAAGAACCACCAGAAATGCCGTTGCCGCGATGATGATCAGGGGCAACGGACAAAGACTCTGAGTCAACCCAGGCGCTCCCACCCCTTCCGACGGTTTGGTGAGATCGAGTTTCAGGCTGGCCTTCTCCCGGCTTGACAATGCATCTGCGCAGTCGACGAGACTATAGGGTAGCGGTGCAGTTTTTGAGAATGCTCCGTGTCAGGGCATCGCCTTGAGGCGTGCCGACAAACTCGTACGCTTCGATCACGCGCGCAGCGCAGCTTTTTGATACGCCGCGCTCTCAGGCGCTAAAGCCCGTCCCTATTGATTTTGTTTCGGCGCGGTTGAAGCCGTGCCCTGACACGAGTCTTATTTCAAGCTACACCACGACCGACTATAGCAAACCCTTCCTGAAAGCTTTTCGGCCTCGGTTATACTTCGTGATTAGTGTTTCGATGTAAGGAGAGCCGATGAGGGAAATGCGACTGCGAAATATCCTTTGGGTTTGCATCTTGTCAGTGGCAGGACTTACGCTGCCCATCTGCCTGGCACAGGCAACCGGCGGAGGCGCGGGATCGGTGATGGTCAACCTCGATCAGTGGAAAGGTTTGATCACCACTGGCGACGCAAGCGTCTTAAAAACGCTTTATAGCACTTCACCGGCCGTCAAGATCACAACCCCCGCCGGAGAAATCAATGCTGAGGCAGACGCACTCTTTTGGGCTGGCCTGAAAGTCCAAAAATTAAAAGTAGACGTGACCAAAACCGATGTGACCCGGCCGGATGTGCAAAGCGTCGTCTTTCAGGCAGAAATTCAATCTGGCGCGTCTTCCCCAGCCCGGACGCTATACGTGACCGAAGCCCAGATCTGGCAACTCCAGGGACAGCAATGGCGCATCGTCGTCGTCCAGCGCACTGCTCCGGCCCGCCTGCTGCAACCGACGTCTGTCGATAAAGACATCTATCATCCCGGCGCCGATGCCCATGCTGAAATCAAGCATGCGTTACTCGAAGCATCCAAGACCCATAAGCGCGTGATCGTTGTGTTCGGGGCCAACTGGTGCTTCGATTGTCACGTACTCGACGCCGCATTCCACCGGCCCGATCTCGCGGTCGTGCTGGCCCAGAGCTATGAAGTCGTGCATGTCGATATCGGCAAATATGACAAGAATCAGGACATCGCCGACCAGTACGAAGTGCCTTTAAAGCGCGGGGTTCCGGGTGTTGCGGTCCTCGATAGCAACGGAAAATTGATCTTCAGCCAGAAAAACGGGGAATTCGAAAACGCTCGGACCCTAGGTCCGGAAGATCTGTTGGAATTTCTGAAGAAGTGGAAACCGGCATCCAGCTAATAGAAGAAAACCTGGCCGTGGATTACGCGGATATTTCAAAATTAAAGATCTGATTCGTGGCTCAGCCTTGTGGGACTTCTTCTGAGCTGCGCTGCCTTCGCAGGGCCTTGAGAAAGTCATCCTGCGCTAGCGATTCATGCTTCCGCAACAGATCCAGCAAAGCATCGTCCAGTTCTTCCGCCCGCTGTTCTTCGGAGCTCGGATCGGCGTGTGCGGCCAATGCCCGCGGCATAATCAGCAACTCAGGGGTGGTTCCTGGACGGCTGCTTAGAAATCCGATAAAGCTTTCGACGTGCGCCCGCTGTTCCGCAGTCCTTGCGGCAAACTCAATTCCCATGCCGTATCCAGGATGCATCACTCGCACCACGCCTTCGGCCTGGACTTCCAGGTCTTCCGCCTTCAGGCACAAGATGATCCCAGAACGCTCTGGAAACGGCGATTCGGTTTCCACGTAGCATCCACCCAGACTCAGATCGGTTAACTTGCAATGCGCAACCGGTTCCGGTTCTTCCGGTGGAAGCTCCTGGGCATGCGCCAGTACCCATGTCTGCAAAGTAGTGCGAAGATTTTCGGTCAAGTCCACGAAGCGCACCCCGGATTGTCCATTGGGATTCGCCCATGCCACCTCGCCTCGCACTTCAATCTCGTTGTTGGATTCAGGCAGCGTGAAATTGGCAACCACGATCGCGGAAGGATAGGTTGGCTGTGCCGCCAAAAGATCCATGCCGTCTTCGCTCAGATCCAGAAGAATGCCTTCAATCTCAGTTCCGTTTTGTACTCTCAGTTGAACTGGGATTTGTACAGGAACGCGGAAAGATCCACGGCGTTCGCGTTTGATCAACGCCGTTGCCGCTCTCAGAGTGGCTTGCGCTTGCTCCGTCGACACCGGCTTGTACAGGACGAAGTTTGCGCCGGCGCCAAATACGTTGCGGACTTTTGTCTTATCGCTCAGCAGGGCAATGGTGATGGCGCCGTTTCCTGCCGAAGCCTGTTCAGTGGCTTGCAACACCAGTGCGGCACTGTGAGGATCGTCAAAATCGATAATGACGGCGTCGTACTTTTGCTCCGCGACCCGGCAAAGGGCCTCGGAATAACTGCAGGACTGCGCGCCCACCCCGAATCCGGAAAGGACCGGAGTCAGGGTAGCCGCGGCTGTATCGTCTTTGGAAACTAGAAGTGCCTGGAATCCCATATCTGGTTATGATGCTCGTAAAAACGTTACGGCTTCTGCAAATGAACTCGTGATTATGGCCAACGTGGTGCCACACCACGAGGCTTGGCAGGGGCGGGCGATTCGGATGCCGCTCCGGCTTTGGCGGCCATGCTGGACTCCTCGGCGTCCGCCAAAATGGTGCTGTCCTCGTCTTCGTTCTCGGCCAACAACGGGGCGACTTCACGCAGTTTTTCTGCCGCCTGCTGCAACAGTTCTATCTGCTTGCCCAATTGGGCAAACTTGGCTTGCTTACGTCGCAAAACCTCATGGATGTCCTTCATACAACCCCCTGTTGCGAATTTAAGGACACCCCCGGTAACGGTCAACGGTAATCCCGGATTTACCCATTACTGGAGTAACCCGGAGTACCACACATTTGTTGTGGTTGTGGACAAATCGAGCTTGTAACTGAAGGCTTTACAGCTCGGCGATCTTTGCGGTGCTTCTGTGGGCGGAGAGTTAGTCGCCGGAGGATTCGACCAGGGTCGCGTTCAGCGATTCCTTGGCCTTTAACTTACGGCGCATCACGACGGCCAATCCGAGTAAGCCGGTGCCCAGCAAGCAGAGAATTCCGGGTTCGGGGACTCTGATCACCCCTGTCGGCTGCGCGACTGCATTGGCCTTGACGATGGTGGCCGTCGCGGCACTGGTTTGGGCTGCGTTGACGTCACGGGCGGGATTGCTGTCGGCAAAAGCTATCGTAGGCAAAGCGATTGCCAGCAACAACATAAAAACCAATCGTTTCAAACTGGAAACCTCAGGAATGTACGGTATCGAACACTGCTTGGATGCGAATCGGGCGACCGCGTTGGTATGTACCGTAGTTTTCATGGAAAGAAGGCTCAAGGTGGTTAACCGTGCATGCCGTTAGCCAAATGCACGTCGGATCTATTTTTATGAAAAAGAACGGTTTAGATGGTTGCCGCCCGGGAAAGGGAAGCCGTCTGTCATGCAAACCGGTGCATACTTACAGGAAAGCTTCGTCGGATGGCTAGTTCGGGCCACCAAATGGCACGAACGTGCGATTTACACGGTCAGTAAGGAGAGTTATCTTGCAAATGAGCAGACTCGGGGGAGGGCTGTTCGGGCGTCCTGTGATCCGCAAGGATCTAGGGCGCTTTTTTAATTTCAGCGCGAGTTTTTCTTCCGGTTTCCCGTCTTCAGTTGTTACAGCCCCTAAAACTTGTTGTGCAGCACACGTCGGTGAAAGTCGGGCCAAAATTCGAGGAAAGCGTTCTTTCCCATTTGTCCTACGAAACCCCATGCGGTGCGTTGGAGGGCCTGGCTGGTATTGGCCTCGCTATCGGCGCGCCAGGTGTTCGAAAGGAAACTGCTTCCCGGGATTGCCATGAATCGCGCATAGGCGGGCATGAATTCCCCGTCCCGGGTGTGAGTAAGAAAAGTCGAAATCACCACGTTCTTCACCCGGCCCTTAAAGGGTTGCGAGTAAGTGGGGAAGTAGCGAGGGTCTTCACCCCAAAAGCCTCCGAGTCCCGCTTCCATTACATTGCTGGTTGCGGTTTGGCTGAGCCGAATTCCCACGCGTTTGCCAAATCCTGACCAGGTGCCGTGATATTCCACAGGCTGGTTTTGGCCCGTTTCATATCCCGAGAAGACAAGATTGACCGCCAGAGCCGGCACTCCGACCGTGTTGTCGAGAATCCATCCCAGTCGCTGACGGCCAGTGATCGAGTGATAGGGCTTGATCGACATCGATGGCGCGTCAGGTCTCGCGGCGTCGGCATGAGGATCTTTTTGAACCTCCTGGGCCCGAGCCAGCAACGAGGTGAACACAAATCCTGCCGATAAAACGATGGTAAAGATAGTCCGTTGCATTCCCACTGAGTTACGCCCCATGAATGAAGTTGGTTGCCGAACAGTCGCGAAAGTTGCTGCTGTCGGAAGATTGTTCAAAGCAGCGACTGGCCCCACCAATGTCGTGCGATGACTATACCTGATTCCGGCGGACCACCGTGAAAAGCGATTTCCGTTTATTTCTTTGGATCGCCGCTCTGACTGTCGACGGAGTTTCCGGCAGCGGAAACGCCGGCACGATCTCTGCGCGCCCGTATCTTGAGCCAAAGCAAGGCGACGAAAAGCACGAGGACAACCCACTCGACTGATTTCATGGCACGCATATTAGCATTTTGTGGGCTGGGTGTTAACGTTTTCGATGCGGGGGCGCACTGGCTTCCACTCAGGTGTCAAGAAAACCACTTTCGGGGATTCAGGGTATGGGCAGTTTCGTCGGATAGCGTGACACTGTTGGCATGAAACATGCCATCGACAATTCGTGGGATCAAGCAAAAAGGCTGGGCGACGAACTTTTCGATCTGCAAAAACAGCAACTCGAGGCCAAAGAGGGCGAGGTGTTCGTTCGCATGAGCATGCGCGAACGGTTAGAGTACGTGCGGCGACAGGCCCGCATTTCCGAGATATTCCGGCTGCTGGCGTATCAGACGGCCGCGTGAAACAAATCTAAACTCGCCCGGCCCCTAGGGGAAATCCTTAGGGTAAATACTGTATTGCGTCTTTCTAACCCAATAGTTATAACTTTTTCGTTAGATCAGAATCCCATAAGGAAATCAAGATTATGGATACCTATCAAAGGAAAAGGGAAGAAATACTGTGCCCTGTCTGTGATGTTTCCGTGGAATTGTCCGTTAATTTGTACACAGATGAACAAAATCGGATCGTCCACAAAACCTGCTATACCCAGAAAATCGTGCCTACAGTGAAAAGCCCTCTCTCGCGTTTTTATGGCGAATCCAAATTCGATTGCTTCGCCTAACCTATCGGAGCGTAATGTCATGGACGATCAAACGCATTACAGCGTTTTCTTTTGTAGCATCTGCACTCTGCCGGTTGTAATCAAATCCCGGACAGCGAAGATCGACGATTTGGGACGAGTCGCGCATGAGGGTTGTCGTATGGAACCTGCATCCAAGCCGTGGTTTTTCTACAACTTTCAGCGTGGCGCCCCGAAGGAACCGGATCGGGCCCGTTAAGTTTCCGCATGCTTCGGCCGAACCGGGCGGTTCGGCCTTTTTTATTGGTGGGAAAAGCATCGGTTGCCGACCGAGGCCCGCTTTTTTGCCAACCAAACGAATTCCGTTATAATCTGAATTGCCGCAAATTTATTCCTCAAGCTTGCATCGCGCCCTTAGCTCAGCTGGATAGAGCGTCTGGCTACGAACCAGAAGGTCGGAAGTTCGAATCTTCCAGGGCGCACCACTACAAAATACAATGTCTTCCACTCGCATTGGGGCGGCGATTTACGCCCAATGGATCCGGTATTGAAGCAGAGAGCATTTTGGATTCGCTTGTGCCGGCATTTCGCGAACGCCTAAACTTCTGGCGTAGTCCGGTGGTTGGTAAATCTTTCCCGGCGCGGGCAAATCCTACTAGTGCCGGTAGTTCATCGATTGTTTGTTTTCAGTTCGTTGAGGTTGGTACGCAGGTTGCTAAAGATAGATCAGACGAAGTGGCGCGCAACGGGGCGCTCTCGAGAATAAACTTCGGCCAGAGGTTCTTCTTGGGCGCCCCTTGCATATCCGAATGACGCGTTTCGTCTGAAGCGTTTACTTAGAGACCGGCCGCAGCCCCTCCCCCGGATTTACAGAGCTGCGGCCCTCCCCCTATAAGTTTTTACTCCCAGCCAGAAATCATTGAACTTTCGTCACGTCGACCCAGAAGGAACTGACTCAATCTGTCATTCTTGAATGGTAAAGTGAGTCCAACTTGGAGTCTTCGACGCGGTCTTTGCGTCGAAATCGGCGTTCTCCCCTCCGAATAAAAATCGAATTCATTTTGGTTCCTTGAAGTCTATGGATCGTTTGGAATTACCTGTCCTGGCGCAGCGCAAAGCGTTGCCGAATCTCGATCTTTTGCGCTCACTTGCCGTCCTGTTGGTGCTTGCGGACCATCTGCCTGCGACCATCGGCGTAGCAAAAGGACGCCGGGACCTGCTCTATTCCCTGGGCGATTGGGGAGTTTTGCTGTTTTTCGTGCACACCAGCCTGGTTCTTATGATGTCCCTTGACCGGCTCTCAGTGGATGGCGCGCGCCGGTTTACAACGTTTTACGTTCGGCGGTTGTTCCGCATCTACCCACTGGCTGTCGTGACGGTGGCCGTCGTCTTCGCAATCCATATTTCGCCGCTGAGTTGGGGCAACGTTCCAGTCGTCCCGCCGACCGCCGGAAACATTCTTTCCAATCTCTTTCTTGTCCAAAATCTCACCAAAGCGCCTTCAGTGACGGGCCCGCTTTGGAGTTTGCCATACGAAGTGCAGATGTATGTCCTGCTGCCTTTCTTGTATTTAATTGCCCGGCGGAAAGATTGGACGTGGATATTAGGCAGCATTTGGGTTGGCTCTGTTGCCCTCGGCATGCTGAGCGCTCACAACCATTTGTCGTTCTTGAGGATCTTCGGACTTGCCGCTTATGCACCTTGTTTTCTGGCAGGGGTGATTGCCTATCACCTTTCGCGTAAGTCGCGAGGAGCGATTGTAGGATTTTGGGCTTGGCCCCTGACTCTAGGTATTCTGACTCTGGCGTATTGGTTGTCGGAAAACTTCTATTGGAAGCGATATAACGGATGGGCCTGTTGTCTGCCAATAGGGCTGCTGGTTTGTTATTGCGCTGAGTCAACCCATCTGTGGCTCAATCGGGCCACGCACTACATCGCCAAGTACTCCTACGGTCTGTATTTGGGCCAGATCCCCGTGCTTTGGCTGGCTTTCGTCAAGCTGGAGAATCTGCCTATAGCGTTGCGGTGGCTGGTATTTCTCGGTGGGATCACGGCAGTATCCGTAGGGTCATACCATCTAATCGAAAAACCATTTATCGATATTGGAACGCGGCTGACGCGCACCAAAGTGAAAGCAGGTACGTCTTTTCCGCAGGCCGCGGAACCTGAGGAAGTTATGGCAAGCCGCTGACCACCACTGGCACTCGTTAGGCGAGCACCAGCTTTTCCTGCACATCGATTCCTGCGCGCCGCAGCAGCGATGCCAGAACAGGCTCCTTGAACCGGGAAGCGTCATACTCGACCCGCATGGTACTTTCTTTTTCGTTAAAGCTGATGCGGCGGATGCCGTATACATCGCGCAGGTTATCGATCGCCCGCATCTCAGCTTCGCCCGGGGTTGCACCGTAGCGGTATACCACTTCCATTTGTGTCATTGGTCTGCCGACCCTCCAGCCCGATTCGAGCTCATATCAAGATACAACAATCTTTGCCCCATGCAGGGCCATCTAATAGTTGCTATTGTTTAAAAGCGTTCATTTCATGGAGCCATCTATAAATCCCATCAATGCCGTCAAGGATCCCGTCTGCGGGATGACTGTGAATCCGGCCACCGCTAGATTCAGTTCCGAGCATGACCGGACAAGTTATTACTTCTGCGCCAAATCCTGCAAAGACAAATTTGAGAGCGATCCGGAGAAATACCTTAAGCCTCGTCCGTCAGCGGCACCGGGCGGCGGCGCTCAGAACTACGTTTGTCCGATGTGTCCCGAAGTTCGTGAGTCCAGGCCGGTGCCGTGCCCGAGTTGCGGCATGGCTCTGGAACCGGAAGTGCCGGTGGCATCAAGCCGTGTTGAGTACACCTGTCCCATGCATCCGGAGATTGTGCGTTCGGGGCCGGGAGCGTGTCCGATCTGCGGAATGGCACTTGAACCACGCACTGTGAGTGCTGCAGACGAAGAAAATCCCGAATTACGCGATATGACGCGGCGATTCTGGGTGAGCGTAGTTCTGGCCGTGCCCCTGCTCGGAGCTTCCATGTCCGACATGCTGCCCGGAATGCCGGTCGAACATGCGCTCCCGAACGGTTGGCTGTCTTGGATCGAATTGCTGTTGGCGACGCCGGTAGTCCTCTGGGCGGGGTGGCCGTTTTTTCAACGGGGATGGACGTCGATCGTCAACCGCTCGACCAACATGTTCACGCTGATCGCGATGGGCACGGGCGTTGCTTATCTTTACAGTTTGATTGCAACTGTTTTTCCCGGGATCTTTCCTGCGTCATTTCGCGAGATGAACGGCATGCCTGCCGTTTATTTCGAAGCGGCGGCCGCTATCACTGCTCTAGTTTTGCTGGGACAAGTCCTCGAGTTGCGCGCACGTAGTCACACGGGGGCTGCCATCCGGGCGCTGCTCGATCTGACTCCGAAGACGGCTCGCGTTTTGCGAAACGGGAAAGAGGAAGACATCCCGCTCGATCAGGTTGTGCGCGGCGATCGCCTAAGAGTACGACCTGGCGAAAGAATTCCAGTGGACGGAAGCGTACTTGAGGGCAACGGCGCAGTGGATGAATCCATGATCACCGGCGAATCGATGCCAGTGATGAAGACAACCGGTACCCGGGTGATTGGAGCCACGGTGAACGGGACGGGCGCATTCGTCATGCGTGCGGAACGCGTTGACAGCGAGACGCTTCTGGCGCAGATCGTGCAAATGGTTAGCCAGGCGCAGCGGAGCCGTGCACCGATTCAAAGGCTGGCGGATCGAGTCGCAGCGTGGTTCGTGCCGACCGTCATTGCCGTTGCGGTTTTGACATTTATTCTTTGGGGACTCTTCGGACCGCAACCTCGCCTGGCCCATGCATTGGTGAATGCTGTTGCCGTGCTGATCATCGCTTGTCCCTGCGCCTTGGGATTGGCGACGCCGATGGCCATCATGGTCGGCACTGGACGCGGCGCCCATGCCGGCGTGCTTATCAAGAATGCGGAAGCTTTGGAGATTCTCGAAAAAGTCGACACGCTGGTCATCGATAAGACCGGAACTTTGACCGAGGGTAAACCAAAAGTGCTGTCCGTGATCACGCAGCAGGGAATTGCTGAATCCGAGTTGCTGCGTCTGGTTGCGAGCCTCGAAAGATTGAGCGAGCACCCGCTCGGCTCTGCCATCGTTCGCGCGGCGCAGGAAAGACAAATCGTTCTCACCGATGCCCGTGATTTTCGCTACGTTGCCGGAAAAGGCGTCGCCGGAAAAGTTGACGGCAAACTTATCGTCGCAGGGAATGAAGCCTTATTTCAGCAGGTGAGCGTTTCGTTGAGCGATTTACCGGAAAAAATTAAAACAAAAGGC
>DATBAX010000004.1:0-9232 GCA_036271275.1 Terriglobales bacterium
CGATCGATATAAAGGGTCCAGGCCTCATCGACCAAACGGCGCGCCTTGACGGATTTGGTGGTCAGCGGCAATACGGCCGTTTGCGGATCCTTGGACACTGTAACCGTTTGCTGCGCTACTGCGGCCAACGACAAGCCGGCAGTGATCATCGCGATCGCTGTGCTGCGGAAAATGTTTTGTTTGCTCAGCATTTCTAATTTCCCCTCAGCAAGTAGCCCTGCTCGACCGGTAACTTGCCATCGATTTTCACAACGTTCACGTCTTTAGTGAGCGAATAAAGATCTACAACGCCAAGAGCGCCGGGAGAGGAGGCAACAAAATGCAGGACCGCATCGTCGGAATCCGCGATGACGATGGCATCTCGATGCGTTTGTATGAATGCATGCGCCTGCTCAGGCGTCATGTTGAATAGCTTGCGGAGTACCAGTTGCATGTCGGCGGAAGACGGGTCGCGCATCACTATCTTGATGGTCTTGCCATCCGGCCAGGTCTTATTATGTCCGTTAAAGATCTTGATCAGCTCAGCAACGGTGATGTTGGACGTACTGTTCGACGTGTCGGAAACGATGGCCAACTGCTTCGCCTGCGCAGCCAAAGACAGCATTCCGACAACTATCAACACCCCGAGATTGCGCCTGATCGTCACTCTGGCGAGTGTAGTCATATCCCTTTCGGGACAATAGGTAACGAACGTAACGGTTTGGGAGTTGGACTTCCGGGGGAAGGCAGCAATTAGCAATTGGCATTTAGCACCTAGCCATCCCCGGCCGCCAATGGCTAAGTGCTAAGTGCCAGACGCTTCTTCACAAGCCATCATGTTAAACTTTACCCATCCCCAGCACCAAGGAAGCTCCGATGAAATTTGGCGTCCTCATCTTTCCCGGATCGAATTGCGATCACGACGCGTTTTGGACCATCCAGCAGGTTGCCAAACAGCCGGTTACCTTCCTTTGGCACGAATCGCACGACCTCCAGGGCTGCGATGCGATTATTGTTCCCGGCGGATTCGCCTATGGCGACTATTTGCGCACTGGGGCCATCGCAAAGTTTTCTCCGGTGATGGAGTCCGTCCGCAAGTTTGCCGACAATGGCGGATTAGTGCTGGGTATTTGCAACGGCTTTCAAATTCTCTGCGAATCAGGTTTACTGCCGGGAGCGTTGACCAGAAACACCGGCCTCAAGTACGTGTGCAAGCCGGTCGACGTACGCGTCGAGAATGCCGACACTCCTTTTACCAACGCTTGCCGTGCGGGTGATGTCCTTACCATTCCCATCGGACACATGGACGGCAATTATTTCTGCGACGACGCCACTCTAGCGGAATTGCAACGAGACAACCGAATCGTGTTTCGTTACGCTGAGCCAAACGGCCAAACCTCCAAAGCCGCCAATCCGAACGGTTCTCTCGACAACATCGCCGGCATCTGTAGCCCCGGACGTAACGTGCTCGGGATGATGCCTCACCCCGAGCGCGCCAGCGAACCCGAATTAGGTTCCACCCAGGGCTTCCAGGTATTTGCCTCTCTGGTTGGCGCGATGGCGGAAAAATAAGCTCTAACAATCCGGTTAGCGCTGCCGTTAATATTTATTTTTCCACAGCTCATTCCTTGCTACTCTGTGCTCCCCCGTTCGCTTTTGATCTTGCTGTCTGCGCGTGGATAGGTGTCTCTCACCTGGAGGTACCACGACGATGGCGGCACACGAAACAATCGAAACTCTCTCCGGCGCATTGATGAGCGATGAGCGGATACTGAATGTTTCCGAACGAAAACTCCTCTCGATCCTCATTCAACGCGCCAACCAAAATATTCAGCCCGAAAATAAAAACCTTCCCGACGCGATCGCTCGCATCGTCGGCGAAATTGTTACGGAGCGCGCTTGCGGAATTCTGGAACGCACACTCACGCAGCAGATGCTAAAAGAATTGCTCGGCCCGGTCACCCGGACCGAAATCCCCATGCGGCTCGGCAGTCCTCCCAGCCTCCCGCCCGCCAGTCCCGACGGTCCTCGCCCGCCGGGTCCCACTCCTCCCGGCATCCAAGTTCGTGACTTGCACCAAACAATGCGGCTCGGCAGTCCTCCCAGCCTTCCCCCTGCAAGTCCCGACGGTCCCCGGCCGCCCGGCCCTACTCCTCCGGGCATCCAAATCCGCGAGTTGCCAGCGCGGAATTCGCAAGCCTCTTCCGGAAGTATTGCACTCGCCGAAAAGCCTCAAATTCTGCCGGCGCAATATGTACTCCTGGAAGAATTCCTGGCACCGGAAGAACTCCACGATCTTATGCAGGACACTCTCGCCCGCGAGACGGAATTCCAGATCAGCGAAGTCATTGCTCCGGGCATGCCTGGGGGAATTACCGATTTCGAACATCGCCGCTCTCATGTCCTTGTGAATCTGGGTGAGCGCCACGATGTCCTTCTACATCGCCTGCAAGCGTGTTTGCCCAAAGTCATAAGAAAGCTTGGACAGGACCCTTTCCGCCCCTCGCGAGTGGAGATGCAGATTACTGCCAGCAATGACGGCGATTTCTTCTGCTGGCATTGCGACAACGCAGGAGAAGCCATTGCCTCGCGGGAAATCACCTTCGTCTACTTCTTTCATCGAGAACCGAAGGCGTTTCGCGGCGGCGAACTGCGGATCTACGATTCTCGCTGGGACAACGGGGCCTATGTGCCCACGCAAAACTATCGCGCCATCGTGCCTCAGCAAAACCAGGTCGTGCTGTTTGCCAGTTCGCTGGCCCACGAAATCACCCCGGTCGAATGCCCTTCCCGTGCGTTTACCGATAGCCGCTTTACGGTCAATGGATGGTTCCATCGCTAAATAACGAAGCCAGGATAGAGCCGAGCGAAGAAGAGTCGGCGCCCGCCAACGGCGCCAATCTTCCCATGCGGCTCTTCCATTGCCGTCTGGACGATCAGCCAGATCACCTGGTCCCGGACCACTATCTCCGGGACTGGGCACGGGAGGATCTTTCTGATCGTCCACTTTTCGTCAATCCCGAAAGTTGCTTTTCCTCGAACGGCGAATTGCCCACAATGGTTGCTAACAGCGCGCCGCTTCTGGACAACTTTATGCTTGCCGGGAACATGGTCTGGATTCAGGACTCAGTTCGCCACGGACTAGTGCCTTTTTGGCTGGGAACGGCGCTCAAACAAGCCATTGCTGGATTGAAGCCCGGAGATCGAGCGTCTTCCGCCCTCACATCGGACGCACTCCGCGTCCTGGCGATGGCAGATGTGCTGGTGCCTGATGATCATTTCTCGCTGCGCAGCAAATACTGGAACCAGGTTATTTATCGCTGTGCCGCGGAGTTTGAGAAAAAAAGATATACCCCCATCGGGCAGTTAATTCATCCCTTTCATATTTCTGCCTTGCGCCGTTATTACCGCCACCTGATTCGCCACGGAAGACTAACGTTGGGCGATTCGCAAAGTCCGCGCCGTTACGTCGCTAAAGACGAACCGGTCGCCCGTTTCTTTCACCGTCAACTCACGGCAACCATGAGCCGGATTGTGGAAGAACCAGTAAAGCCTTCCTACGTTTATCTCGGTTCGTATCAGGGAGGGGCTGCACTCGAAGCCCACATCGATCGCGAACAATGCGAGTTCAGCATCAGCTTGTGCATCGACTATTCGCCGGAACCGTTGCGCGAATCGCCCTGGCCGCTCCAGTTGCACACAGCGACAGGAAAAACCACGGTGTTTCAGGCAATTGGCGATGCCTTAATCTACAGCGGCCGGGAAATACCGCATTCCCGCGATCCATTGCCACTGAGAAACACTTCAACGTCCCTCTTCTTCCACTACGTCCGGGAAAGTTTCACCGGCCCGTTGATTTGAGAACCACCAAGGACACGAAGTTACGCCAAGGAAAGCCAACAAAGATTTCCTTGGTGTAACGACAGTGGCGCAGTTTGAAATGAGACTCATGTCAGGGCATGGCTACCGTGGTTGCGGAAAAACTCTGATCCGTTGAACAATCGCTCCTGTACTCAGTTTGGCGCGCTGATCGAGAGCATCGACCACCGTGGAAGAGCGGCGCCTTCAGCGCCGCGTGAATCGTGTCTTGTACGGAACGCGGGCCTGCAAGGCCCGCTCTTTCACGGCTACGCATGCCGCATCAAAGTTTCTTTAAACGAAACGTTTATCGCTCGGGAATCAGGGTTTTCCCGCAACCACTTCAGAAGTCCGAAACGAAATCTTTAGCCCCTGAGGGCGCGACGCTCCAAGAAACTGCGTTACGCGCGTAATTGAATCCCCGAGTTTCCGGCACGCCTGAAGACGATACCCTGACACGGATCATTTTCAAACTGCACCACCACCCGTCTAACTTCGTGTCACTGGTGGTTTTAAGCATTGGCACCTGCTTTTTGGGTGTTGGAGGGTGTCCTTCTCGCGCAGTTTGCGAGAGGGCGGGGCTTTCCCGCCACAGTACTTCAGTCTCGCTACCGCAACCCCGAAACCACATACAGGACCGACAGCACCTGATAATAGCTGTACGCAAACTGCGATCCCTGAGGATTAGTCACCACCGGACCAATCGATACCACGCCAGCGTGGTCATCAGGAATGATTCGCTTTATTAGATCTTTCTTCCCGGTCGAGATGTCCAGGCGATAAACATTCAATGGAATCTCTCCCTCCCGATACACATACAGAGCGCGACTATCCGCAGACCACTGGGACGGCATATCGCTCACACTTGTTCCCGTAACGAGTTGAGGACTTCCGCCATCCACCGGAAACAGCGTTACTCCATTCAAGGTCGCACCTGCCAGATATTTGCCGTCAGGCGACGGAAGAATCGCGTATGTCCCCTCCGGAGTCACTGCGCGTAGCGGACCCCCGGAAATTTCGACCACGTAGCTTCGTCCCAGCCTCCCGGGTTCATTGCCATCAACAACCAGCCGTTTGCCATCCGGCAGGAACCTGGCGGCACCGTTGTCGAGGTGTTCGAGTGCGGGCAATGCGATCTCGCGCGATTGGCCTGGACCAACCGGAAGCAAAATCAAGCGCCCCGGGCTTCCGGTTAACACCGACGCCGCCCATTTCCCATCCGGGGAGAGTCCACCTGCCGTACCATCCCCTAAACGAATTGGCGGAGAACCATCAGTCTTGCGGATCGCCACTGCATAATTTGAACCGGCCGGCTCGCTGCTCTCTTCAAACAGTACCGATTGCCCGTCCGCGGAGATGTCTTTGGCAACGGTCCATTCGTACCAGGACAATTCATGCGCCCCCACGGGATCTCTGACTTTTCCCGTCCAGTCCATTCCCAGTCGTTCGCTGCCTGCGGTGGCCAGGATGCGGCCGTCCTGGGCAATGTCCTGCAAAGTAAAGCCACCGGGCACTCCCAGAATTTGACGTTTCTGCCCCTTCAGATTGACCGCCCAAACCCCGCGGCTGAATCCACGTTGCACCGCTGTGAACCAGACTTCCTCACCGCTGGGAGACCAGGCGAGACCATCTTCCGAAGCCCATCCTGCCGAAAGCGTCGTCCGGTTCCCTTTCAAATCGGTAACGCAAATCGAACCCCGATCGTCCCAGCGGTCAGGATGATCCATAAAAGCAATACGATCACCCTGCGGGGAGAATCGGATATTGCTGATCGATCCGTTGGTCGAGTACAGAAGATTCCCAATCGGATATTCCAACAAATGGTGCCCCTTCACGTAATGCACCACCGCCAGTTTGCCTTCCGGACTCCAGTCCGCCCACGTGATATCTTGCAGGATTTCTCGCGGCGTTCCACCGGCCATGGGCGCGCTCGCCAACATGGCATGGGAAAAATCCAGGCGGTTGTCATTGATGCCATGGAGTGAAATTGCCAGTTCGTGGGTACGCGAGAGAGCCAGCAAATGGGCCGAGCTCAGACCCAGCGGATGTTCCAATGGCGAATCCGACAGAGTAGAAAAAAGTTCGAGGGGATGGCCATTCCAGGCCGCGCCATACACGATGCTGCCTCCATCCGGCGCAAAACGAGCTGAATAAATTGTCCCCCGCTCGAAGGTCAGCCGGCGATAGACAGGATTCGAGGTGGAAGTAAAGTTGCGTCCGGCAAAAACGCCGGCAACGGCGAGCAGGACAGCTGCCAAGCCCCATGGCAACCATTTTCGCCAACGAAACGGTCCGCCGCGAAAAGTCACGCTCGACCGGTTGGTCGACATATCGGAAACTGTACTCAGCGCAAAGGCCAGCTCCCGCGCCGACTGAAATCTTTCCTCAGGCTCTTTTTCCAGGCAGTGACGGACGATTCGCTCAAAGGCGGTTGGAATACTCTGCCGAATGAAAGACATTTCCTGCGGGTCTTCTTTTAGGACCGCGGTAATGGTATCGACCTCGGTTTGTCCGGAAAATGCTCGTCTGCCCGTAAGCATTTCATAAAGGATCGCGCCGAAACTGAAGATATCGCTGCGATGGTCCACCGTTTTGGCCCGCAATTGCTCCGGCGACATGTAGGCCACCGTACCCAGCAAAGTGCCAGATTTGGTCTGAGTCGGGAGGTTGGCAATGGTCGGGTCTGCATCCAGTTCAGACGAAATCAATTTGGCAATGCCGAAGTCAAGGATCTTCACCCGTCCGTCATTGGTTACGAACAAGTTTTCCGGCTTGAGATCGCGATGGACGATCAGCTTTTCATGGGCTGCTTCCAATCCTTGCGCAATCTGTATCGCATAGTCGGCCGCCTGGCGGAGCGGTAGAGGTCCGTCCAGCAGGCATTGCCGTAACGTCTTGCCCTCGAGCAGTTCAGAAACGATATACGGCGCGCCATCGTGCATGCCAATGTCATAAATGGCAACAATGTTGGGATGATTCAGAAGAGCGGCGGATCGGGCTTCCAACTCGAAGCGGCGCAGGCGGTCCTGATCCTGTGCTAGAGAGGGCTTTAGAACCTTAAGCGCAACGTCGCGTCCCAGGCGATCGTCGCTGGCACGGAAAACCTCGCCCATTCCGCCGGAGCCTATCTCTTCCAACACCCGATAGTGATCCAGAGTTCGTCCGATCATTTTTTCACTGCGAAGAAGGACGGGGCCCGTGTTAGCAGCCACATGGTAGGACTGCCGTGACTCCAAGTCAATATGAAATCAAGGCGTTAGGTCTTCAAGGTTTTTGAAAAACTGATTGTTTACAAACAATTACACTGCTCTTTGCACGCTGCCGGGACACTTTCAGTAAATCGTGTTTAAATTGGTGTCATCAAAACGCTCAGAACTTTGCATCTAAGCCATGAGAACCGCTTGCTGAAGCTTGACTACATTCCAACAACACACGCATGAGAAGAAGTCGAACTGCTATATTGCTTTTTGCTCGGCTGAGGAAAGCTGGTAGCTCCCTACTGATGATTATCCGAACCCAAGGCACACGCCTCCAAACCACGGCCGCCACCGTCACAGGCCTCATTTTCCTGGTTCTCTTACTTTGCGCGTCTTCGTCCGCCCAGGAAATTCCTCTGCATATGGAACTGTTTGGCGGTTATTCCTATATGCATTTCGATAGTCCTCCCCTCGGTTTTGCGGACTATTCGAACCTGAACGGCGGAAACGTCTCTCTTAGCGTGCCCCACATTTTCCGTACCCGGCAATACCATCCGTTGGGAGTCGTGGTCGATGCAAGCGCCAACTACGGTTCCCACCTGACTGTTTATAACTTTCTGGTCGGCCCGCAAGTTACGGTTGATAAGAAAGGCTATACGTTCTTCGGACGCGTGCTTTTCGGCAAATCGAGAGAACACTTCGACATTCAACAAGTCTTTTTCCCCGGCTATTCGAGCTTGGGACGCTCGATTGCTGTAGGTGGCGGAGTACAAAAGAACTGGCGTTCCCAGGTCGCCGTCCGCATTATTCAAGTGGATTACATCTACAACAACAATTTCTCGATTTCCCAGAACAATCTTAGAGTTTCCACGGGCCTGGTTTTTCAATTTGGCGGGAAGTGATTTTCGTAATGGGCCGTTGCGCTAACCGAAAGGGTTTGATGATGCAAAAGAAGGGAATAACTCTGCTGGCGGTCTGTATTGCGCTGGCGGGTTTGCCGGGTTGTAATTCTTTCTTCTCCTCGACGTCCGCGAATCACGTCGCTTATGTGACCGTGCCCAACGAGGGCATCGCGGCGTATCGCATTGATAACTCAAGCGGCCTTCCAACTTCGATCATCGGTTCTCCATTCGTCACCGGAAACTCGCCATTTTCGATTCAGGTGCATCCCTCGAAGAAGTTTCTTTACGTCGCCAATACCGCCGACAATACGATTTCACTTTTCAAGATCGACGCCAGCTCCGGCGCATTAACGGAAGTGATGCCCCGCACGCCTACCGGACTCAATCCCGCCGTTCTGAGCATGGATAGTACGGGTGCGTTTTTGTATGCGTCCAACAACGGATCGAGTACGATTTCCGCCTATGCCATCGACGCTGGCAGTGGAGTCTTGACCGAGATTCCCGGTTCACCGGTCGCGACTTCCACCGGCCCCAACTCCATCACCGTGTCTCCGACCGGAAAGTTTCTGTATGTGTTGGACACCAATCTCCAATTGATTACGGCGTACACCATTACTTCCGGCACTCTGCAAGCAGTCGGGTCGCCTTCGGCTGTCGGAGTCGCTCCGTTTGCTTTTGCGGTTGAGCCCACGGAACACTTTATGTATGTGGTGAACGCCGGCTCCAACGCCATTACCAATGGCAATATTTCCCAATACTCCATCAACTCCACTACCGGGGCGTTGACTCTCCTTCCGGGCTCAGGGTCCCCCGTTGGAACAAACCCGGTCGCCATGCTCGTTCATCCTTCGGGAAAATATCTTTATGTGGCCAACAGCGGGACCAGCAACGTTTCGCAGTTCACGATCGATCCTACGACTGGTGTGCTCACCGAGCTGACAACCACGACGGTAAGTTCTGGATCAACTCCGGTGTTTATGGTGTTCGATCCCATCAGCGGCTTCGTCGATGTGGGCAGCCAAGGCAGCAAGAACATTACCGAATACTCGGTCAATCAGAACAACGGCGTCCTGGACTCCGGCACTCTGGCGGCCGTCAACACTTTTATCACCAACGATCCGCCAACCTCGATGTCGTTTGGCAAATAGCGTACCCACACAACTTATGATTAGATTTGGAATCGTCGGCTTTGGTCTGCACGCGGTGAAACGGATGATGCCGGGCTTTACCAGAGCGGGCAATTGTCGCGTTACGGCATTGTCGCGGCGTGATTTAACGAAAGCGCGCGAATCGGCC
>DATBAX010000005.1:0-4438 GCA_036271275.1 Terriglobales bacterium
GGCCTTTGATCTTCGTGCTACCATCCTGCCGTGTCCGTCGTCTAACTCAGTTCGCTTCGCGCCTACGCCGCAGCGTCTTTGGAGAATCTTTACATGAAATCCACCACGAAATTTTCAATCCTGATCGCCATTCTCGCTGTCGTCGCAATCTCCCACGCGCAGCCAGCGCCCCAGCCGGATCATCACGGTATCGCCATCGACAACATGGATCGCTCCGTGAATCCCGGCGACGACTTCTATCAGTTCGCCAATGGTGAATGGATCAAGCGTACTGTAATCCCCGCGGATCGCGCCGGCGTCGGAGTCTTCAACGTCCTCGCTGATCTAAGTAACAAGCAAACCGCCGACCTGATTGAAGAAGTTGCGAAATCCAATGTTCCAGCGGGATCGCCATCACGCAAGGTCGCTGACCTGTACCACTCTTATATGGACGAAGCCGGAATTGAAGCCAAAGGTCTCGCGCCCCTTCGTCCCCATCTGGATGCCATCGCGGCCATCCACGACAAAAAAGAATTGGCTTATGCCCTTGGGGATAGCCTGCGTGCCGATGTTGACGCTCTCAATAACACAAATTTTCATACGGCGAATCTTTTCGGCTTATGGGTCGCACCAGGATTCAATGATTCCGAGCACTACACAGCGTATTTGCTGCAAGGCGGGCTCAAACTCCAGGACCGCGAATACTATCTCGCCGATGACGAGCACATGCGAGAGATCCGCGCAAAATATCAGGCGCACATTTCCGCCATGTTCAAGCTCGCGGGATTTAACGACAGCGATGCTCGTGCCGCGCGAGTTCTCGCACTCGAACATGCCATCGCGGAGAAACATATCAGCCTTGCCGAGGACGAAAACATCCACAAAGCCAACAACACCTGGACTCCAGCCGATTTCGCAACCAAGGCTCCCGGTCTCGATTGGGGGGAATATTTTCGCGGCGCCGGTCTCACCAAGCAAGCGGACTTCATCGTTTGGCAGCCGACGGCGTTTGCCGGCGAGTCCGCGCTGGTTGCCTCCACATCGCTGGATGCATGGAAAGACTGGCTCGCATTTCATTTGATCGATGAGTATGCGGGAGTATTGCCGAAGGCTCTAGCGGATGAGCGATATGCGTTCTTCGGCAAAATACTCTCCGGCACTCCGGAGCAGCGTCCGCGGTGGCAGCGCGGCGTGGCTTTGGTCAATGCGGAACTCGGCGACGATGTAGGAAAACTCTATGCTGAACGTTATTTTCCACCGAAAGCCAAGGCTGAAGCCCAGGCGATGGTAGCGAATATCATCGAGGCGTTTCACAAACGCATTGAAGCTCTTTCCTGGATGGATCCGGCCACCAAAGCCGAAGCTCAGGCCAAGCTCAACACGCTTTATGTGGGAGTCGGCTATCCCGAAACCTGGGAAGATTACTCAGGTTACGAAGTTAAGGCCGACGATATTTTTGGCAATCTCTGGCGCGGAGGTCTTTTCGAATATCATCGCCAGATCGCGCGCCTCGGTTCCCAGATCGACCGTCATGAGTGGTGCATGACGCCGCAAACCGTGAATGCCGTGAATCTTCCGCTGCAAAACGCGCTCAACTTTCCAGGCGCGATTCTGCAACCGCCGTTCTTCGATCCGGAGGCTCCGGCCGCCGCCAACTATGGCGCTATTGGTTCGATCATCGGTCACGAAATTAGCCACACTTTTGACAGCGAAGGCGCCGCCTTCGATTCAAAAGGCCGAGTCCGCAACTGGTGGACTCCCGCCGACCTCGCCCACTTCGAAGCGGCCACCGCGCAACTCGCCGCGCAGTATGACACCTACAAACCTTTCCCTGATATTTCCGTGAATGGCAAACAAACTCTGGGAGAAAATATTGCGGACGTCGCCGGCATTGCGGCCGCCTATGATGGCTATCGCGCTTCGCTCGCGGGTAAATCCGCGCCCGTACAAGATGGTTTTTCCGGCGATCAGCAATTCTTCATCGCGTTCGCCCAGAATTGGGGATCGAAAACGCGTGAAGCATCCCTGCGGCAACAGGTCCTAACCGACCCGCATTCTCCAGGTATGTATAGATCGGAAACGGTAAGAAACATCGACGCCTGGTACGCCGCGTTCGACGTCAAGCCCGGCGAGAAACTATATCTAGCTTCGCCGGACAGGGTCCGTATCTGGTAAGTGATGGTCAAGGCCGCCTTGTGTCTTGTTCAGGGAACGGAACACAAGGCGGCGATCCTTACGTGAGAGGACTTACTGGACCTGAATGGACGAGATGCGGTCGTTCCAGGTTTTTCGTGGGTCAGTGGGCAGAGGCCACGCTTTTAAATTGCTAAGACTGCGCCGGGTTTCCGCTCGCAGGCCGGTAAAGTCGTGATCGTTATAAAACACAACTCCTGCGTGAAACGTCCGGACCGAAGATATCCTATCGTTGAAGCCGGGCGGCAGGAATCCGTACGATTGCCCGGCCTTCATGCAAAAATAATCGCCGCCGAAGTTGGCATCCCTGTAGAAGCAAGCCCCTCGATTCGGACGAGGACCACGACCCCATACCGGGCCTTCGCCCCGAGGCGGACCTTGCGCAAAACTCAGGCTGCTTAGGGCCATTACGAAAATCGACAACAAGAATAGATACTGAGAAAGTCTCCTGGAATTCATAACAAAACCTTTCTTGGTGTTTACACACCAGTCCTCGTTGGAATAAGACTTCACGAATGAGACGCCAGCTTCACCAAGTGGAGCTGGTTGGAGAAACGGTGATATTCAAATTAGCTACGATTATACCTTTGTGAAATTTAAAGAAAAACTATTCTGTTCTCCCGGTTGTTGTAATCTGCTGTCCATGTTCCTACATCGATATCACTCCCGGATCGGCAGAACCGTGATCGCAGGTCTTTGGATTGGCCTCATAGCTGCGGTTGGGCTGAGTCCTTTGAATTTAGCGGGGCAGAAACAGAAAATTGAATGGAGCGAGCAGGAGAAGCCGATTGTCGCTGCAGTGCACGGATTGCGTGGATTGCCGGACGACGTTCGCTCGACGACCACGAAAGATCTCGCCTTGAAGATTCGGCAACTACCAGCTGTCCACAACAAGTTGATACTCGCAAACAGCCTGGCGGATCTATCCACCGAAGGCGATTTTGGACATGACACGCTCCAGGAAGTTACGACCACGTTGGCATTGGCATTACAGGAGCAGCCGGTGCCGCCAGCGAAAGATGGTGGGCCTGCCGATCCATATGTGGAAATAGCCGCCCTGGCGCACTACGAACACATGCAGACTGGCCCTCTGACGGCGGCCAATACTCCGCAATTGGCGGCCGCTCTGGCGAAGTTGGAGAGCGCCGATCAGCAGCGGGAGAGAGCCGATTTCACACTCACCGATTTGCAGGGAAAAAGTTGGACCCTGAAAGATCTGCGCGGCAAAGTGGTGCTGGTAAATTTTTGGGCAACGTGGTGTCCGCCGTGCCGCAAGGAGATGCCGGACCTCGACGCGCTCTATCAGAAATTTCAAGGGCAGGGTCTGGTGGTGCTGGCGATTTCCGACGAAGATGCCGGCAAGGTAAAGCCATTTGTTGAAGAACGCAAGATCTCTTATCCGATTCTGCTCGATCCGGGACGCAAGGTGAACGGGTTGTTCTCGGTGGAAGGGATACCGAAAAGTTTTGTTTATGACCGCAAGGGGAAGCTGGTAGCGCAGTCGATCGATATGCGGACGCGGGGACAGTTTTTGGAGATGCTGGGTTTGGCGGGAATTAGCTAAATCTGTCGTTGGTCGTGCGTCGTTGGTCGTTGGCCAAGGCCTCAGAACTTATCACAGCACATGAGGCTAAGCGTTGAAAAACAGAATCCTCCCTATGCTACGCCACGTTCCGGACTGCCAAGGTACGTAGGGTTTGGCCAACGACTAACTGCCAACGACCAACGACGCCCTTTCTTATCCCCTCCATTTAATAATCCAATGACTTCGGAGTGTTGTTTTGGGTCTATAATCCGCCGAATGGACGGGAACTGGAACTTATCGCTTCCCGCTCGAGGAGCGTGTGCAATGACGCCGAAGCCATGGCCTCTTCGTGAACTCACCCTGAAAGTGTTGGACCTGCCTGCGCAAACTGCCTTCTACGAAAGTTTTGGATTGCAAGTGCTCGAACGTGGTAAGCGGGAAGCGGTGCTGGGCGCGGGCGAGATGTTGCTGCGCTTGAAGCAATTGCCAAGCGGAAAGCTGCGTCCGCCGCGGACTGCGGGACTTTATCATTTTGCGCTTCTGCTACCGGCGCGCCAATCTCTCGGCGCATTTCTACGCGCAGCTTTTCTGAATCAATGGCATTTTGTGGGATCGGCTGATCATTTGGTTAGCGAGGCGCTTTATTTTTACGATCCCGAGGGAAATGGGATTGAAGTCTATGTGGACCGCCCGTCGGAATCATGGGATTGGTCGGACGGCACAGTGAAGATGGCGACATGG
>DATBAX010000006.1:0-4258 GCA_036271275.1 Terriglobales bacterium
TGAATGTGTCCGTGACGCACTAACTGACGCGCCTGGCGACGGGAAATACCGAAGCCTAGACGATAAACAACGTTGTCGAGACGGCGTTCCAGCGACTGCAAGAGGAGTTCACCGGTGACGCCTTTTGCCGCGGCGGCCTTCTCGAAGTAGTTGCGGAACTGGCTTTCCTGCGTGAAATACATGCGCTTGGTCTTCTGCTTCTCGCGCAGTTGCAGGCCGTATCCAACGATTTTGGCTTTGCGATCTTTGCCGTGCTGACCGGGGGCAAAGTTGCGCTTTTCAATGGCGCATTTATCGCTGAAACAGCGGGTGCCTTTGAGGAACAGCTTCATGCCCTCGCGGCGGCATAGACGGCAGACGGGATCTGTATATCGTGCCAATTTACTCTCCTGTATTAGATGACCGGTTTACGGGTATGGCTTCAACCCTTCTTCCCGGACGACTGCTGTTGGCTATTAGCCGTTGGCTTTTGGCTAACAGCCAAGGGCCAACAGCTAACGGCGATTCTTACACTCTACGACGCTTTGGCGGACGGCACCCGTTGTGCGGAATCGGCGTGGCGTCTTTGATGTTGCGTACTTCGATGCCGGACGAGGCCAGGGCGCGGATGGCGGACTCGCGTCCGGAGCCGGGACCGCTGACTCGTACTTCCACGCTGCGAACACCGTGATCGCGCGCCATGCTGGCGGCATTCGACGCGGCCTGCTGCGCTGCGAATGGAGTGCCTTTGCGCGATCCACGGAAGCCCAGTGAACCGGAACTCTTCCACGACAGGACGTTGCCGGCCTGATCGGCGATGGTCACAATGGTGTTATTGAAAGACGCCTGGATGTGTGCGATACCGTGCGACACATGCTTGCGTTCCTTCTTCTTGAAGGTTTTCTTTTTGCCTTTTTTCTCCGGAGTTCCCGGAGTGCCGCCGGCTGCTGCTGGTTTTGCCATAATTTTTGGGTCTCAGGTATCTGGTCTCGGGTCTCGGGAAAGCCAGTTGTCTAATCCAGACACCTGAAACCCAAAACCCGAAACCTGTTTTTTATGCTTTCGTCGTTTTCTTCTTGGCCGTGACCGTTCCCTTGCGCGGGCCCTTGCGGGTACGAGCATTGGTGTGGGTGCGTTGTCCGCGGACCGGCAGGTTGCGGCGATGACGGTATCCGCGATAGGAGCCGATTTCGATGAGACGCTTGATGTTCATCGAAATTTCCTTGCGCAGATCGCCTTCGACCTGGCCCTCAGCCTCGATAACCTGGCGGATGCGGTTGACTTCGTCTTCCCCGAGGTCCTGGACTTTTTTCTGCGCTTCCACATTCGCCTTGCCCAGAATGCGGGCGGCGCGCGGATGACCGATGCCGTAAATGTAAGTCAGCGCGATATCCACATGCTTGTTGCGGGGAAGATCGACGCCTGCAATACGTGCCATAGTGCTCCTCTGAATTTCTTCTTACTGAATTAGCCCTGACGCTGTTTGTGTTTTGCTGTTTCGCAGATCACCCGCACTACACCCTTGCGGTGGATGACCTTGCACTTGTCGCAAATTTTCTTTACCGATGCTCGTACTTTCATAAAATCAGTCCTTGGCCGTTCGTCGTTGGCCGTTGGCTAAAACCAACTGGCCATCATTTGTAGCGATACACAATACGTCCGCGATTCAGGTCGTAGGGAGAAAGTTCTACGGCTACTTTGTCCCCCGGCAGAATGCGGATAAAATTTTTGCGCATTTTTCCAGAAACGTGCGCTAACACTTTGTGCTTATTTTCCAGTTCCACCCGGAACATGGCATTCGGCAGCGGTTCGAGAACCGTTGCCATCACTTCAATCGCGTCTTCTTTACTCAAATGGCTCCTTGAATCTGCTGTTAGCCTTTGGCTGTTGGCTCTTCGCTAACGGCCAACGGCTAAAGGCCGCTTCACTACTGCGTCAAAATCACCGGTCCGTCTTTCGTGACCGCTACACAATGTTCGAAGTGGGCGCTGAAGCTGCCGTCGGCTGTGACCGCGGTCCACTTGTCGTCCAATACTCGGGTGCCCGGCTTGCCGAAGTTGACCATCGGCTCGATCGCCAGCACCATGCCTTCGCGCAATCTGGTTCCGTGTCCGCGCGCTCCGTAGTTGGGGACTTGCGGCTCTTCGTGCAATTTCGTACCGATGCCGTGTCCTACAAATTCCCGCACTACACTGAAGCCGTTGGCTTCCACGAATTCCTGGACTGCCGCGCCTACATCGCCGACCGCGTTTCCGATCAGCACCTGCTGGATGCCTTTGTAGAGCGAGGCTTCCGTGACTTCGAGTAATTTCTGAAGTTCCGGTGGAACCGTTTCGCCTACTGCAACCGTGATCGCTGCGTCCCCGTAATAGCCGTCCAGCACTACGCCGCAATCGATCGAAACAATGTCTCCAGCTTTGAGCACCCGCTTTTCCGAAGGGATGCCGTGAACAATCTCTTCGTTGATCGAGGTGCACAGCACGCAAGGATAATCGTAATAACCCTTGAAAGCCGGCTTCGCGCCCAGCTCTTTCATCTTCGCCTCGGCCGCTCGCTCCAGGTCCATGGTGCTGACCCCGGGCGCGACCAGAGTCTTGAGATGATCCAGCACTTCGCGAACGATGCGGCCACTGTGCCGCATTTTCTCGATCTCAGACGCCGATTTGCAAACGATCGCCATGCTCTTCTAACAGCCTTTCGCCGCAGCAGCGGCGTGGCTTTCAATCTCCTTGAAAATCTGCTCGGTCACTTTTTCCACCGGCTGATCGCCATTCACCGAAACCAGACGCCCTTTTTGCGCGTAATACTCGGCCACCGGTTTGGTCTGCCGGTCATACGTGGCCAGACGTTCCTCAATCACTTCGGTGCGATCATCGTCGCGGATGATCAGCGGCGAACCGTCGATATCGCAAATGTTCGCGACCCGAGGCGGTTGGAAATAGACGTTATAGATGTGTCCGTTGGCGAGACAGGTCCTACGTCCGGTAAGCCGTTGCTTAAATTGATTATAATCCACGTCAATCCGGATCACAATCGGCAACCAGTTGCAGTGCTTCGAGTTGTCAATGAACTGAAACTTCAAAAATCCGTCAAGCCAGGCCGCTTGTTTGGCGGTCCTTGGAAAGCCGTCGAGGATAAAACCGTGTTCGCAGTCCGGCTCCCGCAACCGCCAGGCCACCATGTCGCATACCAGGTTGTCCGGCACCAACTGACCCGACGCCAGATTGGCTTTGCTCCGAATCCCCAGATCGGTGCCCCGCTCCACATTTTCCCTGAGCAAGTCACCGGTAGAAATCTGAGGAACGTGATAGTGCTCAGTAATCCGCTTGGACTGAGTGCCTTTTCCGGCCCCCGGCGCCCCAAGCAGAATGATCGGCCCGATATCGCGCAAGGATTCTTCTGCCATTGAACTGGCCCCAGTCAGTCCCCGATCCAATCTTCCCGCTCAGTTTCATGCAAAACCGAAAGTACGATCAAGCTTTATTGGGCAGCTTCACCAGGTACGGCGCCCGCGGATTCGTCCGCTGCGCGGAGTGAAACCGTCGTAGTGACGCATGATGAGCTGCGCTTCGATCTGAGTCACGGTATCCATCGCCACGCCGACCACGATGAGCAGCGACGTGCCGCCGAAATAAAATGTCACGCCCAATCCGTTCGTAATAAAGGTGGGCAGCCGGTCAAAAAGACTTCCCAGCGCGCCCGGCAAATGATTGAGGTGAATACCAGCAATCATCCATTCCGGAATAAACGAGATCAGGATCAGGTACAGAGCTCCTACCAGCGT
Source organism: Terriglobales bacterium (assembly GCA_036271275.1). GTDB lineage: Bacteria > Acidobacteriota > Terriglobia > Terriglobales > Acidobacteriaceae > DATBAX01. Next base: position 3,764 of record DATBAX010000006.1, read on the forward strand.
GATGCGGGTGAGGATCTCGTTGATGTAATCGGCCGTGCGCTTGCCGGGACGAATACCAGGCACAAAGCCGCCATACTTGCGCATGTTGTCGGCAACCTCACTGGGGTTGAAGACAATCGACACGTAGAAATAGGCGAAGAAAATGATCCCTACTGCGTAGAGCAGAGTGTAGAGCGGCTCACCCCAACCCAGGGAATGGATTAACCAGCCAAAATAGCGATTGTCTTTCAATCCCTGGCCGAGCATTTGCGGCAACGTCAGAATCGAAGAAGCGAAGATGACCGGCATCACGCCGCCCGCATTCACCCGCAGAGGAAGATGGGTGGACTGTCCGCCCATCACCTTGCGTCCTACAACACGCTTGGCGTATTGCACGGGAATTCTTCGTTCACTGCGTTCCACATAAACGATGAACGCGACGACCAGCACCATGACTGCAACCAGCAGGATGATCGCTGGCACGGTGAAAACACCCCATGCGCCCTGACGAACTTT
>DATBAX010000007.1:0-2622 GCA_036271275.1 Terriglobales bacterium
CTCGTCCCAACGATGTTGGTGAATATTAGGTGCGGGTCTACGGGAAAGAGTTGGCTGTATCTACAGTTTTTACTGTATTGCTTCAAAAAAAGGTGGGAGCGAGCTAGGCGACAGAAAAAGTGGCGGAGAGGGTGGGATTTGAACCCACGATACCCGTTAAGGTATGTCCGCTTTCGAGGCGGATCGTTTCAACCACTCACGCACCTCTCCAGGTGCTAGAAAACGCTTTCAGCTCTCAGCCGTCAGCTTTCAGCTAAACAAAATCTTCCGATTCGTCTCGCAATGGCGATCCTTCTTGTCGGATTGCCCAACGACCAAGGACGAACGACCAACGACGTCTTTATCTCCGGCTTCTGAAGAACTCCTGCACCATATCTCTACAGCGGCCTGCCAGTACTCCGCCGCGAATCTCCATTTGGTGATTCAACTTGGGATGATTTACCACTTCCATCACCGAATGGACGGCGCCAGCTTTGGGATCATCTGCGCCATAAACCAGGCGTTTCAACCGCGCCTGAACTAAAGCTCCGGCACACATCGCACAGGGTTCAATTGTAACAAACAGTTCGCACTCTCCAAGTCGGTGGTTACCGAGGTTTGCGCCGGCTTCGCGCAGGGCAATGACCTCGGCATGGGCGCTAGGATCATGATCGGCGATATTGCGATTCCAGCCGCGGCCTACGATCTTGCCATCGCAGACGACAGCCGCACCCACGGGGACTTCGCCCATTTCCAATGCCCGCTGGGCCGCGCGGAGGGCTTCTTCCATCCAGAGTTCGTCGGAAACCGCCGTTGGTCGTTCGCCGTTGGCCGTTGGCTGCGTTGGATCAAATGGCATTCTTCGATATGCGTCCGAGAGAGATTGTAGCGGGTTTTGAGCAGGGAACTAGTAGGCAGCATCATTCCGAGGAAGCCTATCGCCTAGACGAGATGCAGGACGACGCGCACTGTTTCCGGTACCACGATGCGAATGATGCCGGGCATCACAACACTCAAGACAGTGTGAACAATAATCAGCACCGGGATCGATAGCCCGACTAAGGCAAGTGGGGACAATCGGCTGAGGAAGGCTTTCATGGTTCGCTCCCACTGATTGTTACGGGAGCACAGTCAAAAAAGTTCCCTGACCGCCATTGACTCTTGTCATTCCGAAAGGGCATCAGCCCTGGAGGAATCTCAGTCGTGGCAAAAACCTACACTCATGATTCCGCGAGCTTCCTTTCCGGAAGAAAGTATGTCGCGGGAATAAAAACGAAAATCAAATATGCCACTTCGACCCGCACGTAGGCCAGGGTCGCGGCCAGAACATACAAAATCACCGACCAGGCATTCTTCCGGAGCATTTTCGAGTGATATTCAGCAAGTTCGGGATCATGACGACATTGCCGGACCAATTCCGCCCGCAGCAACAAGAAGGCCACTGAGCAGCACGCCAGATCCAAACCATAAAGCGCCACCGGAAAGGGTTGGTTATGGTTCTTTCCCATGAAATCCGTGACGAAGGGAACCAGCGACATCCAGAAAAGCAAATTCATGTTGAGCCATAGCAGTCTCGCGTTGACCTCGCGAGTGGCGTGCATGAAGTGGTGATGATTCACCCACATGATTGCGACAAGTAGAAAACTCAACAGATAACTTAGAAAACTCGGAGCGATTTTTAATAGTGCACTGAGGGTTGGTTCAGTTGGAGTGTGCAACTCAAGAATCATGATCGTGACGATGATTGCGATCACGCCGTCGCTGAAGGCTTCCACCCGCCCCTTGCCCATTCCTGAATGTTCCATCGAATCTCCTAGCGGCAAGCGGGCTGCTGTTGTGTCATGCAGTGAAGCGTGCCGAGTCCCCAGACGAGGTCGCCGCAATAAATGCCGATGACTTCGCGGTCGGGAAACAGGTCAGCGAGGATATCGAGAGCGACGCGATCATTGGGATCGTTGAAGACCGGTACCAGGACCACGCCATTCGCAATATAAAAATTGGCATAGCTCGCAGGCAAACGCCGGCCCTCGAAAATTACCGGGGCGGGCATAGGGAGATCAATCACTGCGAGAGGCTTTCCATTCTGATCGGTGGCATCGCTAAGACGGCGGGCATTTTCTCGTAAAGGTTCGTAGTTCGCATCTTTTGGATCGGATTCGACGGCGGTGACAACCGTGTCAGGAGCGACGAAACGGGTGAGATCGTCAACGTGGCCATGAGTGTCGTCTCCATTGATTCCGGCGCCCAGCCAAATTACGTTCTTGATACCCAAATACTCGGCGAAGATTTTTTCATAGTCTTTGCGTTTCATCCCTGGATTGCGTTGCTGGATCTTGCTCAGCAGGCATTCTTCGGTGGTCAGCAATGTCCCTTGACCATTCACGTCGATCGAGCCGCCTTCGAGAACGACCCGTTCATTGTGAAATTGAGGACGGGTTTCAGGAACGCCGACCTCTTGCGCCATGAGACTGCCAATTCGTTCGTCGCCTTTCCAGTTCGAATACTTCGCCCAGGCGTTGAATCGCCATTTCACGGCGGCAACGCCACCGTCCTGCTCGACGAAGGCGCAGCCCGAATCGCGGGTCCAAACCCGATCCGTGGGCCAGCGATGAAATTGAACGTTGTCGTTTAGGGCGTTGGCAA
>DATBAX010000008.1:0-9937 GCA_036271275.1 Terriglobales bacterium
ATAAATGTTAGGTTTTTTACGGTCTAAGGCTGCCTACAATGAATACTGTATTGCGCGAAAATATCGGTCCGGCTACGTTCAACCTCCGCATGTTTCAATTTTTAGCCGAACCCCATGGTTCGGCTTTTTTTCTTTGGTGTCGGATAATTGACGCAGCCCTTCGAAAGCATCCAGCGCATCTTTATTATTGTTAGGAGCTTCGTACCGTTCTCGGCCTATCGGGTCACGCAATTCGCAAAGACCGAATAGGGCCTCTACTGTTTGGCTTTCGTCGCTTGGTGCAGGGAGATGGCCGCTTCGATACGTTCAAGGTGGATCAACGCAACCAGATCGTCCAGCATATCGCAGGCTTTGTTCGGCTCGGCTTTGCAGCGTGGGCACGCCAAAGTTATCGGACTGACAGCAACGAACTCAGGAACCTTCCTCTTCATTTCGTAAAGCCTTTGGCCCCCTTCTCGCGCCTATCCGGTAAACACTGTATTGATCGAGCCTAGCAATAAAGTTATAACCCATCTGTTAGTGTCCGGGTCATTTTAAAAGAAGGCTGCCGCTAATGGCCGTGCTCGCGCAAAAATGGGTTGAACTTTATCAGTTGGCGTTGCTGGAGATGGACCCGAGCAAAATGGCTGCTCGGTTGCTCGATGCCCGGAACGAAATATTCAACCGCGCGGAAGAATTGAGAGATCTGCCCGGACCTCACGAAACAGAAAGCCAAGCGATCCAGGAAGCGCTGACTACCATGCGCTCACTTCACAAAGAGCAGCAGCAATGGGCGGCCACGATACGACTGTAGAGGGATAGATTATGACGCCTGACGCGCTGCAATGCCCAGAATGCGTCCGACTGCAAATGATCGAGAATGCCGCCTGGGCTGCCTGGCTTGAAATCAAAGGCCTTAAACCTATGACGGAAGACGGATCGGAAAAGAGAAACGCGGCCCTCAGTGCCACCTACGCTATTCACTTTCACAGGAAAAAGTGTGAAATCGGCGAACAAATCACGCAAAATGCCAGTTGATCCGCGCCAAATGAATAAAACGACGACCAACCTGATTCGTTTCTTCTATTTCGTGATGGCCCTGGTCCTCGCTTTTCTATTCCCGCCTGACCGCGATGCATCTCGAGTGCGCTGACACTCCTGCTTCAGGCGTCTGTAATGTGCTTAGGAATTGGTGGGTGCGGTAGGAATCGAACCTACAACCTGTCGGTTAAGAGCCGAATGCTCTGCCAGTTGAGCTACGCACCCTAAGTGCGAAGGAATGTCGCGGAAACGACTGCGGATCGCGATCAAATGCGACCCAACGAGTGTAACACGTGCAAATCAAGATCGATTAACCACCAAGGACACTAAGTTTCACGAAGGAATCCCTTGGTGTGACTTCGTGTCCTTGGTGGTTGATAAAGGATTTAGGAACGCTGCTGCACATCCGCTGCGAAAGGCGTCACTGCTTCCGTTACGCGGGCGCTGGGACGTCGCGGAGGCAGGTTAGCTGCGTCTGCTGCCGGAGCTTGTTCCAATGTGCCTAGAATGACGATGTCGCCCAGGCGGTTGTAGGGAAACGACAGAAACTGATGTTCCACGCAAATGGCGTCAATCCAGCGAAGTTGCCGGGCGTTCAGTACTTTCACCGGCAGGGTTGGAAAATTGCGGAATAGCCACAAGAGATAAACCCGTTGCACGAAGGAAGGATTGAGGTAGCGGGGGCCGAGGGGCGTGAGAACGCGGAGCATTCCGCGAGAAAGTTTTTCGATCGACATGGACAAACTCACCTAGAAATCTGCAATTTCTGATCTCTTGGACCAGAGCAATCCAAGGGCCAGCATTATTGCACCGATCCTGAGGCAAGGGTACAAAAAATTCTTAGTTTCTTAATATTTTGTGAAAAGCGAGCGGTTCAAGCAGGAGAAGTGCAAGAACTTGCACCTGTCATGGTGCATGACACAAGGTTTATCCCAGAATTTCAGGCAATATGTCCATGTTCCTGATCCTGGCGGCCAAGCCAAAATTGCCGTCGGTTTTCCCTTCAACCCGCACCACCGAAGCCTGGCAGCAGACCCAGCGTTTCTCTCCCTGGGTGAGTTCGGGTGGCAGGATCAACACCATTTCCAGTTCGCTGCCTTCGGAAATGTGCGAGTTCGTGTAAAAAAAAATCCCGCTGCTACTCAAGTCACGGGTCTGCCCGGTGAGTTCAAGATTGCCTTGCGGCGCCTTGATGGTGACCGGCACGCTCGCTGGAATGCGCTGCCCGGAACGGCGATCGTCCTTGGGGATGGTCATGGGACGTGAGAGTAACACAGATCGACGGAAAAGAAATTAGAGTTTCCTCAGTAGAGGTGCAGTTTATAGAAACGAGGTTCGTGTCAGGGCATGGCCTTTGGCCGTGTAGAGGTGTGGACTGTGTCGCCTATGGGCGCGTTCATCGACTCACAAAAGAAATGGCAGGGCTGAAGCCTCTGCTTCCTCACTAGCCTCTTTGTCCTGCTTGGTTCGAAAATTACAAACTCATTTAGCATAGCCACATGGCCCGCACGACTCCCCCCCGGAAAATTGGATTGGCTCGCGCTCTTTCGAAGTTGGGCTACTGCTCGCGTTCGGAAGCCGGCGAATTGATTCGAGTCGGACGCGTCCTGCTGAATGGGAAAATCAGCCGTGATCATGAAACTCCGGTGCATTTGGAGAAAGATCGGATCGAGGTGGACGGACACGCAGTTGCCGCCGCCGAAAAGATTTACCTCATGCTCAACAAACCTCGTGGGGTGGTCACGACTGCCGCCGACGAAAAAGGCCGCGCCACTGTTTATCAGTTGTTGAACTCCCTGCCTTGGATCGCTCCAGTCGGACGATTGGACAAGGCCAGCGAAGGCCTACTGCTGCTTACCAATGATTCCGAATGGGCCGCTCGCATACTCGGTCCGGAAACTCATCTCGATAAGATTTATCAGGTACAGATCGGAAAAATCGCGGATGAAAAACTGCTCGCACACATGCTTAAAGGCATCCAAGCGGACGATGGCGATTTTCTTAAGGTGAAAGCCGCTCGCGTGGTGCGCAGTGGACAGCGGAATAGTTGGATTGAAGTTGTACTCGACGAAGGCAAGAACCGGCACATTCGGCGGCTGCTGGAAAAGTTGAACGTCGAAGTGCTGCGCCTGATACGAGTCGCGATTGGTCCGCTGATTCTTGGCGAATTGAAAAAGGGAGAAGCTCGAGTGCTGACAGCGAACGAGAAGAAATCATTGGACCGGGCAATGCAGTTCGATGATCCGTCATGAACGCTCTCGACAAGATCAGTCAGGACGAGCGGGTCACGGTACGAAAGTCCGGCGTGCCCGATACAAAAGGGAAGTGCGTTGTTTACTGGATGCAGCGCACCCAGCGCGGTCGTGACAATCCAGCGCTGGATGTGGCGATTCGCGTCGCCAACGAATTAGGCAAGCCGGTCGTAGTTTTCTTCGCCCCGGTGCCGTTTTATCCCAACGCTAATCTTCGCCACTATCGCTTTCTTGCCGAAGGTATTCCGGATATTGCGGAAGACCTCGCGGCCCGCAGAGTAGGTTTTGTTTTGCGGGCCTATCCCGAACATAGTCTTTTGAAGTTTTGCGGAGAAGTCCGGGCGGCTATTGTCATCGGCGATGAAAACCCGATGCGTGAACCGGAACATTGGCGCGTCCGGGTGACAGAGCGGATTCAAGTACCGTTCTGGACGATTGATGCGGATGTGGTGGTTCCTTCCCGACTACTGGAAAAAGAACAATATGCGGCTCGCACGATCCGGCCCCGTATTCATCGGCTGCTGCCCAGGTTTTTTGTTCCTGCGGAAAAAATCGAGGTTCGAGTGCCTTGGACAAAACCGCGCAATCTGCATTCTCGTCCGGTAAATGAAGACTTTATGTCCGGCTGGAAAATCGATCGCACGGTTTCCCCGGTAGATAGTTGGCGGGGTGGGAGCACTGTGGGGCGGCGATTGTTGAATCAATTCATACGCAATGTTCTGCAAGATTATCCAAAAGAACGCAACCATCCTGAATCCAAGGGCACCAGCCGTCTTTCGCCCTATTTGCATTTTGGACAAATAAGTCCGCTGACCGTGGCTTTGGTCGTGGGGAATTCATCCGCATCGGAACAAGCCAAGCAGGCTTTTCTTGAACAACTCATCGTCCGGCGCGAGCTGTCTGTCAATTTTGTGCGATTTAATCCTGCGTACGATTCCATGGAATGCCTGGAACCGTGGGCGTCGCGCACCATGGCGGAACATGCGTCGGACGGCCGCGCGGTATCGTATAACGAAACACAACTTGACCAGGCCGACACCCACGATCCCCTATGGAACGCAGCGCAAAAGCAGATGGTGCTCACTGGCTGGATGCACAATTATCTGCGCATGTATTGGGCGAAAAAAATTCTGGAATGGAGCCCGTCTCTGGCCGTGGCCTATCATCGCGCCGTGTGGCTCAATGATCGCTACGAGCTCGACGGGCGCGACCCCAACGGATACGCAGGAATTGCATGGGCCATCGTGGGCAAGCATGATCGGGCCTGGTCGGAGCGGCCGGTATTCGGAAAAATCCGCTACATGTCGTTCGCCAGCACGTCAAAGAAATTTGATTCGAAGAAATATATCGAGCAGATCAAGAGTTTGGAAGTGAAGGGTTAGAAGGTAGTGGTGAAGTTTGCGAAAGATCCGTGTCAGGGCATCGCCTTCAGGCGTGCCGGCAAACCCGGAGATTCGATCACGCGCATAGCGCAGCTTTTTGATACGCCGCGCGCTCAGGGGCTAAAGCCCGTCCTTGTTGATATTATTTCGGCACGGCTGAAGCCGGGCCCTGACACGAGTCTCATTGCGAACTGCATCACTACCGCTAGAAGCTATTCTTCCTTAAGGAACGGCAATTGGGAAAGATTTTTAGCGGCGGTTTCCAGTTGCTGCAAATCGTCCAGAGTAAAATCCGGCCCTGCCGACTTCAGGTCGAAACCCTTGCGGGAAATCTGGATGACTCCCAGCACCTCGCGGTCCGCATTCAAAACAGGCGCAGACATGAGCTTCTGAATGGGCGGTTGCTCGGGTGTACCTTCTTCGCCGCCACTGGTTGACTTCACCGCTTCAAAGATATTGGCATGCCTGACTTTTACAAAATTATTAAAAAGCTCCACTTTCTTCGTCATGGCAGTATGCGCCGCCACGGCTGAAGAGCTCGATACCGGAATCGCTCCCGCTGTCATCAGATGTTCTGGAAACAGGAACTTGAGCAGGCCTTTATCCAGTCGAAGCAATGCGATTTCGCTGGAACGGACCTTGAATTGTTTAGCGAGGTCGACGCAAAACAATGCCGGAGTAGTTGTCTTAGCGGCCGCAGATACAGGGGCCGGTGCAGCGCCAGTCGCGGAACCGCTTCCGGAATTTTGTTTTCCTTTTTGCATGACGCAACGCGAACAAGAACTTAGCTGGAGAATACGTGACGTAACCATGCTGAACCGTTGCCGTGGTTACATCAAGTTACCAAGGTACTTTCCGAAGGAGGCTTTTCACCACGGAGACACAGAGGCACAGAGAAAATCCTGGCTGTTTTAATGCTTTTTCTTCTCCGAGTCTCCGTGTCTCCGTGGTGAAAAATCCCAGCCGGGCACAAACGCGTTGGAGGAAAAAACAAGTTTAGGTAGAATCCTCCAGTGAGGTCTTTTTCCGGCCTGCTTTGACTAGCGTGATCATCTGATGAAAGTTATGAAGCCCTTAGCCCTTGCGCTGGTCCTGATCGTCGGCACTCTGGCGCATGCCGCCAGATACAAGCAGATCGGACACATGGAGAAGCATCCCGACAGCCAGCCTAAAGACTTGCTGGGAGGTATGCAGGACCTCTACTTTTCCGGGGACAAAGTCTGCATGCCGGCGACCGCCACTCACGCCGCCGAATGCCGGAAACCCGGAGACTGGGTGGTGACCGACATCGGTACCACTACAATCACTCTGGATGACGGCGCTTCCTTTGAAGTGGAGAGCAATGGGCGCGCCCGCAAAAGCGTGTTCGATCGGGTGGTCGACAATTGGCTCGCGAAGAAAATGGTTCATAATGCAATGAGCCAGCACTACGATCCCAATGATTACGGCGCGGCTGCCCGCGGCACATTTCGCTACCGTCTACGTAAGAGAAAAAATGTGGTGTATGAAATACAGATTAAGGGTATCGGGAAAGGCCCTTATCCTCCGCCCAGCAAGTCGGCGGTAGCGATAACGCCTGTGATGAATCCAACTACCCCTTGATTAGCGGCAGCCCTTTTTCTTTCCAACCGCGATGTCCGCCGTCCATCGAAAGCACGTTGGTGTATCCCATTTTTTGCAGATTGTCTGCCGCCAGGGCCGAGCGAAATCCGCCGCCACAATATAGGACCATGGAAGTCGCCAGATCGGGCACGCGATTCTCGATATCGCGCTCGATGATTCCTTTGCCAAGATGAATCGCGTCGGGCAGATGGTCTTTGCCGTATTCGCTTTCCTCACGCACGTCGATAAATAGGAATTTTTCACCACGATCAAGTTTCGCCTTAACGTCGTCGATGCTGACTTCGCGCACCCGGTTCTTGGCATCATTAACGATCTGCAAAAAACGCTGGGAGTGTTGTTGGGCCATGAGGATCGCTCGTCGCTATCTGTACGGACGAATTATATTGTATCGAATTGGTGCTGGCGGGAAGGGACCGGCGACGATGTCTGGTCCAGGAACTGTTGCAGATCAGCTTGTAAACTCACTCGATCTTTTTCAGGAAGATCGCAGAATCCGAATGGCTGTAGGCAGCCTTTTGTGGCCCACATGGGAAACAGCGTGACCGCCTGACTCCGTACTGTGCTTGATCCCACATGGAAGATCACTTCAACTTTGATTTTCTCGTCCAACGGATTTTCCAGTTGCAGCACTCCGCCAGAGGTGGAAAGTTGGTGCAATCGGGAACGAACTTGCTTGCCGTTTTCCAGCCGAATAATGGCCAGGACGGTGCCGCCGAGTTTTACCCGCGGAGCGCGTTTGCCGGTCTGTGGAGCTTTAGCCATATCTAATATTCAATATGACACCGCGAAGCCCAGTAGGGCAGATTACGAAAGCATGCAGGGGCTCATGCCCAAGCGGACCTGCCGGAACCCGCCATGGGTGCCAGATTGGCGCATCACCCCATTTTTGAACCACTTCCATCCGGTAACCGGCCGACGATTACAGGTGTTACTTTACGAACGCCGGTGCGGGACGTAAGCTCCGGTTTTATGAAGCTGAACGTGCTTTTGATGTGCCGCCACCAGCCGTCCCTGCGAACACTGGCAACCGCGTTTAACGGGATCGGGATCGATCCGGAAGTCTGTTTATCGGCGCCGGACACGATGGAATTACTGGTGAAGGGTCATTATTCTGCGCTGGTGCTCGATTTCGATATGCCCGGTGCGGGACAAGTTGCCCGCATGGTCCGAATTGTTGCTCCGGAGCGCAGGCCGGTGATTTTTACCATGATCGGCGCTACAACTCCCGTTGGCGGCGCGTTTCAGGCAGGCGCGAATTTCGTCCTCTACAAGCCGCTCGATCCTGAGCAGGTGACGCGTTCTTTACGCGCTGCGCGAGGCTTCATGAATCCTGACAAGCGCAAATCACCACGGCATCCGGTACAAGCGCTGGTTCATTTGAGATTTAGCGTCGGCGAGTTGCCCGCGCTCATGGTCGATGTGAGTGAGCAAGGCCTGGCTTTGCAGGCTCCGGAACCATTGCCCCGGGCCCAGGAAGTGCCGTTACGTTTTGTGTTGCCCGGAACATCGCACAGCGTGGAAGCCACCGGCCAGATTATTTGGACCAATCCAGAGGGGCGCGCTGGAATGTTCTTCTCACGTATTACGCCATCGTCACGAAAACATTTAAAAGACTGGTTGAACAAACACGGTGCGAAGAAGAAAGACGCCGTGCGGGTTTTGATGGAGCCGGAAAAAGTTCGGCAGTTCCGGCGCGCTGCTCACTAGAGCTTTCAACCACCAAGGACACAAAGTTACACGAAGGAGTTCCTTTGTGTGCCTTCGTGTCCTTGGTGGTTAATGAACTTGGCGTTGGACGTTGCATGCTAGACTCACCTTTCGGGACATGCCTGAACTCACCTTCCTGTCGGCAGTTTCCATGGCCGAACAAATTCGGCAAAAGAAAATTTCCCCAGTCGAATTGCTCGAAGCGCATTTAGCGCAAATCGAAAAACTCAATCCCGGGCTGAATGCTTTCGTCCAAATCGATGCGGAGGGCGCGCGCCGCCAGGCTGCCGCTTTAAAAAACGAAAACCTAGGCCCACTGCATGGTGTTCCCATCAGCATCAAGAGCTCGATGGACGTTGCGGGAATGCGCTGCGAAGCCGGCACAAAATTGCGCGCTGGTTATATCGCAAAAAACGATGCGCCGCTGGTGGCCAGATTGCGCCAGGCTGGTGCGATCGTTCTAGGTGTCACCAACACGCCGGAATTGCTGATGGCCTGGGAGACCGACAACCTTCTTTATGGTCGATCTAACAATCCGTGGGACCTATCGCGCACGCCTGGCGGATCGAGCGGCGGGGAAGCGGCGGCGATTGCATCGGGATGTTCCGCGGGCGGCGTGGGTAGCGATGGCGGCGGTTCCATTCGCGTGCCGGCACATTTCAGCGGCATCTGCGGATTGAAACCGACTCCCGGCAGAATCCCCTCCACCGGCCACTTTCCCAGCTCAGTGGGTCCTTTTGCTCTGATCGGCGTCGTCGGTCCCATGGCCCGGACTGTTGCCGATTTAAAAACTCTTTTCGAAATCATGCAAGGCCCCGATGATGGCGATCCTTCGTCGGCACCAGTTCCTCTTCGGAAACTAAGCCGCGAAGATCTAAAAAATATCCGCATCGGATATTTCGAAGACGACGGACGCACTCCTGTAACCAAGGAAACCCGCGCAGCCGTTCGCACTGCTGTCCAAGGTTTGAAAAGCGCCGGGCTTCAGGTGGATTCATTTCGTCCGAAAGGCCTCGAACTCGCCCGACAACTTTGGTGGAACTTTTTCGGAATCGCCGGTGGAATGCTGCTGGGGCCGATGACGCAAGGTCGTGAATCTGAATTGAGTCCCATCCTGAAAGAATTTTCCAGTTGGGTCGCAGCCGAACCTTCGCATACCGGCCAAAGCCTGCTCGACACCTGGGTCCGAAGAGATATAGTGCGTCTGCAAATTTTGGCGGAGATGCGTACTTATCCGATTCTGCTTTGTCCGGTGGCGTCGATCCCAGCGTTCAAACATGGCGAACGCAGCTGGAACGTTGACGGACAAGAAGTGAGATATCTCGATGCCTGGAGCTATTGCGAATGGTTCAACTTGCTCGGCTTCCCGGCGGCGGTCGTCCCGGTCGGCAATTCGCCGGAAGGACTGCCGATTGGCGTGCAGATTGTCGGACGTCCCTGGGAGGAAGAGTTGGTGCTGGAAGTCGCGGCGGTAATCGAAAGAGAATGCGGCGGATTTCGTGAGCCGCCTATGAGTTCGTGGAATGAACTGCATTGAACCACCAAGGACACGAAGGTACACAAAGGAATTCCTTCGTGTACCTTCGTGTCCTTGGTGGTTATTGGTTTTGTACTTTAGCGAGAAAATCACATAGTTCAGTTTTCCCTTGTGGCCCTCTGCGCCCTCTGTGGTTAAACTCATACTCAATGACTCGCCGATTTTCCATTGCCGGACTATCCCTGGCCGCTCTCAGTTTTTTTGCTGCTCCTCAGCCGCCGTCCAATCCCGCCGAGGCCGCGCGTCTCAACAATCTGGGCGCAGCCTACATGAATCAGCAGCTCTTCGACAAAGGTCTCAAAGCGTTTGAGGAAGCTTCTGCGCTCGATCCCAAGTTACAGATCGCCCGGATGAACCAAGGAATCGCCCTGCTGAATTTGGGGAAAGTCGATGCCGCCAAATCGATCCTCGAAGAC
>DATBAX010000009.1:0-5958 GCA_036271275.1 Terriglobales bacterium
CTTTACGGAGGGCCGTCCGCCGAACCAGCGCTGGGGCCGGTGACCTACATGCATCGCGAGTCGGCGTCGGAAAATCCGGCTGTACCTCTGAGCCATCACGAACAGGATTCAACTCATACCAGCTTTGGCGTCGTAACCACAGGCTTCATCATCGAACGCTTCAAAATCGAAGGCTCGGCGTTCAACGGCCGCGAGCCCAACGAAGAGCGCTGGAGCATTCAACCGGGAGCTTTGGATTCGTGGTCCATCCGCGGCAGCGTTGCGCCCACGCGGAATTGGACAGCGCAATACAGCTACGGTCGCCTGCTGCATCCGGAAGCCCTGGAACCGGGCAATCAACTGCGGCAAACGGCGTCGGTCGAGTACAACCGGGCGCTGTCGGGAGGGATTTTCGGGAAGGGGAATTGGGCGACTTCGCTGATTTGGGGACGAGTACAAAAAGAATTCGAGAGTTTTCCGCTCAACAGTTATTTGCTGGAGTCGACGCTGAACTTTCGCCGGCGGAATTACGCTTACACCCGTTTTGAACTGGTGGATAAAGACGAGTTGTTTCCGGGCGTGCCATTTCAACCAGCCTTTCGGATTGGCGCTTACACTTTCGGCGGGGTGCGGGATCTGGTGCAGAACCAGCACTGGCAGCTTGGCGTGGGGACGGATGTGACGTTCTATTCCAAACCGGCTGTCCTCGATGCCGCATATGGAAATAATCCAGTGTCATTCCATGTTTTTCTGCGAGTGCGGCCGGGATTAAATGAGCACGGGCAGTAACTCAATAAATCGGCGCTTACGCGTGTTCTCTTCCTCCGAACCCGCCGACCCGCGCAAAAATAAGGCCCACGGCGTAAGCCGTGGGCCAATCAGAAAGCCGACAAGTCTACTTAATGTGACAACTCGCCAGCCCTCGCTTCTCCAGATATTGCTGGTGGTAATCTTCCGCTTCGTAAAAAGTCACCGCGGGAACGATCTGGGTGACGACCGGCCGGTTGAAACGGTGCGCCTTTTCCAGTGCGTCCTTCGACGCTTTGGCTTCCGCTTCCTGTTCAGGGGAATGAAAGAAGATCGCGGAGCGATATTGCGTCCCGAAGTCGGGCCCCTGGCGATTGAGTTGCGTCGGATCGTGGTTTTCCCAAAAGATTTCCAACAACTTGTCGTAGGAAACTTTGGACGGATCGTAATCCACTTCAACCGCTTCGGCGTGTCCGGTGCCGTCAGTGCAGACGTCTTTGTAGGTGGGATTCTGGGTCTTACCGCCGATGTATCCCACGCGGGTTGCCGTCACTCCCGGCAGTTGCCGGAATGTGGCTTCTACTCCCCAGAAACATCCAGCAGCAAATGTAGCTTTGGCCATGTATTTAGCTCCAATCTAGTATTCATTGGATGCGGCAAGCGAAAGAAAGTCACAGATTCACGAAGCGTCAAAAACGTAGCCGACCAAGGGGTTTCTTTTCGTGTAACTTCGTGTCCTTGGTGGTTAATCGCTTACTCCATTATTAACCCGCCAGTTAACTCCGCAATGCGGCCTACGTGACGCTCCGCACACCAGTTTTCAAGTTCTTCCACGATTTTTTCCGTGGCTCGTGGGTCCCAATAGCTGGCGGTGCCAATCTGCACGGCGGTAGCGCCTGCCAGCATGAATTCCACAATGTCCGCCGCCGTCGAAATTCCGCCCATGCCAATGATCGGAATCTTCACCGCCTTGGACGCGTCATAGACCATGCGGACGGCAATCGGCTTGATCGCCGGCCCGGAAAGTCCGGCAGTGACATTGGCGATGCGCGGCTTGCGGGTCTCGGTATCGATGGCCATGGCCACAAAAGTATTCACCAGCGAAATTACGTCGGCACCAGCTTCCTGCGCCACGTGCGCCATTTGCGCGATGCTGGTCACGTTGGGCGAAAGCTTCACAATCAACGGACGACGTGATGTGCGCTTCGCCAGCGTGACAACTTCATCGAGCGAGCGAGGATCGCTGCCAAACTGCAGTCCGCCGTGAGCGGTGTTGGGGCATGAGACATTCAATTCATAAGCGTCAATCCCCTCGCCCTCATTCAATATCTCAATTGTCTGTTCGTAGTCTTCGCGGGTATAGCCAAAGACGTTGGCCAGGACGACAATATTTTTCAGCTCCCGCAATTTGGGCAGCTTCTCATCGATAAATGCGCGCGCGCCAATATTCTGGAGGCCAATCGCATTCAGCATCCCGGCCGCAGTCTCGTAAAGACGCGGCGGCGGATTCCCCGCCATCGGTTCTCTCGACAGTCCTTTCACGACGAATCCGCCCAGCTTGTCGAGGTGGACCACATCTTCGAATTCAACCCCATAACCAAAGGTGCCACTCGCGGCAATGACCGGATTCTTTAACTGGATACCGGCAAAACTGACGCCGAGATCAGGTTTCGGCCGGCCTGCGGGGGAAGCAGTCATCGCGAATCTCCTTGGGTGGGATGTGCAGGCGCCAGCGCCTCGGTAAGAACTCGTCCGATGGCATGAGTGGGAGCGTTGATGCCGAGAAGCGATGCCAGCGTCGTGACTAAATCCACAGGCTCGGCGTGAGTGCGATACGTTCCCGGCTGAAACGGGACTCCGTAAAAAGCCAGCGGCACATGCGTGTCGAATGTATACGGTGAAGCGTGATCGGTCCCGATTTCTTCTCCCACAAAAAACGGCACTGGAACGCCGAGCACGTACCAGCCTCCGACGGGCGAATAGCTGTGAGCATACTGAATTCCCGTCGGTGTATTCGGGACTTCGTTTTTCGCCAGTTGGGAACGTGTGTAGTAACCCCGCAAGCCAATTTGTTTTAGCGCTTCGCCCACAGCATGTTCGGCTTCAGCTTCTTTAATTTTCGCCGCGCCAAAAACATCCTCGTTCAACCAAATCATCGGATAGTCAAAGTCCCGTACATACTCGGCGGGATGTCCGGGCGACAATTGCGCAGAGAGAATGTCGTTGATTTGTACACGCAATTTTCTGGGTGAAAGGTTCGCCGCGGGAATGTGAAGCTTGACGGCAACCGGAGGCGCTGGAGCCACTCCATGGTCCGCTGACAACGCGATCCAGATATTGGCCAAACCGATCTGGTGTCCTAGAAAATCGAAAAACCCGGCCAATTGCCGGTCCAGGGCCAATGCCATGGCGTGCATTTCGGGAGAGTCGGGGCCAACCTTATGGCCGAGAATGTCATTGGCCGACAAACTTACGACCAACAGGTCCGTGGCCGGGCCGGCGCCTAATTTTTCATAGGTCACCAACTCGCGGGCGAAATCGAATTCGTAGTCGTTAGCGAACGGTGTCTTACCAACAAGCTCGTAATAATCGGCCTCGCGGCCCGTCAGTCCCGCCAGATTCGTAGTCCGCAATACCGCTCCGTTACTGTCCTTCCACTCCCGGTTCAGATATTTTTCCCCACGCTTGCCATCGTTAAAAGCCTGGGCCCACTTGGGCAAATCACTACGATAGTAGCTGGAAGTAATCCAGGTCCCGGTTTTCCCGTCGATCCAATAAGCTCCATCTCCGGCAAACCCTGCGGGCAAAACAGCCGCGCGATCTTTGAATGAGATCCCGAAGACGCGAGACTTGCCTTGGGTCGCCAGTTTCAACTCATCGCCCAATGTATCGGACAACAAGTTATGCGGCGAGGCTCCGGTCTTCTCTCCTTCTAGGCCCACGAGCTTTGTCGCATCGTCTTCGACCGAGCTGACCCGCCGCTTTTTCTGGGGATCCCACCATTCGTTCGAGATGATGCCGTGTCCATCGGAATAGGCGCCGGTCAGAAGAGTTGCATGCCCCGGCGCGGTGCGGGTATTGGCATAGTTGTAATTGCAATTGGAAAAATTCGCGCCATGATCGGTCAGCAAGCGAAACCCGCCTTCGCCGAATTCATCATGATAACGTTCCAAATAATCCCCGCGAAACTGGTCAATCACAATGATGACAATGAGCTTGGGATGTCCATCGTAGGCGGAAGCTAGGGCCGGACGAGGCAGGCAAAGACCTACCAAGATCCCCAGAACAGCAATGCGGTGGGGGAGTTTCATTGCCGTCGTAGTTTACAGCCTCGCTCGCGGGCGAGCCAAGGCTTTCCGGCGTGGTGGCGCATTTTGCGAGAGCAATTAACCACCAAGGACACGAAGTATCACTAAGGGGATCCTTCAATGGGCCGTCCTTGGTGATACTTCGTGTCCGTGGTGGTTGATTGCCTTTCCTTCCACAGCATCGACTCGCCATTTCAGCCCGATCTTCGATACAGTAGATGACTCATGCTTGATTTGAATTTTGTTCGTGACAACCTGCCACTGGTCGAGGAAAAGCTGCGCCAGCGCGGTATGAATCCCGCTGTGGTGCTGAAAGATTTTGGCGAAGTGAATGCCCAGAGGCGGCAGGCCATCGCGGCCGCTGAAACTCTGAAGGCCCATCGCAACCGCGCTTCCGAAGATGTGGCGAAGCTGAAAAAAACTGGCCAGGATGCCAGCGCTCTTATTTCCGAAACCAAAGACATGCGCGAGCAGATCCAGGAACTGGAGAAAGCCGCCGAAGAATATGATGGACGCCTCCAGAAAGTCCTGACTGGCCTCCCGAATATTCCGCATGGGAGCGTGCCGGTCGGCAAGTCCGCCGAAAACAATGTGGAAGTGCGGCGCTGGGGAAGTCCGCCGAATTTTGATTTTGCCGCCAAGCCCCACTGGGAAATCGGAGAACAGTTAGGCGTGCTCGACCTGGAACGTGCCGCCAAACTTTCTGGCGCGCGATTTGCCGTCTACTGGGATTTAGGCGCAAAGCTCGAACGCGCACTTTCCAATTTCATGCTCGATCTGCATACCGGGCAGCACGGATACACAGAGGTGTTGCCGCCTTATCTCGTGAACTCAGAATCGATGTACGGCACCGGACAACTTCCAAAATTCGCCTCTGATCTTTTTCGGGTTCCTCACGGAGACAAAGACCTCTGGCTGATTCCGACGGCGGAGGTTCCCGTCACCAATCTTTATCGTGATGAAGTGCTGGATCAAGCCCGACTACCCGTCTCACTGACGGCATACACCCCCTGTTTTCGTAGTGAAGCAGGCTCATACGGCAAAGATGTGCGCGGCATTATCCGGCAGCATCAATTTCAGAAAGTCGAACTGGTCAAATTTTCCAAGCCGGAAGATTCCTACGACGAACTGGAAAAACTCACGCACGACGCCGAAGAGGTCCTGCAAAAGCTCGGGCTGCATTATCGTGTCATGCTGTTGGCCACGGGAGACATGGGTTTCTCTTCGGCTAAAACCTATGACATTGAAGTCTGGCTGCCGGGACAGCAATTATTCCGTGAAATTTCGTCATGCTCAAACTTCGAGTCTTTCCAGGCGCGACGCGCCAATATCCGTTTCCGCCGCGAAGGAAAAAATAAGACCGAGTTTGTCCACACTTTGAATGGCAGCGCACTGGCTGTGGGCCGTACCTGGCTGGCGGTACTGGAAAACTATCAGCAAGCCGACGGCAGCGTACTGATTCCAGAGGCCCTGCGTTCCTACATGGGTGTGGATCGCATCACACCGAAAAAGTTCTAGGCAGGAAGCGCATTGCCAAGAGAGAGAGCAGAAACTAGACTTGAACAGGATTGAAACCATCACGACAAATAACGGCGTACCCGCCGTTCCGATGAGCGGAATCTGGCGCACAATTCGCGGCTACATCATGTGGTCCTACGAGCGCGGGACCATTCAGTACGACATCATGGTCACGCTCATTCTGCTGTTCGTTTTCCTTACTCCGCACTGGGTCAATTTCAACGACAAACCGGTACCCCGGAACCCGCATCCTAATGGAGTAGCAGTGATGTCAGATGGACAGGGCGGCCTGATTTATCAGGTCGAAGGCCCGGCCATTTCAGGCCAGAACGACCTTGCGATTCGGGGCGAATTGTTGCGCATTATCGAGCCGATTTCGGGTGCGGTGAGCATTACAAAGTACGAG
>DATBAX010000010.1:0-8045 GCA_036271275.1 Terriglobales bacterium
AACGAAGGCAATGCGCGATTGTGCAGCAGCATTCCGCGCATCCACGTGGCAATCGCGGGGATTGAAAAAGTAATTCCGCGAGCGGATGACCTCGCAATTCTGTGGCCGGTGCTGGCTACCGCCGGAACCGGGCAGCCCATCACCTGTTACAGCACCCTCATCGGCGGTCCACGCGGGCGCGATGAGATCGACGGTCCCGAAGAATTTCACGTCATCCTGCTCGACAATGGACGCAGCGATCTTCTCGCCGATCCTGAGCAGCGCGAGGTCCTGAATTGCATCCGCTGCGGCGCCTGTCTTAACGTCTGCCCGGTGTACCGGACGGTCGGCGGACATGCCTACGGCACCACGTATCAGGGGCCGATTGGCAGCGTGCTTACGCCACATCTTCGCGGGATCAAGGAATTTCAACATCTTTCGTCAGCGTCATCCTTGTGCGGTGCTTGCACGGAAACCTGTCCCGTAAAGATCGACTTGCACCATCATCTTTTGCACAATCGCAGGAATGCGGTCGAAACTAAAAATCGTTCCTGGTTCGAGCGTATGGGATTCAAGGCGTGGCAATGGAGCATGTTGAATTCCGGAAGGATGGCATTCTTTGGCGCGATGACCCGAACCGGCCTTCGCATCATCAACCACCTCGGACTGGCCGGGACAGTGCTGGATCCCGCTCGTTCCTGGACAAAAGATCGAGCCCCGTTGCAAGTCCCCAGCGAATCATTTCGGACGCAATGGGCGAAACAAGGAAAGGAACGCAATGCAGCCGGCTGACAACCCGGGACGTGAACGCATTCTGGCCCGCATGCGGCAAGCCCTGACCGTGCCTTCCGCGAAACACTCGCCGAGTGGTGAGCGAGGACTCATCTTCGCTCCAATCCCCGACCCGCTCGATCGATTTCAAAAAGAATGCGAGGGAAATAAAACCGAGTGTCTGCTGGTCGCCGACCAGAAGGCTAGCGCTTCCGCCGTCTCGAGCATTCTGGCTTCCCTGCCGCCCGGCGAAGTTTTCGTACAGGATTCTCCACAGTTGCGAACGATGTCATCAGCCTGGGAATCGGGACTCTCACTTCGCTGGTCGACCGACGGCGCCCCCAGCGAGTCGTCCCAGGCCACGGTAACCAACGCCGAAAATCTGGTGGCAATGACAGGTTCAATTTTGGTGTCGGCGGCGTGTGGCGGACGAGGGGCTTCGGTGGTCGCGCCTGTCCACATCGTGGTGGCGGGTATCGACCAGTTGGTTCCTGATCTCGAATCGGTTTTCGCACGCCAGCGCGAACGCGGAACCATCGCCAGGAATTCTTTCCTCTGCCTGATCACTGGTTCCAGCCGGACGGCCGATATTGAGAAAATTTTGGTGATGGGCGCGCACGGCCCGCGCCGCCTGGTAGTGGTGCTGTCTCTGCGAGCCGATTAGGACCGCGAAAGATCAGGCGTGGCCGAAATATTCGAAGCTGTCTTGCGCGCGGCTATCACCAGAAGAACAATCAGGCTGGCGGCAAATACCACATTACCGACGCGAGCGACCATCAGACTCTTGCCGATTACCGGAGTCTGCACAAATCCGTGCCACGCATAGGTCAATGCAGCACCGCCGGCAAGGGCCAACCGATGGCGCGCGTCCCAGCCGGAACGACGAGACAGAACTGAAATTGCGGTAATAACCCCCATATCAAGCAGCACGTACGCTCCAACTACGCCCCAACCCCACGTAGCCGGAAGCAGCATGAAAATGGAACCCGCTAACAATGCTCCGGCCCCAACCAACCACGGGCTGGGAACCCAACCGGGAGCGGTGACACTCGAACGCTTCGGCAATAGAAAGGCCACAATGGCAACAACCACGCAGATTATTCCAGACGCCACAAACTGCTTCATCGACGCCACGAAATGATCTTGCTTAATTTCGTGCGCCGTAGATGCGATTGAAGCCAGAACAAACAACACTGCGATGACACTAAGACCAATCCCTCCCAGCCAGGGCGTGGTCGCGCGATCCGGCACCAGCGCTTCCACTAATGCGATCGACGTCGAAATACTCCATACCGTGTGCAACGTCAGCACAAAGATAGTCCACCAAGCTCCAATGCCGAGAGCAGGAATGAACGCATGATCCAGAAGATGCAGGTTCAGGTGCAGGTAGTTCGGATTGAATAAAGTTTGAGTGGTAAACGCCTCTTCGAACACGGCATAAGCAAACGCCAGCAGGAAAATGCTGGGCCATCCTCGCCCCGTCCGCCGTACAGTCTCGCGGATGAGCAATGCTCCCCCGCCATAAAACGGCGCCAGGATTGCCAGCACGCCGAGAAAACTTATCGGCAGATCGCCCAGCAGAAACTCCGACACCAGCGGAGCAACGAAGAACAAGCCGACTGCTGGCGCTATGCGTCTAACCCAGGGCTTTGCCATGGTTTCATCTTAGCAAGGGCGAGTGGCCGATTCTAGATTTCGCGCTCTTTGAATTTTAGAGTGGGGGTGCTGGAGGTTAATCCAAAGCCGGAAGGGCCACTGTCGATAGATGGACAACTGGTCCGCGAAAAAAAAGAGCAGACTGGTTTCCCAGTCTGCTCTCGTTATCAACCGTGTTTTGCAACCACTAAAACTAGAAGCTCAGCTTTAGTGACACTTGAAGCTGCCGGGCAGAAGTGGTGCTGTCCGGGTTCGATTGGGTTCCCGTGATCAGACCAAACAGCGGCGATCCCAGTTGGTTTCCGAACGCGTTCGGATCTGTTCCGGGGTTGGTGAATTGCGGACGGTTAAAGATGTTATATCCTTCCATCTTTAATTCCATCGCCACGCGCTCGGTGATGGCCATCTTTTTCGAGAGCGCGACGTCGAAGTCAACGAATCCCGGCCCGTATTCGCGGTTGCGTCCGATATTCCCTGGACCACCGTACGCCGGCTGACCGAACGCATCGATATTGCTGAAGTAAGTCTTCGTGCTGGGGCTTGCATTCGGATTGACGCCCGCAGCAAATGGATCGCCCAAAAGATCCGCCCGATTACTCAGACCTGACCGTTGACTGTCCGTGGTGCTATAAACGTCGAACGGCAGACCACCGTGCAATGAAGTGATCCCAGCTAATTGCAGGCCTTCAAAAACTCGACCCACGACACCATGGTTGAGGTAATTCTGGCCCTTTCCAATCGGCATTTCCCAGATGTAGTTGAAGACTGCCGCGTGACGAATGTCGCTATCGGAATTGCCACGTTCCTGTGCAAGATCTAAGGAGTCGCGCGGGAAACTGCGGTTTCCACCACCAGGCACCAGTGGATCTCCCGAGTCATCGATGCCATGTGAATAAGTGTACGAACCCTGAATCTCAAGTCCGTGCGTCATTCGGCGAGTGACTTTCAATTGCAATGAGTTGTAATTTGAGTTCCCAATCGAGCGGGTCAAGTCGGGTGAGTTCAGGGCATTGTTCGCCACCGCGTTGAAAGGCAAAATGCCGTTGTCAAATCCGTTGAAAATATTCCCCTTCGTGACATCGGTAGGGGCGCATGTGGTTGGATCACCAAAGGCGTTCGTAAAAACAGTCGTGTTATTGCATATTGCCAATAACTGATTTACCAGCGCCGGGTTCTGCGGATTACCATTGACGGCGCGGAAAATATGGGTACCTTTCGACGCTACGTAGGCCACATCCACTGTTATGTTTCCCGGCAATTGACGCTGGATACCAAGGTTCCAGCTATCGCTCACGGGGTTGCGGAAATTGGGGTCAAACAATACCGGCGCAAGCTGCGATCCATCGGGAATAACAGCCGAGGGAGTTGTGTTTGGGACAACCAACGGTAAGGGGCCGCCTGTCGCGCCGCCGAAAGATCCGGCAGGAAGAGCGCTATTTACGGTTTGGAAAGGCTCATTGAAGTAATCCTGTTCAAAGGGCGGATTGCCGCGAGCGTTACCGAACAAGTTCCCGAACACGCGATCATGGAAGATGCCGAACGCGCCACGGATTGCAGTCTTACCGTCTCCCTTGGGGTCCCATGAAAAACCTATTCGTGGTTCAATGCCAGACCAATCATCTTTGTAAAGTTTATGTCCGGTGCCCGGACCCACGAGAGAGAGCACTACATCCTGGCCCGCAGCAAACGAAGCCGGGTCTCCCAGGAGGTTCGAAAGATTCGCTCCCTCCTCGTAAGGAACGCTATCGAACTGGTACCGCAGACCCAGGTTAAGCGTTAAATTGGAGCGAACTTTCCACATATCCTGGGCGAACCCGTCGTACTCGTGCTGGCGGAACAACTTGTTGTCCGAGCCTTGACGAACGCCGGCCTTGTTGAAAAATTCAGAGTTAAAGTCTTCCAGAACGAAGCCGTAGAGGGCTGACGCTGCGTCCGCCAGCTGGACCGTTTCTATAGCACCCGGCACAGTAGTGGGGAAATTAATAAGATCGGGTCCCCCAAGTATCGGTGAATCTGTGGTGAGTGAGCGTCGAGAAAAGAAATTATCATCTCCGCCCTCGCCCACATCGCGGAAATCGCCACCAAACTTGAAGGTGTGGTTTCCATGCACCCAGCTAACGCTGTCCGCGTAGCTGACTGTACCGGTCTTCCTATCCTGACCGTTCGAGTCGCCCAATGAAAGGCAGCCGAAACTATTGAAGGGATCAAAGGTATAGTCCGTACCGTTACCAAACTCGTCGATCGTACCGGCGGAATCCAGAACCGTATGATTGCAGGCAAAGGCTGCATAGATGTGGTTCCATCCGAAAATAAAATTGTTGATTAAATTCGGACGTAGTACCGAAGTCAGGTTTGCCGAAAGCGCTTCACCAATGCTTTTTTCCGCGGTAGATCCAACGCCGCCGGGCAGAACGTCATCATGAAACGGATCCGGATCCACAAAGTGATCGTATCCGTAGCGCAAGCTAAGAGTCTCGCTTCCGGTGAAGTGTTCGTCGATCTTGGCCACCGTGTTGTACGAATTCTGTTTTGAACCAGTCGGAAAGTTGATTTGTCCCGTGTAACCGTCTCCGTTCGACGAGGTCGGGTTCGGATACAAAGCCAGCACTCTTTGGATGGTTGTATCCAGGGGCAAATTAAAAGCATTGACGGAAGATCCCTGATTCAAGTCGATCGGCACCTGGAGACCATTGGGATCGATGTAAGTGAATGAACCGCTCTTGAATGCCGCAGTAGGGACGGTCGCGCTGCCGGTGGTCGCGGTGCGGAAGCGGTCAAATTCTTCGTTGAAAAAGAAAAACGTCTTGTCCTTGCGGATGGGCCCGCCAATCGAGTACCCAAACTGATTGCGGACGTAAGGATTCTGCGGGCCGCCATTCGGTCCGCCGCTGGGATTGAACCAATCGCGCGCCCCGCCGAAGCCATTCCAACGGCCGTATTCATAGGCGTCGCCGTGGAACTGATTGGTGCCGCTCTTGGTAATCACGTCAATGACGGCTCCGGTATTACGCCCGAACTCCGCATTAAAATTGCTTGTGATGACGCGGAATTCTTCGGTGGAATCGGGATTCGCGCCGAGTGCGCCACCGCTGGGGCCGCCCGGGACCGACGTGTCATTGTTGTCGGTGCCATCGAGCATGAAGTTGTTATTTCGGTCACGTGAACCATTCACTGAGAAGCCGCCGTTACCGTTGGTTTGCACGGTCCCCGGAGAGAGCAGCACCAGGCTATAAGGATCACGCGTGATCAAAGGCAAGTCCTGCACTTTGCGGGAGTCGACCAGATCGCTGACCTGCGACGTCTCCAAATCAATGTCGGCGACTTGATCGCCGCGGACTTGGACCTCTTCGCTGGCTGCTCCGGCTTCCAACTTCGCATTGAGGGTGATTGACTGGGCCACCGTGAGTTCGACAGCGGTGACGTGAAACATTTTGAAGCTCGGCTTCGTCACCGTGATTTCGTAGGTGCCCACAACAAGGTCGGTCAGACTAAACACGCCGGCGCCGTTAGTGGTGGTGGAGCGCACGGTATTTGGACCGACGTTACGCGCGATGACCTCTGCGTCCGGCACCACTGCGCCCGTGCTATCAGTGACCGTTCCGGCAATCGAACCACTCTGCGCCAGTGCCACTGCGGAAAAAACCAGGACCAATAAACCACTCACTAAAATTGCTCGTAGATTTCGCATATTCTCTTCTCTTGTGGCTGCCGATGGGAGCCACTTGTCTAGTGTTATGTCTATACGTATCAGCGATTAACAGACTCAACAGTTCTTAAACAGCGTACTGCTGTTATGGCAATTCGCAGACCACATTTGTTAAATGTCATAAGACTGATTTTAATAGTGTTGTTCGCATCAAGCGGAAGGGGAATCCGCGAAGTTCTATTGAATCTTGTAGATAATCGAGTGAAACTTTGTAGATTCGTATTGTGGCGGGGTGGGTACTGGAACCAAACTCATTACTGGCAGACAATCGGTCAGACGAGCCTGTGGCGAGAAATTCCGAACCTTTGCTTCATCGCCTGAAGCCTGAAGTGGTTAGCAGACGATTTTCGACTTCTTAATTCTGCTGCGTCGCCGATTGAGATTTTGAGACAGCATCACTCAACGCTTTGCGTTAGAGCCACTGAACTTTCAGAGGCATTTGAGTCACCGGAATATGTGACTGAAATTGGGTTCGATCCTTTCGGCAGAGATGAAATGTTCAGCTTAGCTTTGCCACCGTTGAGCTGGAATGTTCCCAGCAACGTAGTTCCTGACATGAAAACGACTGTCCCTTTTGGAGTCACGGTCGGTGAATTTATCGTCGCGGTAAATGTTACCGGCTTGCCCAAAATAGACGGATTCTTAGAGGACGTAATTGTAGCCGACGTCATGGCTTGGTTCACGATTTGATCCACCGCTGACGATGTGCTTTCTAAGTTCGCCGCGTTACCCAAATAAACTGCTGATAACGAATAAGAACCCGCGGGTAAGATTGTGGTGACCAGGGTCGCGATGCCACCGCTATTTAGTGTCGCTGAACCGACTGTTTCACCGCTCGATAAGAACTTTACCCGCCCGGTCGGGGTGCCTGGGCCTGTCGATAGAACGGTCGCAGTCAAGGTGACCCGCTGACCGTAAACGCAAGGGTTGATCGAAGAGGTGAGCAACGTCGTTGTCACAGAACGTCTGGCACTGGTATTCAAGAAAACCGTAACTGTCGAATCCCCGTTTGCGCTAACCATGTCCAGTTTGCCGTCGCCGTTGAAATCAGCTATGGCCACCGAAACAGGTCCGCCAACAACTGGATAAGTAATCGGAGCTTGAAACGTACCGTTTCCTTTACCCCTGAGTACAGAAATGGCGTTATTCGACGGGCTCGGGATTATTAAATCGAGTTTTCCATCTCCATTCAGATCGGCCGCAGTCATCTGAGATGAAATGCTCTCTGTTGGCTGGCCAGACTTTTTTCTGAAAGTTCCATCGCCGTTACCAAGCAGAACAGTCAATGCGGAAGTAGACTCTTCCGAAAAGACTAAGTCGAGAAGGCCGTCGCCGTCGAAATCGCCTGCCGTCAATTCTGAGCCAAGGTCTACTGTGGGTTGGGTAGGAGCAAAGGCGAATGTTCCATCGCCGTTGCCCAAAAGTATCGGTAACGGAGGGAATCCTGAGCCTATTGGCCTAATACCCGGCCCTGAGGCCAAATCAAGAATCCCGTCACCGTTGAAGTCGCCCGTCGCGAGAGATTGGGCGACATAAACAGTATTCACACCGAATGCCAAGTTGAAAGTTCCATCGCCATGGCCGAAATAAACAAAAATATTGGGACCGGAAAAGTCTTCGAAAATTGGTGAAGCGAAGTCCAGATTACCGTCTCTATTAAAATCAGCCAAAATATCTGGTCCGATCAATCCATCCAGGCCATCCGTACTCTCAACGTAGTTAAATGTTCCGTCTCCATTACCGAGGAAGATTGCGATTTGGTAGTGCTCACTTCCGTTGTAGTACAAAACCCCCAGATCACGCTTTCCATCACCATTAAAATCTCCGGAGAATATTGAGAGGCCTGACACGTCATCGAGAAATCCTCGGATACAACTTAAATCATATGTCCATTTGGCGGCAAACGTGCCATCCCCGTTCCCCAGGAGAATAG
>DATBAX010000011.1:0-6514 GCA_036271275.1 Terriglobales bacterium
GCGACTGGTGCGCGACGGACAGGGAGAAATCATTGTTGTCGATTCCGGCTCCGCGGACCGGACGATCGAAATCGCCAAATCCCACGGCGCGAAAGTGTTCATTGAACCGTGGAAAGGATTCGCTGCACAAAAGAATTCAGCAATCGATAAGGCGTCGTGCGGTTGGGTTTTGCAGTTGGACGCTGACGAAGTATTGGAGCCGGCGCTTGTCCTTGAAATTCAAGGTGCTCTAAAGAATGACGCTGTCTCCCAAGGCTTCTGGATTCCCCGCAAGAATTTCTTCCTTGGCCGTTGGATTAAGCACGGCGGCTTCTATCCCGATCCTAAGCTACGCCTCATTCGCCGCGGCGCAGGCCGGTTTGAAGACTATGGCGCGCATCCGACGATCAAAATAAATGGTCCAACTGGACAGTTCAAATCCGCTCTGGTTCACAATGCCTATCCGACTTTGCGCGGCTACATCGATCACATGAACAGTTATTCTTCAATGGGCGCGACCGTCGCTGTGGAAAAAGGATATCGCCGCTTCAGCTTGTCGAACATCGTGGCGCGGCCCCTACTGACTTTCTTTTACAATTATTTCGTCCGCCTTGGCTTCCTCGACGGTCGCGAAGGCTTGCTGCTGCATCTTTACCATGCAGTCTACGTGTCGTGGAAATACTCGAAGGCCTGGGAATTATCGAGAAACTCACCGAAAGACTGACGGTCCGCAAGCCGTGGGAAAATAAAAGCAAGACCACACCCGAAGGGCCTCTTGCTCGATGGTTTTGTTGCTTATCAAGGAGATCCCGTGAGCGCAAAAGAGAAAACAACCTCAATTGGCCAGCCAGTACCAGAGTTGCCTGTCGCTGATGTCGAACGCGCACAACAGCATTACAGAGATGCACTCGGCTTTGAGATCCGATGGTTGTCTCCCGACAAAGGAATTGGGGCGGTGTCACGCGGTAAAGCAGCGGTATTCTTTCGGCGAAGGGAGCCACCGTTTGAATCTGCCATTCACTGGGTGTTCGCCGAAGATATCGATGCCACGTACCGGGAACTTAAGTCGTTAGGTGCTAACGTCGTGGAGCCGCTGGAAAAAAAGCCTTGGGGATTACGGCAATTCACCGTAAAGGATCTGGACGGGAACCTTTTTTACTTCCACCATGACTAATCTCGGCTTCTTGCTCCCTACGCCACAAGCTCCTATCATCAAGTGTTAGCTGTGGAGTAACGATGCCCGAGAAGCCAAAAACCATCAAAGAGAGTCCCATCACGGACGTTTTCGAAAATCGTCACCCTTCTGCCTCTGAAAAATCCTGGGCGGAAAAAACTCTCGCTCCCACTCTCGAAAAAGCTCCCGAGAAACCCATCGGCGCCGCTTCCGGCGTGAATCTCGACCAACACGGCAATGCGCGCTTCACTACAATTTCGGGCGTCCCGGTTAAACGTCTTTACACACCGGCGGATCTGCCCGAAGACTGGGATTACGAAAGACATCTCGGCTATCCCGGCCAGCCGCCGTTCACTCGCGGCATCCACGCCAGCGGATATCGCGGCAAGCTTTTCACCATGCGGCAATTCTCCGGATTCGCTTCTCCGGAAGAAACCAACCAGCGCTACAAATATTTATTGCAAAGCGGCGGTAGCGGACTCTCCGTGGCATTCGATTTGCCGACGCTCATGGGATACGACTCCGACCATCCGGCCAGCGAAGGCGAAGTTGGCAAGTGCGGCGTGGCCATCGATTCGCTCGAAGACATGGAAATTTTATTTTCCGGTATCGATCTCGAAAAAACGACGGTCTCGATGACTATCAATTCCCCGGCATCGATATTGTGGGCAATGTATCTGGTGGTCGCCGAAAAGCAAGGCGCGGATTGGAAGAAAATTTCCGGCACGCTTCAAAACGACATTCTCAAGGAATACATCGCGCAAAAGGAATACATCTATCCTCCCGCGCCATCGATGCGCCTCGTTGTCGACACTTTCGAATTCGGATCGAAGTTCACTCCAAAATTCAACACAGTCTCAATCAGCGGATATCACATTCGCGAAGCCGGCTCGACTGCTCTACAGGAATTGGCCTTCACTTTGTATGACGGCGTCGAGTATGTGGAATGGGCGCAACGTCGCGGCCTGGACGTAGACGAATTCGGCCCACGTCTCAGTTTCTTCTTCAACGCGCACAACGATTTCTTCGAAGAGATCGCAAAATATCGCGCCGCCCGCAAGATCTGGTATCAGGTGATGAAAGACCGCTTCAAAGCTAAAAACCAGCGCACCTGGCTCATGCGTTTTCACACCCAGACCGCAGGAGTTTCATTACCCGCACAGCAACCGATGAACAATATCGCGCGCGTTGCACTTCAGGCCCTGGCAGCTGTGTTGGGCGGAACGCAATCTCTTCACACCGATTCTTACGACGAAGCTTTCGCCCTTCCAACCGAAGAAGCCGCAAGGATTGCCTTGCGTACGCAGCAAATCATCGCCTATGAATCCGGCGTCACCCAAACTGTCGATCCGCTCGGCGGATCGTACTTTCTTGAAAGCCTGACCCTGCAAATGGAGAAAGGCGCGTTCGACTATTTCGGAAAACTCGATGCAATGGGTGGAATGGTGAAAGCCATCGAGCGTGGATATCCCCAAAAAGAAATCGCCGAAGCTTCCTATCAATTTCAGCGCGCCGCCGAAGCCAAAGAAAAAGTTATTGTGGGCGTGAACGAGTTTGTCATCGACGAAGAACCGCCGCACACTCTTTACATCGACGAGAGCGTAGCCAAGCAGCAATCAATAAAACTCAAAGCCCTACGTAGTCGGCGCTCAAACGAGGACGTCGTTAGGACTTTGGATTCGTTAAAGAAAGCCGCGGCACAGGAACCGAGCGCCGGAACAAACGGAAACATCTCCCCGGCAAACACCATGCCATACATCGTGGAGGCCGTCCGCGCCTACGCCACCGTCGGCGAAATCTGCGAAGCACTTCGCGAAGTCTATGGAACCTACACAGAAGTGAGCGTTACCTAACACGTCGCTGCCAAAATCGCCCATTTTGCTTCGCCCAAAACGGGAACGCGCAAGAATATTTATAGCTCTCGGACGAAATCTTGAAGTGCTTCATACTATGATTTCAAAATCATGGTGGTGATTTCATAATGAAGAAACTCAAGACAGCAACTCTGCTCAGAATGCCCCGGCGCAAGGCATCCTCCATTTTTTCCGTTGAATCACGGATCCTTCTCCTTCGTCATCACAAAATCATTCTCGACGAAGACCTGGCCGAACTATATGACGTGCCTGTAAAGCGTCTTAACCAACAAGTCAAACGCAATGAGGAACGATTCCCTTCCGACTTCATGTTCCAGCTCACAGCGAAAGAACGCGAAGTTTTGAGGTTGCAATTTGCAACCTCAAAAAAAGGCAGTGGTGGCCGTCGTTACGCGCCTTACGCATTCACCGAGCACGGAGCAATCATGGCCGCTACCGTATTAAACTCAAAGCGCGCGGTCCAAATGAGTGTCTTCGTAGTTCGCGCTTTCGTCCGCCTGCGTGAAATGCTCGCCAATAACCGTCAACTTGCTGCCAAACTAAGCGAGCTTGAAAGTCACGTAGATGGTCACGATACAACCATCCGGCAGCTCATCGGAGCGATCAAACATCTCATGGCTCCGGAACAGCCAACGGGGCGCAAAATAGGCTTCCGTCTCGCTAGCATGAAACGATAGAGGGATTGAATCCCGTTGGTGACAGGCGAATACATCTGGTTTGAGGTCGCAATTTGCAGCCTCAAACCATCTTCGTTTTTTCTTCGCCAATGTGTCGACTCGTGTGATAAAAATATGAATCATGCGCAAGGCCGTCAATCACCTTAAAAAATCCGATCCCATCCTGGCGGCGATTATTGAGCGCGTGGGCACCTGCCGCATGCAGTTTGCGGAACCGCAGTTCGCGCGAGTCGCGGAATCTATTGTCTATCAGCAGTTGAACGGCAGAGCGGCCGCAACAATCTTCGCGCGCTTCGCAGCCCTCGCTGGTGAGCCGCTCACTCCCGCCGGAATTTTGAAACTGACAAATGAACAGATGCGCGCGGCAGGCCTCTCCCAACAGAAATCGTCCTACATGCGCGACCTGGCGGAGAAAACCGAGTCAGGCGCACTCGATTTCGCGCTTCTCCCCGACCTATCCGACGAAGAAGTGATCAAGCATCTCACCCAAGTCAAAGGCATCGGCGTTTGGACGGCCCATATGTTCCTGATGTTCAGCCTGCGCCGTCCGAACATTCTTCCAATCGGCGATTATGCGGTTCAAATGGCAATCAAGAAACACTACAAAAAGCGCAAACACCCCAAGCCAAAAGACATGGAAAAGATTGCCAAGGCCTGGGCGCCCTATCGCAGCGTCGCCTGCTGGTATCTATGGCAAAGCCTGGACATCAAGACCGTGGAAAATCAGAAGTGAGAAATCAGAATTCAGAAGCAAGAGCAATTGTTTGTCACTTCTGCATTCTGACTTCTAACTTCTGCATTCCCCATCCTCTGTGGTTAAATGACGTAGATGCCTGACCCGAAAATCCGCGTCCTCGTTGCCAAGCCCGGCCTCGATGGCCATGATCGCGGCGCCAAAGTCATCGCTCGTGCCTTGCGCGATGCCGGTATGGAAGTCATCTACACCGGCCTTCGGCAGACTCCGGAAATGATTGTGACCGCCGCGCTGCAGGAAGACGTCCATGTCATTGGGCTTTCAATTCTTTCGGGTGCGCACAATGCGATCGTCCCGCGCGTGATGGATCTTCTCAAGCAGAATAAAATGGACGATGTCATCGTGGTCCTCGGCGGCATCATCCCCGATCAGGACATAGAGAATCTCAAAAAGATCGGCGTGGCTGCCATCTTCCAGCCCGGCACATCCATGGACGACATTGTCCAATTCATTCGCGGCCATGTGAAACCGCGCAGCGTCCCAACGGCCGGTTGATGACTGAGATCGTCACTTCCCGTCTGCGCGAACGCCTTTCGCACACCATCGGTCCCACGCCGTGGTATTGGAAAACTTTCCCGGCCTTCATCTCGGCCTCCGGTAAACGTTTTGTGTGGACACACCACGGCGATCAGGGTCCGCTTGGATATCTTGTCTCGCTAGGGTTACAGGGCGAAGCCAATCGAGCGCATCTCGCGCTGAACACCTATTGCCGTCCCTTCCTTGCCCCCGATTCGCGTCTCGGTATCTGGTGCCCCGAAGGCCGGCATATTCGCATCGTCTGCTTCGATCCCGATCAGTTGCAAGCGTTCGATCTCTCCGAACTTGCGGGATGGTTCAAGCCTTCGAGCGAAAGAATATATTCGGCCGCGCCTCCCATCTCGGACTTCGAAGTTCCACTCGCGCTCCCGGCCGGCATGCACAAAATCGAAGTGCCGCCCGAGTTGCGTGACGTTGATGAACTTATTGTGCCGACGAGTTACCCGGCAAAGAGCGCAGATGATCCCGCGTTTGCGCTGTATGTTTTTTATCTGCAAGCAGGATTGGTGGAAGTTTTGCCGCAACGCTGGTTCACTGCCAGCCAATATCAAGTCGGAAAGCAATGGATTCCCCGAGCAGCGCGGGATCCGGAGTCCCATCGCATTTTCGGCGAGTGCTTCGGAGCCGGCACGTTTCTATTGGAAGAAGACGGAGGCCGTCTCGACCGCTGGCTCGAAAAAACGTCGTCACCCTGAGCAACCGGCGATGGGAAGGGCCAGACTTCAATCTCGCCATTAACCCGCCGATTCTTAAACGCACGCCAGCGCCACCATCACTACCATTTTTAGACGTTAAACAAATTTCAAGATTTTCTCCGTGTGTCCGTGTCTCCGTGGTAAAAACACCCCCGTTTGCGCCAGCCCGCTCCACTGATATACCGTAATTAGTTCCCATGCCTGACCGCAGCGATTTCACCACACCGTCCACTTCCCCCGTGCTCGAATCCCGGGTGGACGCTACTTCCGCACGCTTCGAAGCCAACATGCGTTTTCTCGCAGACATGGTTTCGCAAGTCCGCAACGAAGAAGAAAAGATTCGCGAGGGCGGTGGACCGAAAGCCATCGAAAGCCAGCACGGAAAAGGCCGCTTAACCGCGCGTGAACGTATTCATCTTCTGGTCGATCCTGGAAGTTTCTTCGAGCTTGGCGCTTACGCCGCCCATCGAATGTATGAAGAGTGGGGCGGGGCCGCCGCAGCGGGCGTCATTATCGGTCTCGCGCGCATTCAGACCCGCATGGTGATGATCATCGCCAATGACGCCACGGTCAAGGCCGGTGCGTTCTTCCCGATGACCTCGAAGAAAGTGATTCGCGCTCAAAACATCGCCATCGAAAATCGTATTCCTACCGTGTATCTGGTCGATTCCGCTGGAGTCTTCCTTCCTTTGCAGGAAGACGTTTTCCCCGACACCGACGATTTCGGACGTGTATTCCGTAACAACGCCGTGATGTCGGCCATGGGCATTCCACAGATCGCTGCGATTATGGGGATGTGCGTCGCAGGCGGCGGCTATCTGCCG
>DATBAX010000012.1:0-5250 GCA_036271275.1 Terriglobales bacterium
GAAGTTCGACATTTAGGTGTCCTGCTAAAACGGGCCGCAACTTCGCCGGCTTACAACGTGAATCAGGAATCGTTGTCGAAGCTGGTGGAAGAAATTCGCGCGGCTTCACCCGAGTTGGGAAAACGTGCCGAGCAGGAATTATTGCGCGAAGTGCGAGTTGCGCCGACCTTGGTCAAATACGCCGATCCAAATATTTACGAAATCGAAACCCGTCGCGAACTCCGGCTAGTCGCTTCCGAACTAATGGGAAATTTGCCCATCGATCCCGCTCCAGTGGTCGATCTTCTAGACAACGAGCCGCTGGAAATTGAACTCGCCGCCACGCTCATCTACGAACACAGTCATTATCCGTATCGCCAGATTCGCCAGATGATCGAGTACGCCGGCGAAGTCATCCGCCGCGAGATCATCGACCTCGGCTTGCGCCATCGCGGCCGCCACGACGAAATGCTGCGCCCATTCTGCGCCGGCCAGCAATTCCGCTTCGACATCCTCATGGACATCGGCGGCTTCCGCGACATGCATCGCCATCGCCGCTGCACCCAAATCGGCCAGGGCTTCACCACCCGCCACGGCTACGACACGCCGCTGGAACTTGAAGCCGCCGGCGCCAAACCGTACTACGACGCCATCATGCAACGCACAGCCGCAGCAGTCGAAAAATTGGCGGCAAGCTCCTCCCACGAAGCCGAAGAAAACTCGCAGTACGCGATACCGTTGGCTTTCAAAAAGCGCACCCTCTTCAAAATGGACTTTGCGGAGGTCGTCTACATCTCAGAACTACGCACCGGCCCAGCAGGACACACTTCCTATCGCAACGTTGCCTACGCAATGTACGAAGCCGCCGCCAAAAAATATCCGGCGCTGGCGAAGTATATGAGGGTGACGGATGTGCGCGAGCCAGTGGATCTCTTGAAGAGGTAATCTCAGGGAAGAAAAAACAGAATGTGCCGCCACAGAACCAGCTCCGGAGGAGCGGCATATCTTAGCCCCGGACGGAAGTCCGGGGTAGAAACGCATCCAGACCACGCGCCCTTGGGCGCAACCACCACGAAACCTAAACAGAATCCTACGTGTACATCACCTTGCGCTCGCCCTTAACAATCCTACCCACGGTAAACGCCTTTTCCCCGGCCCGCTCCAACACCGTCTGAGCCTTCTTGAACTTCTTCGACGGGACGACCAATAACATCCCAATGCCCATGTTGAACGTCCGCAACATTTCGTCTTTTGGGACGTTCCCCAGCTTCTGCAAATGTTCGAAGATCGGCAACACTGGCCACGATCCCATTTCGATTACGGCAGCGACCCCGCGCGGCAATACCCGCGGAAGATTGTCGGTGATGCCGCCGCCGGTGATGTGGGCCATCGCCGAAACGCATTCGCCATCCACCAGCCGCTTGATCGCTGGCCAATAGCTCTTGTGCGTCTTCATCAGCTCGTTGCCGACTTTACCTTTTAATTCGTTGACGTAAGAATCCGGCGTGTAGTGGGCAATTTCAAAAAGAAGCTTGCGGGCCAGCGCATACCCATTCGTATGCAGGCCATTCGAAGCCAGGCCTAAAATCACATCGCCGACTTCGACCGTTTTGCCGGTAATAATCTTTTCGCGTTCAACCACGCCAACGATAAATCCCGCCAAATCGTACTCGCCCGGAGGATAAAATCCTGGCATCTCGGCTGTCTCTCCACCGATTAACGCGCATCCGTTATGTTTGCAGGCCTCGGCCAGTCCCTCGACAACTTTCTCGGCAACTTCCGGCTCGAGTTCGCCGGTGGCGAGGTAATCCATGAAAAACATGGGCGCGGCGCCTTGCACCGCAATATCATTCACGCAATGATTGACCAGATCGGCGCCGATGGTGTGATGCACCTTCATTTCGAAGGCAACTTTGAGCTTGGTGCCGACGCCGTCCACGCTCGAAACCAGCACCGGATCGAGATACTTTGCCTTGTCGATGGCAAACTGGCCGCCAAACCCGCCAATTTCGCTCAGCACGCCACGGGTAAAAGTCTTATGCGCGAGATACTTGATGCGCTTTTTGGTGCGAGCAGCGCGGTCGATGTCCACGCCAGCATCGGCGTAGGTGACGGGCGCGGTTTTCGGGGAATTCGGGGCCACGGATGAATCGTCCACTTTCAATGATTTCGGGGATGCGCTCGGGCGTTCGGTCACTAGAAAGTCAGCCTAGACGCGGCTAATTGTAGCACGTTCATTTGGGTGGAAAACCGTAAGCGCACGATGGATGTTTCCGCGGTTTCGATCCTTAATTCGCAAAAGTAAGATCCACATAAATGACCGCATCAGGACACGTCTTTGCAGAGTAGTTGTGGCAATCAGTAAAGTTCTTTGCGATAAGACCTAAACCCTTCTCTCGCGGAGCGACGGAATTCATTAGCTCAGCACCCGTGCTGGCAGGCAGAACGCAAAAACCGAGGCCCTCCAGGGACGCCACCCACCGACATTCTCCTCCCAGAGGACTCGCCGCATCGCATCCCATGTTCCCCTTTTGGAACCTTTTCAACATTTATTTTCGAATTCTAACAAATTCGCCTTTTCTTCGCTAACAACATCGTTATATAATCCGACCTTCAACACAACTGCAATCATAAAAAGGAGTCCCACTTTATGGCGGACGAACGCAGCAAAGCAATCGAACTGGCATTCGCAACAATCGAAAAACAATTTGGCAAGGGTTCGATCATGCGGCTGGGATCGAAAGAAATTGTCCCCATATCCGTGATCGCCACCGGCGCCATTTCCTTTGACGCGGCCCTGGGCGTTGGCGGCTTCCCGCGCGGACGCGTTGTAGAAATCTTTGGCCCGGAATCTTCCGGTAAAACTACCATCGCGCTGCAAGTCATTGCAGAAGCGCAGAAAACTGGTGGCTTGGCCGCATTCGTCGACGCCGAACACGCACTCGATCCTGCCTACGCCAAAAAGCTCGGCGTGGATGTCGACAATCTTTTAGTCTCGCAGCCAGATTATGGCGAACAGGCCTTGGAAATCACCGAAACTCTGGTCCGTTCCGGCGCAGTTGACGTGTTGGTCGTCGATTCCGTAGCCGCGCTCGTCCCCAAGGCCGAACTCGATGGCGAGATGGGCGATAGCCACATGGGCCTGCAAGCCCGCCTGATGTCCCAAGCCCTGCGAAAGCTGACCGGAACAGTATCGAAATCACGCACCTGCCTGATTTTCATCAATCAGATCCGCGAAAAGATCGGCGTCATGTTTGGCAATCCCGAGACCACCACCGGCGGCCGCGCGCTGAAATTCTATTCGTCGGTCCGTATCGACATTCGCCGCATTGCTGCCATCAAAGACGGCGACGTCATGACCGGCTCCCGCACCCGCGTCAAAGTGGTCAAAAATAAAGTCGCCGCCCCGTTCCGCGAAGCCGAATTCGACATCATGTACGGCGAAGGCATTTCACGCGAAGGCGATTTGCTGGACTTGGCCGCCAACAATAACCTGGTGGAGAAATCCGGATCCTGGTACAGCTACAAAGGCGAACGCATCGGCCAGGGCCGTGAAAACGCCCGCCAGTTCCTCAAAGACAACCGCGACACCTACGCCAAACTGGACGCCGAAGTGCGCAAAAGCCTGGGATTGACCCCAAGCGGCACCGCTCCAGTAGCAGTTCCGCCAGCGCAGGCTGGTTCGGCGACTCCCACAGTAACGCCGGGAGCACGCGTAACCACGATGCCCAGCGCCGCCCCGGAACCGGCCAAGGCGAACGTCGGCCGGCGATAAAACAATCGCAAGTCGTTGACTTCCGTGCTTGGGAGCCAACGACTTGCGGCCGAGAACTCGGCGCGTGGCGCTTCGTATCAGGCGTGCGGTCAGAAGCCTTGGATTAGAGAATGCGGTTTGGCATGCTGATCTAAATCATCGAGTACCGTGGAAGAGCGGCGCTTCAGCGCCGCGTAAGTCGGTCTTGGTTGTAAACGCGGGCTTGCAAAGCCCGCTCTTGCACGGCGGCCCATGCACCACCGGGTTTTCCACACTGCAAACCGACCGCCGCGCCGGTTTGCCTTCCCTCTTCTCCGCCGAATACAATCACCTTTCACGCTTTACACTCTGTGAGGCCCATTGAAAAAGGTCATTGCCATCTATCCCGGCTCGTTCGATCCCCCGACCCACGGACACCTGGATCTCATCGAACGAGGCAGTAAGATTTTCGACGAGCTGGTCGTCGCGATTTTGCGCAATCCGGAAAAGCATGCAGTCTTCAGTTTGAACGAGCGAAAACTCATGCTGGAAGCCATGACTGAGGGTTTCCGAAACGTTCGGGTAGCAACTTTCGACGGTCTTACCGTGGACTATGCGATTCAGGTAAAGGCGACGGCAATTCTACGCGGCATCCGGGCGATCAGCGACTACGAGTACGAACTGCAAATGGCGCTGATGAATCGCAAATTGCATCCTGAACTGGAAACCGTTTTCATGATGCCGGCGGAACAATATTCTTATCTAAGTTCGCGGCTGGTGCGCGAAGTCGCGCAGCTCGGAGGATCCGTCGCAGGCTTGGTCCCCGAGATGGTCGAACGAAGATTGAAAGAAAAGCTCGATCCCGCGATAAAATTACAACACGCAAGAAACACAAAGGCAGGCAGACGAAGATGACTCCCGCAACTGAAGCACCCGCAGCAGTGAAACTCGCCGAACGCATTGGCCGAATCGAACCGTCCGCTACTATGGCCGCCGCCGCCGAGGCCGAAAAGCTCCGCCAGCAGGGCATTGAGGTCGTCGATCTCACCGCCGGCGAGCCGCATTTCTCGACGCCGCAGCACATCAAAGACGCTGCCATCGCCGCCATCAATAATAATTTCACGCGTTACACCGCAGTCGGCGGAACGATCGAATTGCGCGACGCGATTATCAATCGTCACACCGCGGATTTTGGCTCTGGATACAAACGCGAAGAAACCATCGCCTCGACTGGAGGCAAGCACGTTCTCTTCAACGCCATTCAAGTATTGGTCGATCACGGTGACGAAGTAATTTTGCCTGTCCCCTACTGGGTATCGTTTAAAGACATTGTGCGTTACGCCGGCGGAAACTGCGTATTGCTCGAAACTGACGAAGCTCAAGACTTTCGCATCACTGCGCAGATGGTCGAGCGCCTCATCACGCCGCGCACCAAGCTGATTATTCTGAATTCGCCCTCGAATCCTTCAGGCGCAGTCATGTCTCCGGAAGACCAGACGGAAGTCATCAAAATGGCCGCCCAGCGCGGCATCTGGGTG
>DATBAX010000013.1:0-6716 GCA_036271275.1 Terriglobales bacterium
AGAGGTTGGCGGTGATGCGAGAACCGCTTGCGCTTGGGTGGACGGGAGTTTGAGGCGATTGAACAGAATCGGTAGAAGTCGAGATGTTGGGGACGGTTGGCGCGGGATGGGCATGAGGTGGTGCCGTTTCCGGGATTTACATGCGTGGCGCCCATGCGGGCGCGTGATCGCTTTGTGGTGGGTTACCCAGGACTTTTCGTCCTGGGCTAAGTTGGGTCGCCCGTTCGGGCTGGTTTTGTAGAGGGTCTTTGCCCCGTTGCCTGGAATTGAGTTGGGGGCTGCGTTGCGTTGTCGCGCCATTTGGGCAGACGCCGAGCCGAGGCTGCGGCTCTTCCACGGTGGCGCGGGCACAGCGCTGACCCAGGGCTTTTCGTCCTGGGCTAAGTTGGGTCGCCCCTTTCCGGGGCTGGGGTGTGACGGATTTGGGGGCGGTAATCGAAGTGGGGCCGGGGTTGCGTTGCGTTCTCATGCTTTTTGACCTCACGCCGGGCTGAAGCCGCGGCTCTTCCACGGTGCTGTCGGCGTACAGTTTCGATTGTGTCCAGCTTCAAATCTTAAAAATCCCAAGAGGGCAATAATTCGTGGTGCGGTAGGGATCCTTCGACTCCGAATCATCGTTCGCGTTGCGAACGATGATTCTGCGCTCAGGAGGACAAAGGGGATGCGGATGGGAAGAGTATTTTCTTTTGGGGAGCTGCTAATAGCGGAACCTGTATTTTAGTTGGACTGAGACCTCCCTTGGGTTTACGAAGTGCGTGCCGCCGAAGGTGTTGCTGTTGTCTAGTAAATAGCGGTGGTTGGAAAGATTCAGGCCGGTTGCGCGGATGCTCCATTTTTCGCCGAAGGATTTTCCGAGGGATAAATCATAGGTTGTGTGAGAGGGCAGGTGCTCGGGACCTTCTCCATCTACGAAACCTGAACCGTAATTCACGTTGAAAGCTGTCGTCGCCTCCCAAGGCAGTGAGACGTTGAATCCTGTGGAGAGGGTGTTGCGTTGGTCGTGATCGAGATAGCAGAGAACTGCTTCGCAAGAATCGTCGCTGATGAGACCACCGGTGACGCCTCCGCTCCATTCCGCGTACTGGTGAGAATAGGCCGCATGGAATTGGGCGCGGTGAAAGACCATCGGGGAATTGATGGTGGCTTCGGAGCCACGGATGCGGGCGTGCGCCAAAGTTAACGGGAAAAAAATGTTGGAGTTGCCGAGTACGTCGTGGTCGAAGAAATTTCTGGCGCCGGTGCGGAAGTTGGAGAGGTCGAGGGCCCATCCGGCGAAGGGAATGGTGACGCCGATTTCGTGCTGCTCGTCGCGTTCACCGTGGAGCGGGAGGAATCCGAAACCTTGTTGCGCGGCTTGTTCCAGCAACGGACCGTTCACTGTGAGTAGCGGCGGAGCTTGATAGTAGCGTCCGTAGAATCCGCGGAAGACCCAGTTGAGGTGCGGGACTCGAACCGCCGCGCCGATGCGAGGATCGGCGGAGTTTTCGCTGACGGTGCTGCCGAAGTGGGTGAAGCGGACTCCGCCGTTCAGCGTCAGCCAGCTTGTTACTTTGTATTGATCTTCAAAATATAGCGTCTCTACATTTCCCCAAATCTCTTCACGCTGGTTGAGCGGGGGATTGCTGCCGTCGCTGGTGACGAGTCCGAAGAGTTGATTGTCGCGCGCGCCGAAAACCTGTATTCCCGCGCGGGCATCGTGTTTGCCGCGATTGATGGCCAGCGAAACTACGCCGCCTATGTAATTGGAGCCGCGATCGTCCTGGGGAACCACAACCTCTGGACTCGGTTGGCCGATGTACTCTCCGGTGTAGTGTGCGCGATTGAAATGATAGAACGGCGATACGGTTAGGACCACGCCGTTCGGCTCGGTGTGCAGCCAGGAGAAATTCGCGAAGTCGTCGCGTTCGTTTTCTACGTCGCGGATGCCTGTAGCTTGTCCGCCGGGATCGTTGGGGACCTGGTAGTGGTCACCGCGTGCGGACGCGATTAAGCGTAGCTGGTCATTCGGGCTTTTGTTGAAGATCAGGGAAGTGAATCCACTGAGCCCTGCGCCTTCGTCGTGAAGGACTTCGGGAGTTGGAGTTTCTAATCCCAAGTCAGTGCGATTGCCGGAGATGCTGCCGTAGTAGGCGAACCGCTCGGTGTGATCGCCGAAGCTGAATTGGTCGTTGGTCTCATTGGGATTTCCGTAGCTGGTGACCAGCTCGGCTTCGCGGTTGCGCTCGAATCCGGAGCGCGTGACTACGTTGAAAACGCCGTAGGTGCGGTCTCCATATTCGGCGTTGAATCCGCCGCGCTGGACTTCGAGATAGTCGATGTCCTTGGGATCAAATTGCGGACCGACGTTGGAAGCGATATTGGTGTTGGGGACGGGGACGCCGTCGATCAGCCAGGAAACTTGATGTCCGCCGCGGACGTGGAGTTGGTCGTGGACCATGTACGCGCCCGGAGTGTAATTCGTGATCATCGCGAGGCTGTTGGTTTGATCGGCGCCGGGAGTGTTGGCGATTTGCTCGCGGCTCACGACGTTGGAAGTTGTGGACGATTCCGGATTGACCGTTGGGGGGATGTCGGTGACTTCGACTACTTCTTTATTCTGAGCGACGCTCAGAGAGAAATGCAGGCGCGCGTTACGGCCTGAGGTGAGCGTGAGCTTTTCTTGTTTTGGGCCGAAGCCTGAGGCTTCAACCGTGACGTTGTATTCGCCTAGCGGGACGTTGTCGAAACGAAATTCGCCGGCGGCGTCGCTGGTGAGGACTTTGTTCCACTCGGAATTTTCGGCGTGGAGAGTGACTTGAGCGTTTTGGATGGGGCGGTGCTGGGGGTCGTGGATCAGGCCTTCGACCGACCCGAAGATGGTAGCGGTGGCGGCGGTGGCGAGAAATAATATCCCGCATAGAAAAGCGCGCGTCATGAGATCTCCTGCGAACGGGACAGTTGCGCCTTTGGGCGCGTGGTCACGTTTCGCGGCTACCCAGGTCTGTCGTCCTGGGCTAAGCTTAGTCGCTTCCTTCGGCTTCGCTCAGGGCGAGCCTTCCGGAGCTGATTCTTAGATGAATTAGGCGATGGAGAATTTCGGCGGGGCTCGGCCGGAATTAGCGGTGCTGCCGGCGTCGTTGTGATGGATGAAGGATCGAGCTGAAAGCAAAGTTGTTGCTGCCGGAATAACGGTGGCTGCGCTGGATTGGGGATTCTCTCCCCACTGCGAAATTGTTAATGGACGGCAGCAATCGCGATTGCAGCAGGTTGGCGCCGCTTGAAATTCCAGACCATGCGGGGCAGCGGTGCAGTCGCGCTTCATCCGCAGACAGCAGGCGTGTGGGAGTGGCGCAGTCGTCGCCAGCGCTGCGGGAGCCATGATGCTCACCAACAGCAGGACCAGCAATAACCTGGCGGTCAGACGATGCATGAGAACAAAAGCATATGTGATGGAGGAGGACTGTGCAAGTTGAGGTCCGGTTTTGAACCGGGGGTATCGCCTTCATCCGCGACTGTAGAAGAAAAGGAAACCGGTTCTATTGCTGGCCGCGGTTAAGGCTTGAGCACATAAGCGCCGCCGTCGGTGAAAAGGATCACCAGGAGCATGAGGACAAGCATCAATTCATAGTGCCAGCCGAAATCTTTTTCACCCCAAAAGCCGATTTTCCAAACGAAAATTTTCTTTTGGATGGCGCCAAGCATGATGAGAATCAAGCCGATTGCTGCCAGTTGAGTGAGCACCCCGAAGACCAAACCCAGGCTACCCGCGACTTCGGCGATGCCCAGGAAAATCGTGAAGGCCTTACTCATCCCGATGGCTTTGCAGCGAGTTGCGGGATTCTTGAGATCACTGACGCCGCTGGCAGCGAAAACCAGTGCAACCATGAGACGGAGAAGAAGAAGTCCCAGGGCGGTGAAGCGGGTGAGTTGCGGAAACATGATTCTCCTTAGGCCTTACCTTTTATTTTCGCCCACCACCAGCGGACGCCTACGAAGAGAAAGCGCCAGTCGTGAAAGAACTCGGGTGCTTTATGCTCGAAAGCGTGGCCGATGAATTGGAGAATCCATCCAATTGCAAACAGAACGGCGGCGCAGACCCACATTCGATGCAGGAAAATGCTGAGGAGGAAGAGGGCGAGCGAAAAAATGATGAGTGGGATGCCCAAGGTGTGGCAGATGCGATTGATCGGGTGCTGATGGCTGGTGGAATATTGCGCGACCCATTGTTCGGCGGTGCGGTTGCCTAACATTTATCGGGATGATACATGGGCGGGCAGCGGCTGGCCACGGATTTGCGCGGATTCTCGCGGATCTTTTTTGGAAAATAGTTGGACAGCGGCCTGGCAGATCCCGTCATTTTGGTTTCTATAACTTTCGTCCGCGAGATACGGTGACTGCGGAACCATCGGCTAGAAAGGCTGACGCTGGCGGATGCTTTAGTATTGCGGCAATATCGCGGCCGTACAGATTTTCCATATCGCCTTCCACAACAATATTTTTGCCGCTCCATACTTTCCACGCTGGATGCGCGACTTGATATTCGGAGCAGCCGCCGTCTTTTCGGGCTGTATATCCCCAATAGTGTTCCGTGATGAACTGTTCTTCTGAACCTGA
The DNA here is from genome assembly GCA_036271275.1 of Terriglobales bacterium. Lineage (GTDB taxonomy): Bacteria > Acidobacteriota > Terriglobia > Terriglobales > Acidobacteriaceae > DATBAX01. The sequence goes on from DATBAX010000013.1 coordinate 4,594, forward strand.
TTTTGGCAGCTCCGGCAAACCGTTGACCGTCAGACCGATTTTGTTTCGGATTGTTCCCGACTGCCATGAATAATCGACTTCAAGTTCTCCATTGTTCTTCGAGGAGATTCGATGGGACATGGGGAGCGCGATGTAGTTTTCGTTATAGAAAGTGCGCGCGATGGTGGCGATTGCCCAGCGCGGAACGATTTCGCGAATGAAGACGACACCTCGTTTGATTTCTCCATTTTGCTCACGACACACATAGAAGCGAAGATTGACTTCTTCGAAGTTGCGGTGAAGCGGGAAGGGCATGCCCAATACTTTTGTCTGGAGAAAGCGGAATCCGACCAGGCTCAGGAAGGACTTTCCGTTCCATCGATCCAGTTCGGTTCCGGCGGGAACGAATTTCAGCAGCAGGCTGGGGTCGACCTCATAATTCAGCATCACCAGATGCCGCCATTCGGCAGTCAGGAAAACTCCTTTCGATTGAGTGTTTACGGGCTGGATAGGGTCCATGATTTCGCCTTCATTCCTATCACAGCCCGCCAGAATTTTGCGTGAGGATTCCCGGTTGAGCCTTCCCCTGCTCCGGTGGTAGCATCCTAGGCCTTGCGTCCATTTAGCCTCTAAGGAGCGAACCCGTGAAAGTTTATGAAGGCGCAAATATCCGCAACGTTGCAATTGTCGGACACGGACATGCCGGCAAAACCTCTCTAGTTTCAGCGATGCTGTACGCCGCGGGCGCGACCCAGCGCCTGGGCCGGGTCGATGACGGCTCGACCATCACCGATTACGACGACGAAGAGATCGCGCGGAAAATGTCGGTGACTGCCAGCCTGGCTTACACGGAGTGGGGCAAAACCAAAATCAATATTGTGGATACTCCTGGGTTCAACATGTTTGTGCACGAGGCGAAGCTGGTGTTGCCGGTTGTCGATGCGGCCATTGTTGTCGTTGATGGAGTGGCCGGCGTGGAAGTGGTGACGGAGCGGGTTTGGAATTACTGCGAAGAATACAAGACGCCGCGCCTGATTGTGGCCAGCCGCATGGATCGCGACCATGCTGATGCGGAGCGGGTGCTGGAGTCGTTGATCAATGCATTTGGGCGATCGGTGATTCCGCTGGAGTTGCCGATTGGGAAAGAAAAGAATTTCAGCGGTGTGATCGATCTGGTGCGCATGAAGGCTTACACCTACTCGCTCGGAGGAGACGGCAAAGGGAAAGAAACCGAAATTCCGGCGGACTTGAAAGAGCGGGCGCAGGAAGCGCACGAAAAGCTGGTGGAGATTGTCGCTGAAGGCGACGATGCGCTGATGGAGGAATTCTTTGAGAAGGGAACCATCCCGGAAGAAGACCTGATACCGGCGCTGCACAATGCGATTCGCGAGGACAAGATTTTTCCGGTAATTTTTGGCTCGGGTCTGGGAAATATTGGCGCTGACCGGGTGATGGACTTTATTGTCGACTACACGCCGGCGCCGTCGGAGCATGAGTGGGTGCAGGGGGAGCCGACGGCATCGAGTAATGGCGAGGCCCCGAAACGGCATGAGACCGACGCGGAGCCGGTATCGTTGTATGTGTTCAAAACAGTTTCGGATGCGTTTGCCGGGCGAATTTCTTATTTCAAGGTATTTTCTGGGGTATTGAAAAATGAATCGACGGTGCAGAATTTCTCGCGCGGGTCGGCGGAGAAGCTGGCGCATATTTCCATTCTGCAAGGGAAAACCACCGTCCCTGTAAATGAGTTGCATGCTGGAGACATTGGAGCCGTATCGAAATTGAAAGACACGCTTACCGGCGACACGCTGGGGGATAAGTCTGCCCCGATTCAATATCCGCGAGTGAAACTGCCGAAGCCGGCGATCACGTTTGCGATCGAGCCGAAAAGCCGGGCAGACGAAGACAAGCTGGGGCCGGGTATCCACAAGCTGATGGAAGAAGATGCCATGCTGCGATTTTTCCGCGATCCGCAGACCAAGGAATTTCTCATTGCGGGCACGGGACAACAGCATATTGAAGTTGTGGTTTCGAAGATGAAGAAGCGTTATCACACAGAAGTGATTTTGCATGCGCCCAAGGTGCCGTATCGAGAGACGATTCGCGGCAAAGCTGATGTGCAGGGCAAACACAAGAAACAGACG
>DATBAX010000014.1:0-29103 GCA_036271275.1 Terriglobales bacterium
ATTGTGGCTTATTCTGACCCTAGGAAAACATAGCGCAAAAGGAACAGTACTGACAGTACCCATATTAAAGGGCTGATATCACGATACTTACCGGTGCCGACCTTGATCAGTGTGAAGGAAAGCAGGCCCAAGCTGAGGCCAGTTGCGATACTAAAAGTCAGAGGCGTAGCGACCAGCGTCAGGAACGCCGGAAATGCTTCGGTGAAATCGTCCCAACGCACCCGGGCGACGGAGCCGCACATGAGCGCGCCAACCAGTATCAACGCCGGCGCCGTAGCGTACGACGGGATGGCCGCCACGACCGGTGCGCAGAACATCGCGATTCCGAAACCGGCGGCAACCACCAAATTGCCCAAGCCCGTGCGAGCCCCGGCGGCGACACCGGCCGCGCTTTCGATGTAGCTGGTTACGGTTGATGTTCCCGCTACAGCCCCGACGATGGTTCCAAACGCATCGGCGAGCAGTGCTCGGCTGGCTCGAGGCAGTTTGCCGTCGCGCAGAAAGTTTCCCTGTTCGCAGACGCCGACCAGCGTGCCGACGTTGTCGAATAAATCGACGAAGAAAAATACGAAGATGAGTTCGCCCAATCCGATTTTCGCCGCGGCGCGTAAATCGAGCTTCATGAAAGTGCCGCCAGGGTGGGGCAGAGAGAATAGATGGTCCGGCAGGTGCGTCAGCCCAAATGGGATACCGGCGAGCGCGATCGCCAGGATGCCGAGCAGGATGCCACTCCCAACTTTGCGCGCCAACAGAATCGCGATGAGCACCAGACCTACGGCTGCGAGAATGACTTGCGGGTCGGAGACGCGGCCAAAGCCGACAAACGTCGCCGGATTCGCGACGATGATCTTCGCGTTGCGCAGTCCGATGAACGCGATGAAGAGGCCGATACCCGCGGCGGTGCCGTGCTTCAAGCAGTCGGGGATCCCGTTGACGATTTGCTCGCGGATGCTGGTCAGAGTGAGAAGGAGAAAAAGCACGCCTGAGAGGAAAACAACTCCGAGCACGGTCTGCCAGGGAATGCCGCGCCCGATCACGATCGAATACGTGAAGTATGCGTTTAACGACATTCCGGGCGCGAGGGCGATCGGATAGTTGGCCCACAAACCCATGATTAAGGTGGCGACCGCCGACGAGAGGCAGGTTGCGAAGAGCACACCTTCAACCGGCATTCCCGCTTCGGAAAGAATGCGCGGATTGACCACGACGACGTACGCCATGGTCATGAAAGTCGTCAGGCCGGCGAGAAGTTCGACGCGGACAGTGGCATTGTTTTCGCGAAGATGGAATAGACGCTCGAGCAAACGGTTGTTCCCCGGAAAAGCAGGGAACTGTAGTCCGCGCGGCGAAGCGCCGTCAAACGCAAAGAATTGCGGGAATGCAGTGGCGCCTCAAGATCGAGGATCCGTCGAGAGCACCGTTTCGTTGTCTTGGAGAGAGTGATTTCGCGTTTTGATTTCAGCAACTTACGGAGAGTTACAACGATTCGCACAACAGGCTGCTCCGGCAGTTCCGTTGACACTGCGCGCCGCGGTTCGTTAGACTGATTTCGCCAGCGGATCGAGACGGTCCCGCCTCACACGCTTCCCCGGTAGCTCAATGGTAGAGCATTCGGCTGTTAATTTTCAGACGAACGTTGATTCTGCGCCGTTTAAACCCGAAATTGAGCCCCGAAAACGGGCAAGTTGGACCCCAGGTTGGACCCCACTTCTTCCTGAGAGAGTGTTTGAATAATTTGAGACCCAATCAATGAGGGATTCAAATCGGCGGTGTGCTAAATTTTCCTGCCCAGTTCTTACTCATCAGCTTTGACGTCTCCTCAGGCTTTCCTTCAACCAGACGAAGCAGCCGACGTCCGTCTGCAGGCTCGGAACCGACCCCCTGCTTGCAAAGCAGCACCCTGAAAAACACTAGATGCTTTGTTCGCTGCCGCTTACACGTCAAATCAAGTCGTGCTTGTTGTTGGACGATTGTTTTTAAAGCGTGTGGACGAAAGTATTTAGCGCTTCGTGGAGCGCTTCCTTTACGCCCTGAGTTAAGGCGCAACGACACCGACCCCGAATAGCGCCGCAACAAACGCTCCGGCGAGTTGTCGACAAAACCTCAACCGCGCTCCACAAAAGCTCGATTTCACCGCGACTTCGCAGTTGCATTATTGTTACTTGACAATCTCCTACCGCCGAACTACCGTCGCTCCCAGCTCTCATTTCGTGTGTCGGACGTCAACGTCACATCAACGCAGCATCTTCTCGTCGATGCTGCCTGAAATACCCGTATTCGGCTGCAAATAGGAGAATTGGCTCCATGTCCCAAGGCCTGAATCAACTCAAGCACATCGTTGTGCTCATGATGGAGAACCGCTCGTTCGACCACATGCTCGGTTCTCTCAAAGCGGTTGACCCGCGCATCGACGGCGTTACCGCTCAAATGAGCAACTCCGACACAACCGGCAAGCCGATCAACCCGCAACCCCTCGCGGATTTTCAAGGCCAGCTCGATCCCGACCCCGACCATCACTTTCCTGCCGTCGACCTGCAAATCTTCGGCGGCAGTACTGCTGCTGATCGCGCCGCCACGATGCAAGGCTTCATCAAGAGTTATTTCAACCAACGGCGCGACGTCTCCCACTCCCAGAAAATCATGTACTACTTCACGCGAGAGAATCTGCCCGTTCTGACGACGCTGGCACTCGAGTTCGCGGTCTTCAATCGATGGTTTGCCTCGATTCCCGGACCCACCATCTGCAATCGTGCCTTCGCCCACTACGGCACTTCATTCGGCCGCGTCGACATGAATCCCTTCGACGTGATCGAGCCGATCAAGAGCATCTACACCCGTCTCATCAACAACACTCCCCAGCAGCGCACCGCAAAAGTCTATTACTACGACACGACCAGCTCGACCATGGAAGTCGTGAACCTTCTCCAGAATCAACCGCAACTGTTCGGCACCTACCAGCAGTTTCTCCAGGACTGCGACAAAGGAAATCTTCCCGACTATTCCTTCGTCGAACCAAACTACAACGATCACGAAACCGACGGCGGCGAGCAAGTCGCCAGCGATCAACACCCGGACCACGACGTTCAGGCCGGCGAGCTATTGATCGCCGAGGTCTACATGCGCATCAAGAAAAATCCCGCGCTGTGGGCTTCCACGGCACTACTCGTTCTCTACGACGAGCACGGCGGCATTTTCGATCACGTCAAGCCGCCCGCATGCACGCCCGATAGGTTTAGTGCGCCGGCAAACAGCACCGGCACCGGAATGGAATTCAAGTTCGATCGTCTCGGCGTTCGCGTTCCCGCCATTTTGATTTCGCCATGGATTCCGAAAAACACTGTAGTGGACAGAATTTTCGATCACGCGTCGATTCCCGCCACGATCTCCAAATTTTTCTCGGCCGACGATTGGCAAATATCGCCTCGCGAAAAAAATGCCGACGTATTCATCGAACCGAACAGCGCCGCCGTCGATCCCGCTCGCAATCTTCTCTCTCTCGATGTCATGCGTACCGATTGTCCAGAGTTCGGTGTTTAAGATGACGCTGCAACGCAACATGGAGCCAACAACATGACCGTTATTCACGTTCCGGGGCCGTCTCGGAAATCGATGAATCCCGATCGAGTCGCAAACGCGCTGCTACTGGCTCAGGTCGAGCACTTGCAGCACGCCGAGCGCCGCCTGCCTTTGCGCTATCGCACCACAATTTACACGCACGCGATTCGCACCGAAGGCGAAGCCGCACGATACATCCGTGAAGTGACTGAGGCTATCCATGCCGCCCACGCGAACGCCGATGCCGATCGATCCAAAGGCAAACGTGCCCCCAAGCGCAATCCCAAACCACCGAAGAAGCGCAAGAGTCCCGGAAATGCGAGTGGGAAAAAGAGCCGAAAACCCAAATAGGAGGCTCGCTTGAAACAATATTTGCGATGCATCGCGATGCTGGTGGCGCTATTTGCGCCGCGGTTCGCGTCCGCTCAGGAATCCCAACTCCAGGCCGAAGTTCGTCGCGAAGGCGAGCGCGTCTCCGACGCGTGTAGCTTCGACTTAAAGGCCATCCCCAGCTGCGCTTACACGCTCTTTACCGATCACCCGTTTCACATCGCGGCCGGCAGCATGCCTCCGCAGAACGGCTTCGGTTTCGGGGCTGCGTTTGTCTGGTCCAAGAACACGGACAACTGGCGACTGAGTTGGGACGCCGACGCCGTTGGCGCGACCACTGGCGCTTGGCGAGCAGGCGCGTACATGACGATCGTTCACACGCCGCATCCAAAAATAACTCCAATCAAGGTCATCACGCCTCAGCCAGATGGAAGCACACCCCCGCAGCAGCTTCCAAAGGCATCAGAAAATTTCACGCACCCCTACACCGTTTACAACATCTACGCGCAGTCCATCTCGCTCAATAAGCTCAACTACTTCGGCCTGGGAAATGACACGGTCCTCGCTGACAAATCTGTCTTCGGTATGAGTCAAACGATCATAGGTGGCAGCGCGATCAAACCCGTCTACGAGTGGTCGGCGATCCGCAAACTAAATCTCGCTCTGTTGGGCGAAATCAACGGTCGCTTTGTCGATATCCGCGGGAATCACAACCAGTCCGCGCCCTCGATTGAAACTTTCTTCACCGACGCGATCGCGCCCGGGCTGACAAATCAACCCGGATTCTTTCAGCTGGGCGAAGGCTTGCGCATCAAGCCCGTCTTCGGAAACTTCGAACTCAACTACATGGGAAAATTTCAGCAATTCTTCGCGCCGTCCGATTCGCACAGTTCTTTTCTTCGATGGACGCTCGACCTCAATCACACCTACTACCTCTACGGCCATACCAATCTGACCTCGAGTTCCAACAACCTTGGTCCCGATTCCTGTGCTGCCTCAAGAGAGGATGCGTGCCCGCCAATACCACGCACACGGAATCTGAATGGCTCGCTCGGAATGCGGCTGTTCATTTCCGAATCCATAAATTCCGCCACAAGCGCCGTCCCCTTTTACTTCCAGCCAACTCTTGGAGGGCAGGATATCGACAGCAGCCTCGCGCTAGGGAGCTATCAGGATTATCGTTTTCGCGCGCCCAACATCTTTCTATTGCAAGAAAATTTCGAGCACTCCATATGGGGCCCGTTCGGTGCCAAATTTATGGCCGATCAAGGCAAGGTCGCACTAACGCGCAGTGACGTCGATTTCAGTGACTTCAAGCACAGCTTCGCCGCGGGTCTCACTCTTCGCGCCGGCGCATTTCCCATGGTTACGCTGATGTATGCCTGGGGTGGCCCCGAAGGCCAGCACACAATCGCCAACATGAACACGTCCCTGCTCGGCGGTTCCGCCCGCCCGTCATTGTTCTGACGCCCGGTTCGTTGTAACACCCCACTAGGAAATTGAAGAGCAAGCAAACCTCATAGCACAGCGAAACTCATAGTCGCTCCTAGATTTAAGAAATTATTCGCGCTCAAGGGAAACAGGGGCCGCTTTCCTGAGGAGCATTACCTAGCTGCCGGCGGCTCTGTGATATCGGGGATGCCGACGATATGGCGGTACGCGGCAACAGCTCGATTAATTGCGGACGACTCGTTTCCTGCAAGCAACCGAGTCGCACTCTTGCCGGTCCGAACGATGCTGTAATAGTGCCAGTTGTCTCCGGATTCCCGGTCTAGGAAATAGACGGACTGAAGATCACCTGTGTGCAATACGGGCACGAGCAAGTATCGGAGAGCACTTACGTTATCAACTTTTATTTCGATGTGATCATTTGAAGCTCGCACGATCTGCATGCGATACATGCCTTTGCCAGTCAGATTGTTCTCTTGCACGAAGTAGAGAACATTTTCCTGCACCATTTCACTCGCCGTAAAGTCGGCACGACGTTGGCCGCCTTGCGGTGCTGAGAGCGCATAGCCATCGGTAATCAATGTTCTCCATTGTTTGTGCGTTACGGACCAATACCGTAAGCCTTTCCATTGCGAGATGGCTCCGAAACTGTGCAGAAGTCCGGATTCATCCCCTTGAAAGCGAAATGTCGCCACTGTCGTCACGAGAGTTGTAAACCCGTTTGAGTCCCAACCCAGACATGTCGGAGGTTCCCAGTCGCGGCCAAGGTCGGCCGCGCTCCAGGGCTTGGTGGCGACTGGCTGGTCCAGCTCAGGGTAGGACGGGTTAACTTCGGTACTACAAGGAGGTTTAGGCCCCCTTTCTGGTTCGACCGACTGCGATACGGCCTGTTTTCCAGCTGTAGTTGAAACTCCGACGTCTACAAAAACACTAAACACCAAAAGCGCGAAAACGCGCAGTTTCCGTTGGATTGGAATCCCAATTTGCACGTTCATTTATATTCTATCATCGGGCTAGAGTGTGACAGCGACCCTAAACCACTATAGATACAGAAACCGTGATTCACTCATCATGGAAAGGATTGGCGAAGTTCGACGTACCTTACATACAGTGGGGCATCAAAGATCCCAGCAACTGGTTGCTGAAAGTGAAGCCGACCGTTCATGTGGAAGTAGACTAGCAGGTACGCAGAAATTAGAGAAATAAGCCCGAACGACCAGTGTGTGGCACGCCGTGCCCTATTATCAGCAAGGCGCGCCGATCGAATTTATAAGGTTGCTTGATCAGGTTGAGCTGGAGGACGGGACGGAGCTTGGCGGTTCGTTAGCGTAGAGGATTCAATTGGAATTTCTCTGGAGAGTACTCAGAAGCGCCCGCCTGGTGAGTGTAGGGTTCGTGCTCGCAGCAATGTCTCCGAGCGCACACGCGCAAACAGACGAAATTCAGGTTTACGACGCGGAGATTGCTGAGCCGGGTGTTTTCAATCTGATGGTTCACATCAATTTCACGCCGATTGGGCGAACCGTTCCCGAGTTTCCGAATGCGATTGTCGCAAACGATTCGGTCAACGGCGCGGCGGAGTGGGCGTACGGCGTGAAGCCGTGGTTTGAGCAAGGCCTGTACTTACCGGTGTACACCTTCTATTCGGGAAATCACGACGCAACGATCAACGGTTTTAAGATTCGTGAGCTATTTGTTCGGCCGCACGCACACGATCACAAATTCTTTTACGGGTTGAACTTCGAATTCAGTGTGAACGCCCTTTACTGGGAATCAAGACGAATCACTTCGGAGTTTCGACCGATCGTCGGATTTCATCTTGGCCGGTGGGATCTCATCTACAATCCGATTTTGGATACGGACTACACCGGCGGCGTGAAGGGGTTGGAATACAATCCGGCCGGAAGGATCGCGTACAACCTGAACGATCGGTGGGCCGTCGCACTCGAAGAGTACGATGGCTTCGGGCGACTCCACGACTTCGTACCGCAAAACCAACAATTTCACGAGACCTGGGCCTCAGTGGATTGGAAGGGCGGATTATTGAATGTGGAGACCGGCGTCGGTGTTGGGTGGAGCGGCGGCGCTGACAGGTTGACGCTGAAATTGATGTTGTCGCGCGATCTGAATCCTCGCACGCATTAGATCGAGAGGGCGCGTAGACGGGAGAAATTTGATGAGCACGACGCGTATTTCGCCACGGGAATTTGTTTCTGGGGGCGTTGCGCTCGCTGGGCTGGGCCTGTCTTTCGAGAGCGCGGCCGGATCGGTTGTCGCGGCACAAGAGCAAGCGGCGGACTACACGCTGCACATCAAGAATGCGGCGATTGAGACCGCGCCGAAGAGAATCATTTCAGCGATTACTTACAACGGGCAATTTCCTGGTCCACTGCTAAGGTTTCGCGAGGGTCGCGCGACTACTGTGGACGTTTTCAATGACACCGACACGCCGGAGCAGCTCCACTGGCACGGGCAAAGAGTCGGAGTCGATGTGGACGGCTCGGCGGAAGAGGGCACGCCGTTTGTTGCGGCGCATGGGAAACGGCGAGTCGTTTTCACGCCCGGGCCGGCGGGTCTTCGCTTTTATCATACGCACAATCGAGCGGGAGCAAATCTGGCCGCGGGGAGTATGGCGGCCAGGTCGGTCCTGTTTACATCGAAACTGCGCGAGAGCCGGGCGCGTATGACCGCGAAATATTCGTGGTTCTGAAAGAATTCGAGCCCACCCTTAGCCGCGGCGGCGATATGGCACAGGATTTTCTGTCACCGGCGCGGCGAATGCGGAACTGAAAGACACGGCGAAAAGTCGATGAAGGAATCCCTCACCAAGGACATGCCGCACGGATATGAGGTCGGCTACCGGTCGTTCACGATCAACGGCCGCATGCTTGGGCACGGAGAGCCGATCCGCGTGAAACAAGGCGAACGCGTGCTGTTTCACGTGTTGAACGGGAGCGCGACAGAAATTCGAAGTCTGTCCTTGCCGGGACATTCGTTTGAGGTGGTAGCGCTGGATGGGAACCCGGTACCGAATCCAGCGCGTGTGCCTGTGCTGTGGATTGGCACTGCGGAGCGGATTTCGGCGATTATGCAGATGACTCATCCCGGCATCTGGATACTGGGCGATCTGGACGACGGAGATCGTGGGCACGGCATGGGTATTGTTGTTGAGTATGCGGGGCGCATCGGAAGGCCCCAGTGGGCGGCGCCAGCCGCCTTCAAGTGGAGTTACGCGAGATTTGGCAATGCAAAAGCGCATGCGGTCGCTTTGGTGCCGGACGAGGTTATTGAAATGAGGTTTGCGAAAGAGAATGCGGCTGAGGAAGGGTTCAATCGGTGGACGATCAACGGCCTCGCGTATCCGATGCGCGAAGGGCTCGGGCAAGCGTCGTTTCACTTGAAGCAGGGCAAGCGCTATCGGATCAAGATGCGAAAGCGAGCGACGATATTCATCCGATCCATTTGCATCGGCACAGTTTTGAATTGACGAGTCTGGCAGGAAAGCCCACGGCGGGCGTGATGAAGGATGTGGTAATGCTTGGTGGTGACCAGGAGGCGGAGGTAGATTTCGTGGCCGACAATCCTGGCATGACGCTTTTTCATTGCCACCAACAACTGCACATGGATTTCGGATTCATGACGCTGTTTGATCACGCTTGAGCGTTTGAGAGCGAGTCACGCGACGATGGCTGATGCGACTGCGCCAGAGCCGGAGGTCACCAATGATACGACCGCGCCGCGGACGTCGCGGCGCGAGCTTGCGGCGTTTTTTCTGCGGCTGGGATTGACGGCGTTTGGCGGACCGGCGGCTCACATTGCGATCATGGAAGACGAGCTTGTCCGCCGGCGCCGATGGCTCTCACGCGAATCATTTCTAGACTTGCCCGGAGCGAGCAGCCTCATCCCGGGGCCGAGTTCGAGCGAACTGGCGATACACATTGGGTATTTGCGGGGCGGATGGACCGGGTTGCTTGTGGCGGGTTGGTGCTTCATCTTGCCAGCAGCGATCATTGTCGGGGCGCTCGCGTGCCTTTACGTCCGATTCGGTGCGCTTCCGGCGGTTTCGGCGATTCTGTACGCCGTGAAGCCGGTTGTGATTGCAATTGTGTTGCAGGCGCTCTGGGGGTTGGGGCGCACACCGGTGAAGAATTGGTACCTCAGTCTATATTTGCCTCAGTGACAGCATTTCTTGGTTTGCATCCCCTATTGTTGTTGCTGATCGCCGGGAGCGTCGCAGTTTTGATCCATTTGCGAGGATCGAGGCCGAGTCTCGCGGCTTGGCCTTTTCCCACAGCTTCGATTGCGACTGCGGCGATTGGCGCGAGTGCGTTTAGTCTCGGGTCTCTGTTTCTGGTGTTTCTGAAGATCGGAGCGGTTGTATTCGGGAGCGGCTACATTTTGCTGGCGTTTCTGCGTGCGGACCTCGTGGTGCATCGCGGCTGGATGACGGATCCGCAGCTGGTTGATGCTGTCGCTATCGGACAACTCACACCAGGACCGGTGTTCACTGCAACTTTCATTGGTTATTTACTGGGTGGAATGCGGGATTCGGTCGTGGCAACCGTTGGAATTTTCTTGCCGGCGTTTGTCTTGGTCGCGGCGAGCGGACCTTTAATCTCACGAATTCGCGGGTCGAAATTGGCCGGTGCGTTTCTTGATGGTGTAAACATCGGTTCACTCGCGCTGATGGCATATGTGAGCTGGCAGCTTGGAAGAGCGTCGATAGTGGATTTCACTACGGTGGGAATGGCAGCAATCTCGGCCGTGGCGCTGACCCGGTGGCGATTGACTCGGCGTGGTTGGTTTTAGGCGGAGCTGCCATCGGGCTGCTCGCTCATTTGGTACGTTGCAGTCTTTGGTTGCGGGTTCTTTGAAGACAGTCGCGAGGATCTGTTGACGAAGGCGGCTCTGAAGCGTTTGAAATTCTACGGCGATGTCTTATCGAAAAAAGATTCTGCTGGTTCGATGGAGCACTCATGCCAGAAAGCGGCGTCAGAAAGGCTATGATTCGCTAGAGCCTGTACGCTCGGCAAAGCTGCGGCTATCTGGCCGCCATCGACCGAGTCGAAGACAACAACGATGCCCTCAGGTTGTTGTGGTGATGCGGGAAGCTTTTCGGAAGCCTGAATAAAAACGGTCTTTGCAAACGCAAGTTTGTCCTTGCGCGAGGTAAGAAGCGAAGATGTCGCCGGTTCGATCCATTCGATCCGCACTGACTTACCCTTCAGCCGCGCCCAATCACCGTGGAAAGATGCTGTCTCTTCTTTGGAAACTTTGAAAGGAGTAGATGGAGTGGCGGGACCGTCCGCAGTTTGCGCTTGGGCGAAACCTGGCGGCATCTCTAGTTGCGCGCGTTGAATCCACCCTCGGGACGCTCCGGAAATTTGAATGTGAACCCAAGGTCCGTCGAGGCCAAGAACCTGGAACTCGTCTTGCGCATCCGCATGCATCAGAACCGTGGCGGATTCGGAGGGTTTCGCGTAGACCGCGGTTCTGGATTTTTTGATGGCGGCCAGATCGTTGGGATGCGCTTGATTGCGCTGAATCTCCTCCATGTTGCCGACGTAAGCCTTCAATTCAGCGATCTTTTTCTCGTCGGCGGCACGATTCGACTTCAAGTTGTCGAGGTGCGAAACCGACTCAGGGCCGGGCGTAACCGGCCTGCTGGAATAGGGTAGCGAGGACGAGTGCGTATTCAGATCGAGCGAAGTCGAAGGAGTCGGAGCCGAGTGATACGTGTACGTCGGTGAGGTGGACAACTGCGATGGGGCGGGCAAGCGGGCAGGCTTTCCATCGCTGGCGGTTGAGGGGAGGACTTCAGCGAGGCGGTCGAGCGCATCGGACTCCAAGCGGCCGTTCGAAGAGAGGATGCGGTAACCAGACTGCGCAGGATCGGGATCCGTGTACCAGGCGCTGACCTTGGCCGCAACACGGACGGTGATGGAGCCATCGACCGGCGGCAAGAGCTGGAACGTGCACTCGAAGTAGCCCTTACTATATCGCTCGATGGGTTGATCCGGCTGATGAACGAACCCGTCGAGAGTGGGAAGCCGACCTTTGCTCGTCGCACCGATTTTCACGAGGGCGCCGCCTATCTCGGAGGAAGTGGCGAAAAAGCTGCGTTGGTTGACGGATTGCTGCGCCTTCACAGGATCTAAAACGGAAAGACAAAAAAGGAAAAAGGCGAGCCACTTCTGAATTTTCCGCGCGTTCTGATGCGAGCAAATTCTTGTCACGGCAGTGTCCCAACCTGATCGCGACGCAACCATCCCCGACGTCCATCCACTGTTTCGACGCCATACCAATATGTGGTAACGATTTCGACGAGGACGTCGGAACTCAACGGCAGCTTTGCGAGGCTTGTTGCGCTGTGGAACGGCGCGGCCTTCAACTCCGCGTTTGGATACTGAACGCGAACCTCCAGTGTTCGTTGGAGCTCGCTTGCCCGCTTCTGGAGCGAACTTACAGACGATTCGACGGCTTCATACGCTGCCGATTCTTCGCTGGCTTGCTTCGCGGCCATCGCTGCCTGCTCTTCTTCGCGTCGCTTATCGGCTTGCATCGATTCGCTTCTTTGACGATCTCTCTGAAGCGTTTGCAATTGGTTCTGGATTTCAGTGAACTCGGCAGATTCTACGGAGATATTTGATGGATGAACTCGCTTGGTGCCGTCTTCAACGAAGACTGCCAAAATTTCTAGATGGGTGCTGTTGGTAGAGGTGCCGTGAACGATATATCGAACAGTGATTGCACCGATGTCGGCACTGTCTTTGAAATTGCGTGGAGCGAGGGCATCTTTGCGGACTTTGTAGAATGCCCGGCCTGGGCCTCGCCAGGAGCCAAAGGAACTTGACGAATTTGCGGAAACGGCGTCGTTCAAGATCTTTTCACGTTCGTAGACATAGGTGCCACGAATGATGTGATCCTCGACGACCGATTGGACGATGGATGCGACATCCGCCTCAGCGTAAGGCAGTTCAACAGCGAAGCCCATACCTGCACTGTCGTTCTTGTCCTTACTCGCGAAGGCGACGTTCGTGGGCAGTTGAAGGAGGGTGAAGAGCAGCAACGCCCCGGCTAAGATGCCGGAGCTTTGGATGGTAATAAGAACCAAAGGCGAAAATGGTCTTTGAATCAAGGGCGCTTGAACCCCAGTGGTCTTAGAGCTTGTCGTCGTGTACCCCTAATCGTCGGTACGAACTCTATGGCTTCGCGCATAGGAAGACAGCTGAAACTGATACACCTCCTTACCTTAAGCAGTCAATCCAAAAGTTAATGGATATCTCGCCAGAACGGAGTCGAATGTCAGAATTGACCATAGAAATCCGCGTAATAGGACTCAAATGTCGCTCGAAAGTAAAGATACATTAATTTTTGTACTTGCATTCTTAATGCGCCCAGAGTATGTTCCGGTCGTTTTTTGAATTCTTGGGGGCAGTTTTTCGAATGCTTGACTCCCGATTCAGGCGACAACTTTTCAATTTCGGCTCGTTCGCTACTCGTCTCTACCGCGAAGGTTCACGAGTCTCTGCTCGTGAATTGTTCGTCTGGGATTCCCGCAAGCCATCTCTGAGTTCGTGCAGGAGGGTGTATGCCTAGGAGATTTCCGATAGGAGCAATTGCTCTGCGATGGTCGCTGATCAGCGCTTTTTGTGTCCCATGTCTTTTGTTCTTGGCGGCGTTCAATCGAAACGCCCCGTCGGCACAAGCGGCGCCGCTACCCAGTGTCCACGTTCGAGCCATTCCGGCATTCGCGAGAAAGTATGGATTGCCGTGTTCGGCGTGTCATACCGCATGGCCGGAGTTGAACAATTTCGGCCAGGTGTTCCGCGACAACGGCTATCAGCTGGGTAACGAGCGCGATTCTCCGATCTGGCAGAACCCATCCTATTTCCCAATCACATTCCGAATTACCCCTCAGTGGCATCGAGAGAGCACGGACAACTTAGCGATCGACTCGATTCCCGGCGGTGGACCTGGTTCGACACTCGTCGCGGGCAAGGTGCAGCAGAATGGCTTCGACCTTTCCGGAATGGACCTTTGGTCGGCCGGAACGCTCTACAAGAACATTTCGTTTGTTCTTTTGCCTTCTTCGGATCAGAACGCTTCGTGGCACTTCGAAGCCGCATGGGTTCGCTTCGACAACATCAAAGGGAACTCCTGGTTCAATTTCAAGTTCGGAAAGTTCGAGCTCGACAACCTAATCTCCGAAAAGCGATTCCTGTTTCTCTCGGGGAACGGGGGTCTCTACCAGTCGTATCACTATGACGTTCCGGGAACGGTTAACGACTTCGGTTACGGAGACAATCAGCTTGGAATTGAGCTGGCAGGACATTCCAAGAATAGCTACACGAGATATTCGGTCTCGGTGCTGAGCAGCAACGACGGCAACCCCGGTTTTGTCAGCGGCTTTGGAACGCCGGCAAACCGGGGATACGACGTCAATCTTGCTTTCAGCCAAGCCTTCAACGCAGGCAGTCTCGGTCTGCAGCGAATTGGGGCCTTTGCCATTATTGGGGAAAGACCTACCTTCTTCGAAACAAGCACGACCCCGGACGGAAGCGGAGGCACGACAACCCTCCAGCTCGTCGGTTTGGGAAACAAGCCGTTCTATCGCGCTGGCGTAGCTGGCGACTTTTTCCTGAAGAAACTCGAACTACTGCCAATGTTCATGTACGGGCATGACAATCCGTATTTGGGCGCCGGCATTTCGTCCACATCCGCTCTACCTCCCGGCGCAAAGCCGCCCGCATGGGCTGGTGGACTGCTCGAAGGGCACTACTACGTGAACACACAAAACGTGTTCTTCGCGAGGGTCGAGAGGATCGACGTCAGCCAGCAGCCTTTCGTGAATGCTGGTTTCCCGACGGACTACGGAAACGTCAGGGCCTACTCATTCGGTTATCGGTGGTATCCGATCATGTTCAGCAGAGCAGGTTTGGCACTGCACAGCGAATACTCCATCGTTAAATCGAACGGCTTCCTGCCCCTGAGTGGTGACGGAAGTGGGCTACAAGTTTTTTCTACGGCAAATCCAGTCTGGAGCAGCAGCGTGATGCTCGGATTCGATTTCGACTTCTAGGAGGCGAGCGCGACGATGAAAACGAAAATCGCATTCATCACGATAACGGTCGGTGTTGCTCTCCTGTTCGCCGCTCAGTTGCCCAGCGGTTCGGCGCAAGAGAGTCACGTCGGAACACTGACGGGAAACGCGGCCAGCGGCAAACAGTTTTACAAGCGCTACTGCATCGGGTGTCACGGACCAAGCGGCGACGGGCAGGGCGAGAATGCACCATGGATCGACCCGAAGCCGCGCGACTTCACGGCTGCAACCTTTAAGTGCCGGTCGACGCCGACCGGCACCTTGCCAACCGATGAAGACCTCGATCACGCAGTCACTCGTGGATTTGTCACGACAAACATGCCTTCGTGGAATCCGCTGACACCGCAACAGCGAGTCGATCTGGTTGCTTATATCAAGACGTTTTCACCGCGATGGAAAACCGATAAGCCCGGAATTCCGATCCACATTCCTGCGGAAACACCCGTGACCATTCAAAGCGTTCTGCACGGGCGTGAATTGTTCCAGAAGATGGAATGTTGGAAGTGTCATGGGCCTGCAGGCCATGGCGACGGGCCGTCAGCTGCCACGCTCACCGACAGCAAGGACCAGCCGATTCGTCCCTATAACTTTTCAACAGGATCTCGTTTCAAATGCGGAGAAACAAATCAGGATCTCTACCGGATTTTTATGACGGGCGTAGACGGCACTCCAATGCCATCGTTCGCAGACGTTATCCAACCGAACGATGCGTGGGACTTGGTGCATTTCTTGCGCACGTTGCAGGAGATGCACACACCGGAACTCGCGCTCTGGAAAAAGTATGCCTCGGAGCACGCCTCCGAAATTAAGCCGATCGGTCCCGATGCGGCAAGCGGCGGGAATTAAATGTTTAGGGAGGAATAGTTGATGAATCGCAAACTTCTGTGCCTTTTGCCGGTAGTGGCTGTGATTTTGTACGCAGTCCAAGTGGGCGCCGGAGCACCAACACCTCCGGGCGGCGGCACGATTTCTGGAAAGGTAACGTACACGGGGACGCCGCCAAAAATGAAGCCGATCGACATGTCGAAGGAGCCCACTTGTGCCAAGCAACACGCCACGCCGGTAATGACGGAGAACGTCACGACTGGGGCCGATAGTTCGTTGCAGTACGTGGTCGTTTATATCTCAGAGGGAGATTCGGGCGGGGCAGTGCCCTCGGAAACCGTGCGATACGACCAGCGCGGCTGCCAGTATTTGCCCCACGTCTTACCGATGCAAGCAGGGCAGGTGTTACAGATCTTCAATGACGATCAGACTTCACACAACATCCATCCGCTTGCGAAGGTGAACCCCGAATGGAATAAGTCTCAGCCGGCTGGCTCGCTTCCGATTGACACCAAGTACGACAAGCCCGAATTCATCGCCGTGAAGTGCAACATCCATCCTTGGATGCACGGCTATTTCGTTGTGCTCAACACCTCCCACTATGCGGTGACCGGACAAGACGGTTCCTTCAGTTTGAAGGGACTGCCTGCGGGCAAGTACACAGTCACGGCGTGGCAGGAACAATACGGAACGCAGAAACAAGAAGTAACCATAGGGGCCGGCGAGACAAAAACAGCGAACTTCACATTCAAAGCTTTGCCGTACTAACGAGTCGACGCGAAAACCCACGTTGAGGCGGAGTGGGCAACTCCTCCTAGTTCCACTGAAACGGAAGTTCATCCAGACGAGGAGCTATGGGAAAAGTTTTTGCGGTGTTGGTAACGCTGATCACCCTAGTTTCGATCGCGTTCTTTGTCCTGCATACGTGGTGGTTGCCGCCCAACATTTCTACGACGGGCAAGGCGGTGGATCACCAATTGGAAGAGACGCTGATCGGCACCGGCGTCTTGTTCCTCGCGGGGCAATTAATGCTCGGATGCTTCGCGTGGATGGCAAGCGATAAATCCAAAGATGCCCAAGCGAGACGTTTCCCTGGTGGTGCGACGTCCATCGTGGTCACGGCGATTTTGGTTGTAGGCATTGAGATTTTCACGCTGACGTTCGTCGGATCCAAGGCATGGGGTGCCATTTACTTGACGCCCGCGGAGCCCGGTGCACTGCGTATTGACGTGCAAGCCGAACAGTTTGCGTTCTATTTTCGATATCCCGGCCCAGATGGACAGTTCGGCGGGACTCACCCAGAAAAGATCGACGACGGAAGCGGAAATTACTTCGGGCTCGACCCGGCAAATGATGTTGCGGCACGCGATGACATCGTGGCCGGTTCTCTTGTTGTACCCGTGAATCGGCCGATTGCTTTGACTTTGCATTCGAAAGACGTTGGCCATTCGTTCTACGTTCGCGAACTGCGCATGCAAGTGGATTTCGTGCCGGGATTGGACATTCCGTTGCACTTCACCGCCACACAAGTTGGCAAGTACGAGATCGTCTGCACCCAACTCTGCGGACTAGGGCACTACAACATGAAGGCTTATCTGGAAGTGTTGAGCGAGCCAGACTACGAGCAGTGGTTGAAGACGCAAGCGGGGCAGTGAAGCGTTAGCGATTTCAGAGTAGGCGATGAAATATTCGCCAGCTCCGTTGAGGGTCACATTCTATGCACGAGGTTTCAACACATCCGGTTGCGCACCAGCACACGGCTCCAACCGGATTCATCCGGAAGTACGTGTTCAGTCTCGATCACAAAGTGATTGGAAAGCAGTACTACGGACTGGCGCTGGTATCAGTGTTTATCGGCATGGTGCTGTCGTGGCTCTTACGAATTCACCTGGCCTACCCGGATTATCACATTCCGTTCCTCTCCAAACTGTCTGCGTCTGGCGCGCCCGGCGGCGTGATGACGCCGGAATATTACCTCTCGCTCCTGACCATGCACGGGACGCTGATGGTGTTCTTCGTTTTAACCAACGCGCCGTTCGCCGCGTTCGGCAATTATTTTTTGCCCATTCAGATCGGCGCGGAGGATATGGCGTTTCCACGATTCAACATGATGTCGTTCTGGACGACGTTCGCCGCGTTTGTCGTCATGATGGCTTCGTTCTTTGTTGCCGATGGCCCGCCGATATCGGGTTGGACCGCGTACGCGCCATTGAGCGCGGTGGGTGGCGACGCAGGACCTGGACTGGCGCTTGGCCAAGATCTGTGGGCGATCTCCATAGCAATTTTCTGCATCGCCTCATTGCTTGGAGCCCTGAATTTCATCGCGACTACTTTGGATTTGCGCGCTCGCGGAATGTCGCTGATGAGAATGCCGTACAGCACCTGGGCATGGTTTGTAACCTCAGTCATCGCGCTGCTGGCATTTGCGGTACTTTTGCCGGCCTGCGTGTTGTTGATCCTGGACCGAGTAGCGGGGACTAGCTTTTTCATTCCGGCTGGACTCGTCCTAAGCGACAAATTGCAGCCGCATTCCGGTGGGTCGCCGCTGCTTTGGCAACACCTTTTCTGGTTCTTTGGACATCCCGAAGTGTACATCGCCATTCTGCCGTCGATCGGGATCATCGCAACGATTCTGCCGGTATTCACGCGGAGACCGCTTCTTGGCCCAAAGGCGCTCATCGGAAGCATGGTAGCGATCGGATTTCTCAGCTACATGGTGTGGGGCCATCACATGTTTGTGAGCGGCATGAATCCCTTCTCGGCGAACATTTTTTCCATTCCAACCTTGATCATCACCATCCCTGCCACGATCATGACGTTGCTTCTCACAGCCTCGCTATACGGCGCAAAAATGCGATTCGACACGCCGGCGCTGTTCTGCCTCGGGTTCATTTCTGTCTTTATCAGCGGCGGCATCAGCGGCTTCTACCTGGCGCAGCCTTCGTTGGACACATATCTTCACGCGACGTATTTCGTCGTAGCGCACTTTCATTTCGTGATGGCGGTTGCGTCTCTCTTCGGTGTGTTTGCCGGGACGTATTTCTGGTTTCCGAAGATGTTTGGCCGGATGATGAGCGAATCACTAGGTAAATGGCATTTCTGGTTGACGTTTCTTGGCGTCTACTGCGTCTTTATGCCGATGCACTACCTCGGATTAGTAGGTAACGTCCGCAGGTACTCCGCCTTTGTGGACGACTACCTCGCTCCGCTGATTCCGGTGCATCGGTTTATCACAATCGCTGCATTGCTGACAGGGGCCGCACAGCTCATCTTTCTTTGGAACCTGATTTGGAGCAGGTTCCGTGGACCAGTCGCGCCGGAGAATCCCTGGGAGGCTACTTCCCTCGAGTGGTCCACGACTTCGCCGCCCCCATTTGACAATTTCGGCGGAAAGCATCCCGTTGTCTATCACGGACCGAACGAATTCGGAGTAGACGGACCGGACGGGAGTGATTTCTTGATGCAAACGGCGGCACCGAAGAATTCGTGAGACGCGCCGCGCGGAACGCACAAAGGAGCGAACGTGGGAGTAGATGTTCAAGACGATATTGCCGTCGGACAACGGCTCGGTGGTTCTGGCCTACCACCGGTCACGAAGGACACGCGGCTGCCAAACGTCGCACTGAGTGAACGTCCGGAGCGCTCCGAGACGGGCGTGTGGATTGGGATATTCGCCATCGTCATGACCTTTGCCGCTCTGACGAGCGCCATGATCGTTCGCGAAGGAGTCGCTCTCGATTGGCAGCGTTTTCAGCTTCCTAAGATCTTGTACCTCGACACGCTCATTCTCTTTTTCAGCAGTTGGACGTTCGAGACGGCGCTCGCCAAGATGAAGGAAGGTGAGAATCACTTTTCCGAGAGTATGGCTTGGCTCTGCATCACGTTGGCGCTCGGCGGAAGTTTTGTCATCGGGCAGGGGATTGCATGGCGCGTGCTAGCGGGGCAGGGGCTTTTTCTCGCTACGAATCCGAGCTCCTCATTTTTCTACGTATTCACGGCAGCACACGCATTGCATTTGGTCGGCGGGATTCTTGGTCTTGGCTACCTGATCTATAAATTAAAAAGAACTGGGAGCGCCGCAAGAACGACCGGCATTCGGGCGACATCTCTCTACTGGCATTTTATGGATGGACTCTGGTTTTATCTGTTCGTTATTTTGCTAGTACGAATGTAGTGGTTGGGGGAATAGGTGAGCGAATCGGTGGTGGTGGCGGAGGGTTTGGGAGCAACAATGGAACCCTCCCCGTTTGGGATTCCGTCCAAGAAGCTCACGATGTGGCTGTTCATCGCGTCGGATGCGATTACGTTCGGGGTGATTCTGTTCGGGTATTCCTATTTGCGAGTGGGTTCTCCGGATTGGCCGAGGCCGTTTCAGTTTTCACCGACCATTGTCAACGCCATGCTCATGACGGCGGTATTACTTACGAGTAGCTTGACCATGCTCTGCGCCGTTTCGGCGGCAAAGGCCGGGCAGAAAAGTTCGAGCATGAAATGGCTGGGAGCCACCGTACTCTTGGGTCTCTTGTTTGCGGTGATGCATCTGCGCGAGTGGTTCCACATGTTTCATGAGGGTTGGAGCCTTTCGAGAAATCCCTCGGGCGGGCCAGTTGCGTTCGGCGCAACATTTTTCAGCATTACCGGATTACATCTTCTACATGTGATTTCCGGCGTCATCGCTTTGATCGTTGTCGGGATCGGTTTTCAGGTTGGAAAACTGGATGATAATTACGTCGAGACGACTGGGCTGTATTGGCACTTCGTGGATCTGGTCTGGATGTTTGTGTTTCCGCTTCTATACCTCATGAATGCTGCAAGGTAGGCGGGAAAGGGTGCAATGACCGAGACGGTGGCAAATCACGATCCGAAGACCCGTTTTTACGTTGGCGTCTGGATTGGTCTATTGTGCATCGCGGGCTTGGAAGTATTTTTGACGTACCGAGGCCTCTCCACGCATGCCTTGCTGGCTTCTCTTCTGCTTCTGGCGATGATCGAGTCAGCAATCGGCGTGCTTTATTTTATGCACTTGAAGTTCGAACGACGAGTGATGATGTGGAGCATTATGCTTTCAGTCGTTTTTGTTTTGCTCATGATGAATCAGATCTGGCCCGACGCCTATCGGATGACGACCATCAGGTTGCACTAGATAAGGTTTTCGGGGGCTGGGTATGGGAATCACACGGAAATGAAGAAATACGGGGGCACGATTTTCATTGGCGTGGTCGGAGTTCTGATCCTCTCAACACTGATCTTTCCGAACGACGCCGCCGCTCAGGGATGCGCGCTTTGTTACCAGAGCGCCGCAGCGGCTGGCTCGCGCGCGATTCGCGCACTACAAAATGGAATCATTGTTCTCATTGTTCCGCCTTTTTTTATCTGCAGCGCGATGACGTACTTGGTATACCGCCGGCGGAATTCACATAACGAAAACGGTTAAATCAAGATCACTTCAGGCCGAATAGACCTTTTCCTCGTTTCGAGTCTTTGCGGCGCACGGCAGTTGTATTTCGATCAGCAACCCGCCCCCTGAACAATTGACGGCGCGAACCGACCCGCGATGCAGACGCACGGCGCGATCCGTGATAGAAAGCCCGAGTCCAGATCCTCCTGACGTGCGATCTCTCGCGTCGCCAACGCGGTAAAAGGGGAGGAAGATGTCGGGAAGAGCCTCGTCCGGGACTCCTCGCCCATAGTCGCGCACGCTGATGAGCGCTGCGTCGCCGCCAGCAGCGGTGGTCCGTTGCAGGAAAATCTGGACCTCGGTGCCTTCAGTTGTGTAATTGACCGCATTGCGAATCACATTCTCCACGGCACTGCGAAGCAGTTCTTTGTTACCTAAAATGCTGCAAGGTTCCGATTTCACCAGCCGCACGTGGCGATTGCGGCTCTGTGCTTCATAGTCTGCGTCTGCCGTGACTTCTGCGACCACTTGGTCCAGCAGGACCTGTTCGCCTTGCAGGAACTCGCTGCCGCCCTCCAGACGAGCCAAACGCAGGAGATTGCCGATAAGCGTATTCAGACGCCCTGCTTCAGTTTCGATTCGATCGAGCCCTTTCACCGACTCCGGGCTGGCGTGAAGACGTGTCAAACCCAACGCTACAGTTAGGCGTGCCAGCGGAGACCGCAGTTCGTGAGAAATGTCGGCAAATAATCGCTTCTGAGAAGAGATTAATGACTCGATTTGTTCGGCCATGTGGTCAAAGTCGCGGCCTAGCTCAGCAAGCTCGTCTGCGCGGCGGGTCGTGGCGTCGCCGACACGTGCGCTCCAGTTCCCAGTTGCTAGCCGATGCGTCGCAGCCCTCAAGGCGCGAATCGGAGCTGTAATGTAACGAGCCAGCCAAAAGCAGACGAAACCCGCGATGAAGAGAACGGCCACGGCCCGGATAAACTGGATTTGTATAGGGGCTCGCAAGACGTCAGTGACTGACTCGACTTTGGTTCCGATCACGAGCACATAGTGTGTACCCATCGAGCCGGTGGTGCGCGTTGCTGCAAAACGCGTTCCGTGAGAGGTCTGAATGATCGTGCCTGCTGATTGCAGCGCCGAGGTTGCCATCGCATCAACATCGGTTTCCGTCGGTTGCGACAGAATCTCCTTGCCTTCATCGTCGAAAAGATACGCTTGCCAGTGGAGAGTAGTCTGAAGAGAAGACAGGAAGTCAGCTAAAGCTCCCATACCGTGGTCATCCAGGATATCGGCGGCACGGGCGGCCATGAGAGGCATCACTGTTCTGTCAAATTCCTCCGCCCGCATGGCACGAAATTGCGATTGCGTCGTAACGACGGAGACGATCATCGTCGCGCTGACCAGCACCATGGCAAGCCAGAACGAGAGAAAGATCTTGAGGAACAGGCTATTCAAGCGTAGTTCACCCGACTGTGCTCAGAGCGGTGGGTTCGCAACCACGTAAACGTACCCCACATTGCGAATCGCCCGAATCCGTTCCGCACCGTCTTCAGCAAAGCCTAGCTTTCTTCGCAAGTTGCTGATGTGAACGTCAAGGCTCCGGTCTGCCGGCTCCGACTCACGGCCGAGCGCATTTTTGACCAGATCTTCGCGGGCTAAAACTTGTCCCGGTGCCTTTACGAATTGCGTTAGTAATTCGAATTCCACTGACGTCAACTCGACCTGACGATCTTTCTGGTACGCGGTTCGGGACAACATATCGAGTCGAATATCGCCCAGTGCAACCGCGGATTGTACTTTGCCCTCGCGAGTGCTCCCCGCCGTCCGTCGCAGGACCGCGTGAATCCGTGCCGCTAGTTCTCGCGGGTTGAATGGCTTGGGCATGTAATCGTCGGCGCCGATTTCCAAGCCAACGATGCGATCGACGTCCTCACCGTGCGCTGTCAGCATCACCACCGGGACCGCCGACTTGGCCCGAATCTGCCGCAGAGCCTCGAAGCCGCGAATTCCGGGTAGCATAACGTCCAGAATGATCAGGTCATACGATTTCGAAAGCGATTCCGAGACACCGCTGGTGCCGTCATGAACGGCGTCGACATGAAATCCCTGCGAACCGAGGTATTGTTGAACCAATTCGCAGAGCTCCACGTCGTCATCCACAACCAGAATCTTATTCGTGATCCACTCTCCGGTCGCATCGCTCCTGGCTTGCATGCCGCACAGTTTACACGTTTCGGTCTCCCGCGATTGCCGTTTGCGGGAATTGCTTGCGCCAACTACCTTTGTCGAGTCGGGATACCCTCACTGGCGCCGACCTCTATGGGTCATTGCGCGGTCTGCCACGGAAATGATTTTCGAGGAGCAGGATAAGTCCCGCCGCCCTATCGGAAACTACCCGATTCGACAAATCTCGCGCGGCGGCACGGTGGAAAATTTCCCGACACGTATGTCGCCAAAGTTTTGCGGAACGGAGTAACGTTGTCTGCTCATGGGCCTGCCGAGATGCCCGTATGGGGATCAGAGTCTGCGGGGAAGGATGCAATCGACAAAGTCGAAGTGAAGGAGAGGATTCGAAATTGGTTCTTTATATGCAGTCCGCTCAGAAATAGCCGGATTCCCACATTCGCGGCACTGGACATCAAATCAACGTCGTTCGGGGACCGAATGACGCCATTCGTCTGTTAACCGAAGGGTTGCTAGTTCGAATCTAGCCCGGGAGCCAACTTAATCTTCAATCCCTCAATCAGTTAAGCGACTTTCTTCAACCCCAATTTTTGCTGCGTTGGTAGCCCAAGTAGCCCATCTGAACTTTCTATGGTCGGCAACTTGAACCCCAATCCCGCTCTCTCTGCTTCCTGTTTGCGCCACTCAACGTCTTCTTTCAACTGCTCTGCGTATCGGTCTGTGACATCTTTGTTGGCGTGACCGAGCCACAGCTTTTGCAGATCCCACGGCATAAGGTTCTTTCGCAGATGCGCGGTTCGGAAACGACGGAAAGAATGAAACGCCTTTCCGACTTCGAACTTCATGTCCCTGCGAATTTTGCCGAGACCATCTCGCAGAACGTTGCGCTGTGTCAGCGGTCGGCCCGACTCCGTTTGAAAGAGAAATCCTGACGTCCTGCCGCCTACGCTGGCTTTCAGGAAGGCAGCGAGCGACGACGGAAGGTCGATCTCTCGAACAGCGTTGTCGGTTTTAGGAGTTTGACTGGAGCCTCGCCAAACGCTCTGGCGGACCCTAATCGTGGAGAAGTCGCCGGACAAATGGTCACCGATTTTCAGCCCGAGCGCCTCACCGATGCGGAGTCCGGTTCCTCCCAAGAGAGCAAACAGCACCTTATAGCGGCCCTTCGCTCTCGTGAGAATCTCTTCGATTTCGGATGCAGTCAAGGAAGGCTTGCATTGTTTTTTCTCGTCTACGACCGGAAGGCCGATGAAGTGAAAGTTCCAGTTGCGTGGATGAAGCTGCTCACCTTCGCTCGACACGGCTGACGCAACTACTGCCCTTGCGACTTGAAAGTAGTTGACGATGGTCTTGTCGGCTAGGTCGGCGGCTCGCATTCTGATGACAAGCTGCTTCGCAACTTCATTCCTGATGTCAGCCAAGGGCGTGCTGCCAATCGATTCGTTTAACCAGTTGACTGCGGCTTGATAACCCGCCAGTGTCGCTGGTTTGATCGGCTTACGCTTCTTTCGGCTGACGATGCGGCCGGCTCGCATTTCATCCAACCACCGCTGAGCTTGCTGTTTGAATGCGGTGGTGGAAGAGTTGATTTCCACGAAGGTTTCCCGGAAATCAACCTGTGTTTCGCGTATGTGATCTCGCAGCTTGCGTTCAGCCATTGTTTGCGTTACTTCACCGAACGAGATCACTTCACGAACACGTTCATGCTGGCCGGGCTGATCCACCCAATAGCGGCCATATTTCGGACACAGACCTTTTTTGTGATTGCACCTCCCGTTTTTGCAGTTTGGTTTCACGAACACGTTCCCGTTCTGACCGACGCGGCGACTCATGCACTTTCCTCTTCGCCTTATCGGTGTCGCTCCGGGAAGGGCATCCTTGACGGGTTTTTGTGGCAATGGGCCAGTTTGACTAGAACCCATTGGCTGAATCGCAGAAAAATCCATAAACAAGCCGAATCAGGCGCACTTCTGCGCCTTGGTTGATTTCAGCTTGTTCAGGAATTGAGTCCTGGACTCTTCGTGGCCTTATGGATTTCGGTCAGCGGTTCCGCTGGCCTACTGATGCCACTACCGTTCGTAACCCCGAACCAGATGTCTGAGCACGCTCGACGGCGCGATCTGATGCGGTTGCGACACTCCGTGAGTCCCTGTCGCGGCTTAGGTTGTGCCCGGGGGCATCGACTCTCAATCCCTCACACAAGTGGCCCCCAGTAGGGCGCCATTTAATTTCCCGGTGGGCGAAAATGCGGGCGCGGCGAGGTACAAGCGTGGCTGAGGGGGCGAGAGCCTCATTCACCTCCCAATAGGTTCCGGTAGTAGGGTGCCATTTAATTTCCGACGCGCGGATATCCAACGGGCACCGGATGTCGAACGGGGTGGCCCAAGGAATTATCGTGAGCAACGGCTCGTGGTAGTTCGAATCGTCAGGTTTTTTTCGAATGTTGCCGCGTACTTCAAGAGCTCAGGAGCAGACAGCGTACAATCGAGCCTGCTTCAAACTGTGAACGGAATGGCATCTAGAAGCGGAGCGAGTAAATGCCCGACATAATCGACTGGCAGCAACCTCGTCGACGCCCACGCCGTCTGTTTTTCCTGGGTCTCGCCGTACTCGCCGTCATTATTTACAGCAGCAGGACGGCGTTATCGTATTACGTCGACTCCCTCTGGTTCTCATCCCTCGGTTACGAAGACGTGTTCCGGAAGACGCTCAGTCTTCAGTGGGCTGTCTTCGCGGCATTCTTGGCTGTGACGTTTCTTTTTCTGTACGGATGGTTCCTGGCGCTGAGGAAGGCTTACGAGTCCGATCTGCCGGATAATTACAGGATTGTGGTCGGCGGTCAGGCGTTGCACCTACCGGTTGCGCGCATCCTGCGCCTGTTGGGACTCGCGGCCTCTCTAGGCGTCGCCGTCTTGACTGCAGCCAGCCTCATGGCAGCGTGGCCGACTTTCGCCGTTTATTGGTATGCCCCACGGGTTGTGGGTGGCGCCGTAGATCCGATCTTCGGCAAATCGATCGGCTTCTATCTATTCACTCTCCCCGCATGGCAGTTCATCACGGATTGGCTCCTGACCCTGGCAGTGGTCGCCTGCCTCATCGCGTTCTTTTTCGTTTTTGTTACTGGCAGCACTCGAATACTCTCGGGACGCCGGGGCGGATATATCTCACTGCCGTGGCGCGGGTTCTCCATCGCGTTTGGCTTTTTCTTGTTGATTCTAGCGATGCGCGTGTACATCGGGCGGTTCGAGACGTTGTTCGACGAGCATACGATCTTCAGCGGGGTGACGTACGCGGACGCGCATGTCACGCTTCCTGGAATGCTTGTCGTTTGTGCCGCGCTGATTCTGGGTGCCGGCATCGCAATGATCAACGTCGCAATGTTACCGCGCGTGCGCTGGCTGATTACAGCGGTCGCGCCAGCCGTGGCCTGCTATCTCGTTGTCCAAATATTCGCCTGGTACGTCAGCAGCTTTATTGTGAAGCCGAACGAGTTGGTTCGAGAACGACCTTACATCGCCAACAACATTGAAATGACTCGGCAGGCCTATGGATTGGACCGCCTCGCGCAGCGCGAATTTCCCGCAGAGACGACCGTCGAGGCGGCCGATCCAGCGAACAATCAAGCTACCCTGCAAAACATCCGGCTGTGGGATTGGCGCGCATTGCAGGACACGCTGCGCCAAATTCAGGAAATTCGAACCTACTACGACTTCCCGGATATTGATATCGATCGCTATAAAATCAACGGCACGATGCGTCAGGTGATGCTGGCCGCGCGCGAGTTGAACATAGACAAGCTTCCGGAAAGCAGTCGAAATTGGATCAACGAGAAACTGATCTATACACATGGCTACGGTATCACCATGAACCCTGTGAACGGGTTCACTCCGGAAGGACTGCCGACCTTGATTCTGAGCAACATGCCCGTTCAGAGCACTGTGAAAAGCATTGTCGTAAAGCGGCCCGAGATTTATTTCGGCGAGCTCACCGACACCGATGTCTACGTGAAGACGCGACAGCAGGAATTTAACTACCCGCAGGGCCAGAACAACAGTCTGACGTCTTACGAGGGCAACGGCGGTATCGTACTCGGCAGCTTCTTTCGTCGCCTCCTCATCGCTTTCGACCGAGGAGATCTGACAAAGCTCCCATTCAGTGATGATGTGAACCCGGAGAGCCGGCTCCTGATGCGTCGCAACGTGCGCGAGCGCGTGGCAGCACTCGCACCATTTCTCACTTTCGATTTGGACCCATACATCGTCGTCGGTGACGACGGCCGGCTGTCGTGGGTCATGGATGCGTTTACGACCTCAGACAGCTACCCCTACTCGCGCCACTATTCAGTCGGCAACGCGCTCGTTAACTACATGCGGAACAGCGTCAAGGTGGTGATCGACGCCTACGACGGCACCACGACGTTCTATGTGTTTGATCCGCTGGATCCGATCATCATGGCGTACCGCCAGATTTTTCCGAATCTGTTCAAAGATGCGGCGGCGATGCCCGCATCGCTGCGTGAACATATGCGCTATCCCGAGTTGTTACTCCGGCTGCAGGCGTCTGTCTACGGCCTTTATCACATGACTGATCCACAGGTTTTTTATAACCGGGAGGATCTCTGGACGGTCGCTTCAGAAGTCGGGATGGATGAATCCGGGCAGCAAAGGACGCAGCCAATGGAGCCGAACTTTGTGCTGATGACACTTCCGGGCGAAACGGCCGTCGAGTTCGTGGAGATTCTGCCGTTCACGCCGGCGAACCGTAACAATTTAATCGGCTGGATTGCAGGACGCAGCGACGGTGATAAATACGGTACATCGGTCGTCTACGACTTCCCAAAAACGAGGCTTGTCGACGGCCCTTTGCAAATCGAAGCAAGAATCGACCAGAACGCGCAGCTTTCGGGGCAATTGACGTTGTGGAATCAGCAGGGTTCACATGTGCGCCGAGGCACGCTACTGGTCATTCCGTGTGGTCACGCGTTGTTGTATGCGGAGCCGATTTATCTCCAAGCCGAACGAAGTCCAATGCCTGAGTTGCGTCTCGTGGTGCTCGCCCTGCAAGACCGGCTCGCTTATGGACCGACGTTTGAGTCGGCCATGAGATCTCTCTTTGGAGGAGAGGTCTCGTCGCTAAGCGGCGCAACCGCCCCCACAGAACCTGAACGAGCCGCATCGGCGCCGACTGCTGCGATCAAGACGGTAGCCGCCGCGAACGCTCTCATCACGGGAGCTGCCAAAGATCTCGCCGACTACCAACGACTTACAGCAGAAGGCAAGCTCGGTGAGGCGGGCCAAAAGCTTGAACAGTTAAAGCGCAAGCTCGACGAACTGAGCTCGCATCAGAAATGACGGTTCTTTCCCGCATCTAGGTTTGACACAGTTGATTATCGCCGCCACGGCTCCGCACGAAGATGGAATCAATACCTAACTTACGATGACCGGCGCGACCGGAGAGGCCCTTCGGAATGCGTGGCGACCGCGTCAGAGGACGGATGCTCGCCCCACACGAAACGCCGCCCTAACCTAATACGTCGTTCTATTGAACGGTAAGAAATTCCGGCGTCTAGGAATTCCCATGCTAAGACTGTCCAAGCTTTCGTGGTTCAACTGCGCGGCTCTGACGCTGGTTCTTTCTTGCGTGCTGACCTTGAACGTCGTCCCTACATTTGCTCAGCAAGGGGCACATCCGCCCCCGGCTCCTCCGCCCACCCCGACAGAATCCAAACCTTCAACCGACTTTCCTTCGGCAAAGAATCCCTGGGAGGAAAATGAGTTGCTGTATGGCAGCAGCAAGAATGCGGTGTCTCCAACGATCGGCGAAGGCAACAACTGCTTTCTCCCTCCTCTCACTGGTTTGGATCATTTCAGTGTTGGAGTTGCAGATTTGCAAGCCCCTTCGAAAGCTCAGCGAGAGCAAAGGGATGGCTGTGCGGCCTTGAGGAGCAATAAAGCAATCGAGGCAGAAACTCACCTACGCAAAGCGGTTAAACAATGGCCGAAAGACTTGCCTGGTTGGGTCGTGCTCGGTCAGGTGCTGGAGGCACAGCAGAAATTCGACCAAGCTTATGACTCATGTTCCCAACCTTTATCTACTGACCCCCATTATTTGCCAGCGTACCTTTGCATGGCAGACATCTCAGCGCACTCTGAGAATTGGAATCAAGTATTGCAACTGAGCAATCGCGCCTTGGAAATCGATCCGACCAACGTCGCTGTTGCGTACGACTACAATGCCGCCGCCAACCTTCACC
>DATBAX010000015.1:0-16028 GCA_036271275.1 Terriglobales bacterium
TTTCGGGCGTCGAACCGTCGAGAGTGTTGCTATCTTCGTCGATCGTGACTAGCGCAACGACTGGAATCTTGGGATTGACATCGCGCGCAGCCAGGATTGCCTGATGGAGTTCCTCAAGATATCCAAAAGTTTCCATGATCAGCAGGTCGACCCCGCCGTCAACCAACGCTGTTATCTGGTCGCGAAATGCCGCTCTCGTTTCTTCCAGCGAAGTCTTGCCCAGAGGTTCAATGCGAATGCCGATGGGTCCCACCGACCCCGCAACCAGCACATCAAAGCTTTTAGCGGCTTCGCGGGCCAGACGGGCGCCGGCAAAGTTTATCTCCCGGACTTTATCGCCCAAACTGTGCCGCGCAAGACGGAATACGTTTCCGCCAAAAGTATTGGTTTCAATGATTTCCGCGCCAGCCTGCAAGTATTCGTGGTGAATGCCGCGGATCAGATCGGGTTGGGAAATGTTTAGTTCGTCATAGCAGCGGTTGATGAAGATCCCTTTCGAGTACAACAACGTACCCATGGCGCCATCGCACAGGATAGGGGACTTCTTCAAGCGGGCTAGGAAATCAACAGCCATCCTATTGAGAATACAAGATGACCGGAGGTTTTGCACAATTCCAGCCAGGCCTACAAAGAATCTCTTTCACCACAGAGGACACTGAGGTGCACGGGGAAAACCCTTTTGAATTTACGACTTCGTTTACTTTCTGGTTGCCGATTCCAGGTAGGGTGAGAAAAAACCTTGCAGGAGGCTCTGTTATAATCCGCTCCTTTGCATCTAAAAATCTATCCTTCATGCTCTGCGGAGTCCCAGGTTTGAAAAGAACCTTAAGTAGTATTGCTGTCCTGGTTTTTGCGGCTGTGTCTTTTGTCTCGTGCGGAGGCGGATACGGATCCTCTTCCGGCAAAACGACTGCCAGCGGATTCGGTTTTCGGGCCTTTGTGTCCAATCCTTTACAGCCGTTTCAGGGTTCCGCATTCCCGGTTTTGAATATTGTGGACGCCGCGAAGGATTCGTACACCGGACTTCCAGTCAGTTTATCGGGTACGCTCACTTTTCCTGGATTGATGGCGTTGTCCCCGAATTTGAGAAACACCCTGGTTTATAGCAGCACAGGCAACCAGATCGCTGTAGTCGACAATGCCGGCGAAGCCCTCGCGCAAAGCAACGGTAATCCTCTGGCCGCCATTCCTTTGCTGGGACCTACCGAAAGCATGTCGATTTGGATCGATAGCGTCACTGCCTTTGTCGCCGTCCCTGGCGCGAATGTACCGGGACAGTCCACCGGAGTGGTGGAAGTGTTGGGTTTCTTGAGTGGGTCCACTTCTCCGGAAGCGGTGATTCCTGTGGCCGGTGCACATTATTTGGTGCAGAGTCACAATGGCAACAGCATCCTGGTTTTCAGCGATAATGCGCAGTGCGGCGGTTTGCAGTGCATCACTCTGATATCGCCCACTCAGATCGGCACGGTTTCGGATCCTCGCACGTCGATTGCAAGTTCTACTTTCGATCATCCGGTCTGGGCCGTTTTTAGTAAAGACGATTCCACTGCGTATATCTTCAACTGCGGACCGGAGTGTGGCGGAACCACGGCCAGCATTTCGATTCTTGACCTTACTCAGAATCCGCCAGCCGTGACCGCAGCGCCGATTCTTGTTCCAGGTGCGACTCGCGGCCTGCTCAGTGGCGGCATTCTTTACGTGGCAGGGTCGCCGTCTGGGACTGCCGCGGTTGCGTGTCCCACCGGAGTTCTCGACACTACATGCGGGGAATTGACGGCGATTGATACCGTGTCGCTGACCGCGAGTGCTCCAGTTACGATCAGCCAGGGCTATCACGATCGCATGGCGATGGGAGCAAATGGCCAACTCTTCATCGGATCGAGCGGCAGCAGGGGCATTTGCAGCAATTGCTTGTCTATTTTCAATACGACAAATTCGAAGGCGGCGTTTCCAACAGACACCGGACCTGTCACTGCCATCGAGCCGATCACGGATCGTAGCGTGGTGTACGTGTGCCAAAACGGTGCATTGAAGGTGTATGACACCTCTACCGACCAGTTGCAATCGCTGCAAATTCCCATCGTCGGGCAGGCGATTGATGTGAAGCTGGTAGATCCTCCTGGAAATTTCAACTAGATCGTTACCAATAAAAATCTGATTTGGCTGGGGCAGCGCTTGGCAAGATCCTCGATAGGCTACCTAGACGGTTCGAGGATGAGTTGGTGGACGCGCGCTTTTTGCACGGCTTGCTTTGAGAAGGGCAGCGGGAAGGTGTATCCCTCGTACCATGCCTCCCATTGGTCCATGTAATACGGGCTGAGGAAATTGCCGCCCTCGCCGGTCACCAGGTTCAAGGTGGATTGGTCGAGGTCGGAGAGGTCGTCGGTAATCCGCTCTGACGGTCCCTCGTAATGAGTCGACGCTTTCACCGTGTAGCCGCTTCCCGATTGTGGGTTCAGACCGGGGCCCGTCCAGCGTTGGAGAACGGGAATTTTCCCCAAGACCGGATTCTGGATTTCCACTGGATTTTGTTCTCCCCATTTCCACGAGTTCAAATCGTGAGGCGCGCTGGGATTGCTGACCGTCGCTTCAACTGCGGCCGTCAGCAGTTCGTCATAATTCGGATACGAATGCGGAAGCCAGCTCGGGGGCTGGTGTTCCAGCACATTTTCCATCCAGACTGATCGCATCGACCAACTATAACTTCTCCAATTCAAGCCCGCCTTGGCCTGCTGCGGATCATCAGGCACCGCACCCAACTTGGGTTCCAGCAATAACCGCGTCAATTGCTCGCGGATACGCACAGAGAGTGTCGGCGCTGCGGAGTCGGCAGTCATGCGGCCATCCCACTGGCGCATGATTTCGGCTGCCGCTTTGGCGCGAGAAGATGGATTCTTTGAATGGTCTACGGCGTAGACGAATTTTTCCGCAAAAAACCGCTCGGCTTCGGAAAAGATATCGGTTTGCAAAGCCAGCATGTCCGCGGGGCCGAATTTTTTGCCGGAATTCAACACGCGATAAATCCGGTCGGAACGCCACGGCGCTTCCCATTCCGTGCTGATCGAGTAGGGATATCCGTCAGGCGTGATTCGGCTATTGGCGCTGGCCAAAATTCCCGACGGCGGATTGAAAATGCTCGGCATCTTTTCAAACGGAATATAACCGGTCCACTCATGGGCGTTGTCGCTGCCGTTTTCCGGAAGACTGCCGTCGCCTGAGGCGCGAATCGGAATTTTTCCCGTCGCTTGATATCCAATATTTCCATCCACGTCCGCGTAGACGACATTTTGTCCCGGCGCGTCGAAAGCAGAAAACGCGTGGCGGAATTCTTCCCAGTTCTGCGATGAATTCACCGCAAAGAATGGATTTCGAATGCCGTCATATAACGTCCAGCGCAATGCTACCTTTCGCGTTTCGCCGGGATACAGTTCACTCACAATCGGGCCGTGCCGGGTGATGGTAATGTCCACGGTCACATCCGGCTTGTTTTTTACGTGGATCACTTCGAGGCGATGCTCCGGTTGCTTCCAGCCGTCGGGAGTTAGAAACTGTCCTTCGGCGTTGAAGGTTTCGATATATGCGTCTTCGACCGTGGGGCCGATATTGGTGAATCCCCAGGCCACGCGCTGATTGTGTCCGACAACCACATAAGGCATTCCCGGCAGTGTGACGCCGGCCACATCGTAGCTGCCGCAGCGCAGATGCGCTTCATACCAGAGATTAGGCATCTGGTGCGCCAGATGCATGTCGTTCGACAACAGCGGCTTGCCCGATACCGTGTGCGCTCCGGACACTACCCAGTTATTCGAGCCAAGTGTGAGATGGAGGTCTTCCGGAAACAGCTCAATTGGAATCTTCTCCTTGCGAGTGACCGAGTTGTTCGGTCCTGAATCTTCGTCGTCATCGTCGTTGTCCTTGTCATCGCCATTCTGATCCTGGTTCGAGTCTTGATCGAGGCTGGGATGAGACGACGTAGGCGGATGATCGTGCCAGGAAGAATTTACGTAAAGATCCGCGGTCAGTTCAGGGCCAAGCTTGGCCAAAATCTTTTCGCGAGTCAACGCATTCTCCGGACTGATGCTGAGATCTTCAACCATTTGAGTGGCGACCAGCATGGAGTCTTCCGGCGTCCACGGGCGCGGAGAATAACGCAGCACGCGAAATTCCAGAGCCAACCGCGAACGATGCGACTCGATATAAGCGTTGACGCCTCGTGCGTATGCCTCAAAGCGGGCCCGATCTTCGGCAGGAGCCAATGCGACCGCCTTGCGTGCAGCCATGCGTAGGCCCAGGATTCTTTGCCGGCGATCGTGCTGGAGCAGGCCGTCGCCGATGATTTCGGAAAGATCTCCCGCGGCATAGCGCCGCATGCCATCCATTTCAAATAGCCGGTCTTGCGCGGTGACATAACCTTGCGCGAAAAAAAGATCGGGGAAGTTGGCGGCTTCTATGGTGGGAACACCATGTCCATCACGCGTGACGGTAACGGGTGCCGACAAGCCCTGCACTTGTAAGGTGCCGTCCAATTGGGGAAGGGCAGAACGCGCAATCGAATAAAGCCATGCTGCTGCGCCTAAAGCAACAAGCAACAGTAGAAACACCAGAAAAAAGATGATGCCCCGCCGTCGTCGAGGTCGCGAATGTGGAAAAGAAATGGGAGTGCTGGCAGTAACCATTGTGGCCTCCCGATTCTAGGGAATGGAGAAGCGGAAGACAAATGGATTAGCTTTTCTTTGCGTTCTTTGCGACTAAAAAGAAAAGCCTTGAACCGCAAAGAACGCTAAGGAAGGCCGCAAAGAGCGCAAAGGAAGGCCTGCCGGAATTCGTGCGCAGTTCGAAACGGCCCAACCGGTTGGCGGCTTCGCTAAAGGCCAGTATGATTCAAGAGACGAGACTTATCGGAACATGCTGCAAAAGCGCATTGACGATCAACCCAGTATTTCGCGCGAGATGGTTCGCGAGGCTGAAGATATTTTGCATCGTCACCTGAAACGGGTTGGCTTAAAACATACCGCGCAGCGAGACGCCATTCTGCGTACGTTCCTCGAGACCCGCGAACATCTCTCTACCAACGAACTTCATCGGCTGGTTCAGAAGAAAGACGCGAAGATTGGATTCACCACGGTTTATCGAACGTTGAAGGTGCTCGCCGAATGCGGACTGGCCAGCGAAGTAGCTTTCCATGACGGCATCGCGCGTTATGAGCATCAGTACAACCGGCGCAGTCATCATCACATGGTCTGCACGGACTGCGGCAGTTCGGTGGAATTTTTCTCTCCCGAAGTCGATGGCCTGGAACAAGAGATTGGACGCAAACATCACTACGCGACCACGCGCCACACTTTCCAAATCTACGGAGTATGTGAGGACTGCCGCAAGAAGGGTACTGGACGGTTGGTGTAGATGATTAATGTCGGGACGTACACTCGCGTCTGCCCTTCGGAGTGGCGTCCTGGCTTCGCTATAAAGGCGGACCGTTTTTCTGGCACTTTTCCCCGGATCCGCTGGCGTCGTAGCGGAGATTTCCAGACTCGTCGGAACAAAACGCGCGCAAACCCAGCTGTTTGTTGATTGGAACCGCAGTGATTTGATATTTCGTTTTGGGCCCGGATGGCTTGCCGGATTGGCAATTCCGAATCACGAAAACATACCCGTCCTTTTGTCCGTTCGCCAGTTCCGGATCCCTCCATCCATACATGGCGTCCGGGCCGACCAGTTCGTCTAGTTTGCAGCTATATCCAATCTCGGGGTGTGCGATTTGAAACCCGATTTCGGATGTGTTGATGGCGCGAATCGACGAGATGGCGTACGGCTCGCGGGTCCCCGTCTGTACATGAGCGTTAGGGTATGCGCGGTTTGATCGGATGGCAGGAAGAACAGTCACTACGATAGCCACAAAGAGGATTGGGATCACGCTTATTCCCAGGTAGCCCAGCACCAAACCAGCCACCGCCTGCCCGCGCCCCTTCATCCTGCCGGCGCTCTTGCGAATTTCGGAGAGAGACAGATGACCCAGAATGATTGCCAGTAGCGCAGACGGGAGCAGAAAGAAGAAACAGCCGAAAACCAGACTGGCAATCGCTTTATTGTCGGTTTTCGGCTCTGCGAAAATCTCCTGCCAATGTTCCACGGATCCCGCATTTGCTGCAGACGCTTGTGCCGCCGGGATTGTCAGGCCGCAGACATTGCAGAAGCTATTTCCAGTCTGCAGTGGGTTTCCGCATCGACCACAAAACATGTATGAACCTCGTTACTGCAAAAGCGTGGCATTCCTGAGACATTCTCGCGCCGAACCCCCGTCGTCCACTCGAATAAGCGCGGATTCGTCAACGCAAAACGCACGCACTCCGGTTTGATCCCGTCCTAATGGGTAAGCCACGATTTGATATTTCGTGTGTAACAGCCCGGAAGAATCCGGCGTGCACCCATAGACCTGAAAAGCATATCCGTGATTCTGGCCAGTGGTAAGTTTTGGATCAATGCGATCTTTCAGGTCAGAAAGAAAGCAGGCATAGCCGGTGCTAAGATGCCCACTCGCATAGGTATGCTCCGCTGCAGCTAGAGTGCGGATCGAAGTGATCGCGGAAGATTCGTTGGCGGAAATCCGCGCCCGCAGAAGGTTGGGAATGGCTATCGCCGCGATGATGAGAATTAATGGAATCATCGCGATTCCCAGGTATCCGAAAACCAGACCGGTAATCGCGATGCCTTTGCCTTGGAGCCTTCCGCCACTCTTGCGAATCTCGGAAATCGAAAGATGACCAAAGATAATCGCTAGAATGGCGGACGGAAACAGAAAGGCGAAACATCCGAAGATGAGACTCGCAATCGATGTGCCGTTGGTTTTAGGCGATGCAAGCGCAGATTGTGGGGACGATGCAGACAAAATCGTCATGCCGCAGGTGCTACAGAAATTGCTGCCGTCCGTCTTCGTGGCACCGCATCCCGGACAAAACATATCTTCGTCTCCACTCTCTGACTAAGATTCTCCATAAGCCCGACAAATTGCTCGACACACTACTCCTGGCAGTCCATGCAGTCAATCAATTATCCTCCGCAGCCCGGCGTCCAACAGTCCTAGCCAGTAGTTTGACGGTCGATTCCGTTTGCCTTAAGTTTTCAATTCTGTTAAGTTTCGCGCGTTCTCGCGAAGGGCCTTTTGCGCATTGCTGAAGGATCTGCGTGCCGAGGCAAAACATAAATGGGGGGGACTTTATGGCTTTTTGCAGCTCATGTGGTGGTCAGGTAGCGGACGGGGTAACAGTGTGTCCAGCGTGCGGTCACTCTACAGCGACTACAGCGGCTCCGGCGGCTCCGGCCGTCATACCGGCGGTACAAACTGGCAGTGGTCTCACTGACAATGTGGCAGGCATGCTGGCCTACCTTTCAATTATTCCGGCCATTATTTTTTTGGTGATGGAGCCTTATAACCGGAATCGCTTTATCCGATTTCACTCGTTCCAGAGCATCTTTTTCTGTGTTGCATCGGTTGTCGCCTGGGTCGCTTTGGTCATCATTTCTAAAGTGCTTGGAATCATTCCGATACTGGGACCCTTTATTGCAATTCTGCTTTGGATCGCGCTTTGTCTGGCGTCGCTCATTGCCTGGATCATTTTGCTAATCAAGGCCAGCCAGGGCGTGATGTACAAACTGCCCTTCATCGGCGACTTAGCTGAGAAGCAGGCCAACGCATAGTTCGCAACGCCGGAAATTGCATTGCAACTTTCAGTCTTCGCTAAGTTCCTGACTTAGCGAAGACTGGAATGTTTTGTTCGCCGTCGAACACTTCCACGGATTTTTTCCGCATTTTTACTCTTGTCTTTACGCCTCACGTGCACAAATTACATCCCCGTCACTAATCTTTAGCGGGCGGCGCAACTTTTCCGAGGGACGCAGGTTGTTATAGAACGAAGGAGTCCCTCATGCGACGCTTAGGAATTGTTCTGCTCGTGGCTTTTGGTTTGCTTTTGGTAGGATGCGGCGGAAACGGTTCTGGTCCCGGGTCCGGCAATGGCAATATCAATGGCAATTGGACGGCGACACTCATGGATTCTGGCAATACACCGGTCTTCACTTTCACTACTTCTTTTCGTCAAGGCAACGGCTCCGACGTCTCGGTGACTAATTTGACGTTTACCACGTCGTCTCCGTGTTTCGTTTCGGGCGGAACTGAGACGGCTCAGTTCATGCTGAGCGGGAACTTTAGTGGAAGCGTTACCGGGTCTTTTGAGTTGACGATCCAGTCCGCTACTCCTAGCGGAAACACGCTCACTCTAGAGGGAACGGCTAAAAACGGCCTGATCACCGGTACCTGGACGCTCTCGGGAGTGACCTCTGGATGCACCGGTAACGGTAATTTCACCATCAACCGCATGTAGAGCGCCCAGGGTTAACCACCAAGACGGGAAGCCACACGAAGATTCGCGTGTTTCAGGCGTTTTCCTTCGTGTTACTTCGTGTACTTGGTGGTTGATCGATTTTCCATCCCTTAAGCCTGCCCTCCCTGGGCGGCCTTCCGAATTCTTTTCGTTTTTCCCCGATTTCCGGTAGTCTTGTTGATCGTTCGAACACAGGAGAGACGCTTGCGAGTTCGGGTCTTCTATCACGATAAATGTTTTGATGGTGCGTGTTCGGCCGCACTGTTCTCGCGTTTTTACCGCGAGCGCATTCGCAGCGATGTAGAGTTCGTATTTTCCGGACTTCTGCATCGGGCCGGCGCGCTCTTCAACGAGAAAGATTTTGACGGCGACGAAAACGCGATCGTGGATTTCAAGTATTCCAGTTCGCCGAAAATCACCTGGTGGTTCGATCATCACGAGAGCGCTTTTCTTTCTCCCGCCGACGCCGCTCATTTTGAGCAGGAACAAAGCAATCGCAAATTTTATGATCCTGATTTCAAGTCCTGCACCAGCTTTATAGCGACGATCGCGGAACAACGATTTGGATTTGATCCCAAACCCGTGTCGGAACTGGTGCACTGGGCCGACGTCGTCGACGGTGCGATGTATGCGGATGCAAAGACGGCGGTCGAAATGAAAGCACCCGCCATGAAGTTGACCATGGTGATCGAGTCCGCCAAAGATTCAGATTTTGCGCCCAAGCTCATTCCGCTTCTGGCTACGAAATCGCTGGAAGAAGTTCTCCAGGCGCCGTTTGTTGCTGAAGCTTTGCCCGCGCTGCTCGAGCGGCACCAACGCTCCATCGAGATATTGCGAGAGCGCACGGAATTAAAGGATGGCACGCTTTTCTTCGACGTCACCGACCTGGAGATGGAAGGCTACAACAAGTTTGTCCCTTACTATTTGCAACCGGAGTCTATCTATAGCGTGGGTTTGAGCAAGAGTAGTTTTCGGGTGAAAGTTTCGGTCGGATCCAATCCCTGGGCGCCTTCAGAGCCGGTGGTAAATCTGGCAAAGATCTGCGAGCGCTACGGTGGTGGCGGCCATGCGCGAGTCGGCGCTATTTCTTTCGATGTGAGTCAGAATGATGCTGCCCACAAAGCAGCCCAGGAGATCGTCGCTGAACTTCGTGCCAGCGTTCGTGGATAAAGTTGCGTCCGCGCCATCAATTTGGAATATTCCTGTGAGTACGGCCGAAACTTCCGATCCTGTCATCGTGCGTTGTGAACATCTGGGACGCGTTCTCAGGTTTGAAGACAAAGATAAAGTTCTGATCGCTGATGCAACGTTCGACGTTCGAACCGGTGAAGTGCTCGCCATCGTAGGCCCGAGCGGTTCCGGAAAGAGTTCGCTACTGCGGCTGCTGAACCGGCTGGATGAGCCCACCAGTGGAACCGTTTTCGTCGACGGCGCCGACTACCGGCAGATTCCTCCGCAAGAGTTGCGACGAAAACTTGGCATGGTGACGCAGCGTCCATACCTGTTTCCCGGCACGGTGGGGAAGAATCTGCGATTTGGGCCCAGCCAGCGCGGCATAAACATGACGCAGGAAGCTGTCGATCAAATCCTTCTTGAGGTTGGTTTAAAAGGCTACGCCGCTCGCGATATTGCCAAGCTTTCTGGTGGGGAATCGCAGCGAGTTTCGATAGCTCGAAGTCTCGCCAACTCACCACTGGTGCTTTTGCTCGACGAACCGACCTCGGCACTCGATGAACTATCCAAGCGCGAGATTGAATTGCTTATCCAGAAAATTGTGCGCGAACAGAAACTCACTTGCGTGCTGGTGACGCACGATCGGGCGCAAGCCTCGCGCCTCGCGCAACGCGCCATCCTTCTTGACGCAGGCCACATTGCCGGGATCGGACCGGTAGACGAGTTGCTGCATGCTTAGATTACTATTTAGTAATCAACTGCAACTTGGAATGGCGCAGGCCGGGATAGCAAGCCTGGCGGCAATGATGGTAGTGTTACTCGCCCGCAAACGTGGGATCAATTTGGTAAGCGAATCTTTGATTGCCATGGCTCGGGCGATAGTGCAAATCGTGGCCGTGGGGTCGATTCTGGTTTTGTTGTTACGTGGTCCCCGATGGACGAGCGGCTTTTGTCTCGCGGGCATGATGCTTGCAGCGGGTGCGATTTCCTCCCGTCGCGCCAAGGGCATCCCCGGGGCGTTCCGAATTTCCGCGTGGGCGATAGCTTCCGGCGCGGGATCGGTGATTGCTTTGATGGCCTGGCTGGGAGTCATCGATATGGCGATTACGTCACTGCTTCCGGTTGGCAGTATGTTGATAGCCAATGCGATGAACACGAATGGGTTGGCGCTGAATCGTTTTCGAGCGGACGTAATTGCCCATGCCGGAGAAATTGAAACCGCATTGGCCCTGGGAGCAAGCCCAAACAGTAGTATTACTCCGTATGTCCAGGCTTCTTTCGAGGCAAGTCTTATTCCGGCGATTGATTCGCTGCGGTCCCTTGGGATCGTCTGGATCCCTGGCCTGATGGCCGGAATGTTGCTTTCTGGTGCGCGACCCGTGTACGCCGCCATTTATCAGTTTGTGGTTTTGGCCATGATTTTCGCCGCTTCAGGATTGACGTCGCTGGTGAGTACGCTTTTGATTCGAGGACAGATTTTTACTTCGGCGGAACAATTGCTGCTCCAGCCTGGGGGATAATGTTTGCGATGAGCGGCATATTGGAACTTAGAATTGGGCACCGGGAACTTGATCGGCAAGCGCAACTTAAGTTGCTGCGCGCAGTAGCCTCGTTTGAGCTCGCCAAGGGCTTAGTCGTGTTGCTGGCCGGTTGCAGTGTCCTCTTTCTGGTCCATAGGGATATGGGAGACGTTGCCGATACCTTTCTGCGGCTGCTTCATATCAGTCCCGATCACCATTTCGCTCAAGTCTTCCTGACCTGGGCGGACAACTTGACGGCTGCCAAGCTATGGATCGTCGCCGGCGTGGCTGCCGTCTATGCAACTCTTCGTTTTATTGAGGCCTACGGCCTATGGAAGGCGCGGGCCTGGGCGGAGTGGATCGCGTTGATTTCAGGGGCCATGTATCTCCCATTTGAGGTCTACAAACTGATCGAGCGCATCAGCCCCCTGCACGTGGGCATTTTTATCGTAAATCT
Source organism: Terriglobales bacterium (assembly GCA_036271275.1). Classification (GTDB taxonomy): domain Bacteria; phylum Acidobacteriota; class Terriglobia; order Terriglobales; family Acidobacteriaceae; genus DATBAX01. The sequence continues at coordinate 11,529 of DATBAX010000015.1, forward strand.
GGGAGTGGTGCTGTTCATGGGCATCTTGCGGCTGTCCGCCCACAAGGCCAGGATGGCCCAGGCAAACCTCGGCTAAAGCCGGCGATATTGTGGTTCGTCTCAGGGCTTCGCCTTCCGGCATTCAGGTGTGGCAGTCAGATTCGAAAACGCGGTTTTGACACGACCGTTATATTGCTTATATTCAATCATTTACGGAATTAACCTCATCCCCAATCACTCCGAAATACCCACCGCTTTGTTACCAAAGGGAGGCCTAACTACACTTTTAGGCCATGTACTCCGCCTGCCGCCTCGACTAACCTTGATTCAGCCAAACCAGTCAGAGTTTTAGCTTTTCGGAGACAGAATGAAATCTGCTTTTTGGGCCGTTTTGTTGTTACTTGTCGGAGTAGCGAATGCGCAACAGATTCTGGTGGCGGAAAATGCCACTCCGTCGGCTACCGCGTTCATAGCGACCAGCTCACGACAGAGTTTTGTGGCGAGCAACCAGCCCACGGCCCCAACCCCCAAATTCTGGGGCATGGAAAATAAGATCGATTTCTCGATATTTGCCGGCCAGTTGGCAGCCGACTCCATTACCACCCAGCGCGGTCTCGGCAACGGCTTTCGCGAAGCGAATCCCTTGGCAGCGCCTTTTGTGAATCGTGGAGCCCCTGGAGCCGCAGCCGCTTCCGCCTTAAGTCTGGGAGCCGGAATCGGCGTCGCCTATATGTTGCACCGCACCCATCACTACAAAGCCGAGCATATGGCAGTGCGCCTCATGCTGGCGGGTGAGGGCACGGCTGTGGGACGTAACATTGCGCTCTTGCGGTAGGCAGCTAAGTCTGTTGGGCTTTCTCGGCGTTCTCCAGGTAGGTGCGTAATAGCTCCTGGTCCTCGGGCAGAATCTTTGTGAAGTACAGCCCATTTCCCACTTGCGTGTCGCAGGTCACCACCGTGGCCACTGCAAGTACCGGCTCCTCGAGTTGCAGGCTGATTTCAAATATGGTTCCGACCGGAAACGTGAACGTCATTTCGACGTAACATCCGCTTAAGCTGAGATCGGAAGTTGCGCCTCGAATCGGAAACTCGCTGCCCTCTGGACGGAATTCGATGGGAACGCTTAATTTTAGTCGTGGATATTGCCGGCGGTTTTGATCGTCAGGCGGTGTCACCCAAGGCCTCTTTCGATGGATGCAGTCTTTGCGCTGCTCTTGCTATTAATACAATCATGAAGCCAATCACTTTGGGCCGCCGCCCTTGTGCAAATGAGAGCTATGGTTCTGCATAATATCCTTCTCTGGTTTGTACGGCTAGGTCTTTCTGCGTAGTTTTGAGAAGGATCTTGTGGTATCCCGATGCCGCTGCGACATTTGTTTTTTCCGGGGTATATCCAATGCTGTATTGACCACGCAGTTCTTCCTGGATGGTGGCATAGATGTCCTCAGTGGTTTCTTTCTTGGTGACTTCGAAGAATCGGCCACCGGTTTCGCGGGAGATCCGCTCCAGAATTTTCTTGCCATCGGGACGGGATTCCTGGGAAGGTCTCTGACCGCCTCCGCCACGCCGGCCCATTCCGCCTCCACCCATTCCTCCGCGGCCCATCCCCGGGCCGCTAAAGCCTCCGCGGTGGGGCTGGTCTTCGTTGTCCTTGAACAGGATGGAATAGACCAGAGTGTCCGCTCGTTGGGCCGATTCGATGGCGCTGTCCAGGCTCTCCTTGCTGCCGCGATCCACGCCGTCTGTGAGCACAATGACGGCCTTACGGCCAGTTTGCTTCTTCATCAATTCGTTCGACGCCAGGTAGATCGAATCATAGAGCAAGGTGCCGGCGCCCTCGCGATGTTGCCCACGACCTGAGCCCGACGACGTGTCTGGCGAGTTGTTCTGGTCGTCATGACTGAACTGAGGAGTGTTTAACGAATCAAGTGCGGCTTCAAGTTTCTGCCCGGAGGAAGTGAGGTCCTGCAGAAGTTCCACCTCTTTGTCGAAGTGAATCAGGAAGGCTTTGTCTTTACCCTCCCGCAATACCTGCACTAGAAAGTTCTTGCTGGCGGCGCGCTCCTGATCGAGCAACCACCTTTGGCTAAAACTGGTATCTACCAGCAGTCCCATGGTGAGCGGCAGATCGGTCACCTCGGAAAAATAACGGATCGTCTGAGGCTTGCCGTCTTCCTCGAGCGTGAAATCATCTTTGTTCAGGTTGGGGACGATTTTTCCATGCTTGTCCCGCACCGTAACCAGCATATTCACGACCTTGACCTGAGAGGAAAATGTAGGCGTCGTTGCTTGCTGGCTTCGTAGAGGCGATCCAACCGCCAACAAAACAGCGATAGCCAAAATTGGAAACAGGAGTTTTTCCGCACAGGCGCGGAGCGCAGCAGGCTTCTTGGAAATTTGCATGAGTCTCGGTTTTCTGATGGATGGTTCCTGCTTTTCGGATGCGAATCACAGGTTGGAAGGTTGCAAGGTTATGCGTTTGGGCCAGGGGTGGTTGCAGGTCTTGGTTTTCTGGTCTTGGGTCTTGAATCTTGGGTTTCAGGTCTTGGGTTTGAGTCTTAGGTTTCGGACTGGAGTTTTAAAGGCCCGAGACCGGAAACCTGAGACCAGTTACTGAGAAGCCTTCGCAGCCCGGCTGAGCGGTTCAGTATCGCCGTCCGGAGCGGTTTTGGATTTTGCACTTGTGCGGCTCTTGATCCATTCCAGCAGAGCCTTCCGGGAGGATGCGGACATGTCCGAAAAACGGATGCCGCACATTCCGCCAGCGTCGCGCCAAACAAATTCGGCCTTGGCCCTGAGTGTTTCAGTGGCCTCGGGAAGAGAACACTCGAAAATGAAATTTTCAGCTCCCGGCAGCCGACTTGCGGAACTTACGGCGGCCCCTGAGTCACTCAGATCTTCGACGGTCACGGCAACGTTGTGGCCGCGTCCATAGTTAAGCTTGGCGGCGATTTTAACCTCAACGCGTTTCGATCCGCGGCGGCGTTCCTGAGCCATCAAGTTTCGGACCGCCCGCAAACCGTGGCGCACGCGTTCCGGCGTGAGCGGTTTATAGATCACAATTTGGGTGCCGGTTTGGAAGGCCGAGCCAATGCTGGTCGGGGTGTCCGCTAATACGATTCGTACTGATTTCAGGCAAGTCGCCTGTTTTCGCGATGTTTCGAGGACCAGCGAGGAGCCTTCTACCTCATCATCCACCATAATCGCGTCGAATTTATGGGCGGCTATCTCGTCGATCGCATCGGAAAAATTCGTGCTCGTTTCCACCTCAACTTCAAGGTCTTTGAAAACGCGGGTTACGGTCTGCACTGCCGAACGATTGGTGCAGAGAAGCATGGCCCTGAGCATACTCAACGATGTTATGAACTGCAGGGTCATCCCGGCAAGTTACTGAAGTGACCTCGGAATTCCTGATCTGGACTTTATCCAACTCATGTGAGGAAATCCCCCGTCAGCGCAGAACCTTAAGGCCCACGTTATCGTCCTCGTGCGCAGACGAAGGCGCCGGCGCCATGTGAGTTGATATTGATCCGGTCCGACGCTGCAATAGTTTTCACAGAGAGGCGCGCTCGTTCCGGAAAGGTCTATATACATCAACGCTTTAAGCTTGTCTGCGGCTGGCATCCCGATTGCCCCTCAAACCGGTACAGATCGGAAGTGAAGGTTTTTCTCTTTTCAAACCGTCACTTCAAAAATGGTTTCAGACTATGTTTCTTCGCAAGCTCTGGCCGCTTCTAGTGATCACTCTGGCGCCAATGCTTTGTTTGGCCGTCACGGATGTCACGCCAGCCCGAGTCTCCAGTTTGCCAGTGCCGCTCGTCGTCCACGAACGTCAGGTTTGGAACTCAGTTGCCCGCGATACGCGTTTTGCCGCCGTTCCGCATACGACAACGCGCGCAAGTTGTGAAGCATCTTCCGCACCTGAGCCTCTGGCGACGCCCAATCCATTGCTTGATGTTCCGGATTTAAACATCACCATCAGCGTGAGTTTTATCATCGGCACCGATGGGCGCGTGCATAGTCCGTTGATCCTCGAAAGCGCAGGCACTCTACCCGATCGCAAAGTTTTGAACGCCGTTCGTACATGGAGATATCGTCCAGCCCTTTGCAATGGCGTTCCGACCGAAGCGGAAGGAAAGATTGAGTTTTCCAGTCACTAGGGAAAACATCCGGATAGTGCCGTTCGAAAAATGCGGATCGACAAAGGATTCGTATGATGGCGTCGCCTTTTGGCCCCATCCCCAACGCGAATCCTGGTAGTGGTCCAGCTTGAAAATGAGACTCGTGTCAGGGCACGCTTCCGTGTTGAGGGAAGACTCTGGTTCCGCTGAATATTCGCTTCTGAACTGGGTTGGCGCGCTGATCGAGAGCATCGACTACCGTGGAAGAGCGGCGCCTTCAGCGCCGCGTGAATCGTGTCTTGCCCGGAACGCGGGCCTGCAAGGCCCGCTCTTTCACGGCAGCGCAAGCAGCATCGAAGTCTTCTCTAAGCGAACGTTTTTCCCCCGGGAAACAGAGTTT
>DATBAX010000016.1:0-4585 GCA_036271275.1 Terriglobales bacterium
GCTACGATGATGAAAACTTTTCCGTAATCCGCCGTAGCCCGCGCTGCTGGCCCGCCGCCGAGTTCCATGGCCCGGGCAACGATATACAATCCGCCCGCGCCCAGGTCGCCGACAAAACCCAGCATATCGAGAATGTCGCCGCCGTTTGGCTTATAGACGCGTCCATTCATCATCAATCCGAGGATGAACATGGCGCAAATGGATACCATGAGCAGCACGCCGCGGATCCAGCGCTTTTGAATCAGGTGGCCGGCGCCCGGAATCAGCCATCCGACGGCAGGTGCCAGGATCGAAATGGTGGTAACTTCTGGTGCGGCCGTGTTTTTCTTAGCTACTGAGGAATTCGCCATTCAGATAATCACGATCTCTCGTTGGATTCTACCAGTTACTTCAGCCGCTTTTGTCCGCACCAGCATATTCACTTCGCTGCGCACGCCGAATTCGGGCAAATAGATGCCCGGCTCGATGGAAAAACAGGAGTTGGGCAAGATTTGGCGTTCGTCATGAATTTCGAGATCGTCCATGTTGGCGCCATTCGCATGAACCTCGGTGCCGATCGAATGTCCGGTACGATGGACGAAATATTGTCCATAGCCGGCATTCGTTATGTGACCGCGAGTAGCTTTATCGACTTCCCAGCCCGGAAGATTGCGTCCCGCCGCGACTGCATCGATCACGGTTTTTATCCCGGCATCCCGCGCGTCACGAACGATTGCGAAGATTTCTTGCAAGCGGTCGGAAGGCGTCTTACCGACAAATGCCATCCATGTTATGTCGTAGTAAACCGATCCCGGAGTATTCTTTTTGCCCCAGACATCGAGTAAAACCGAATCGCCTTCGCGTATGGGCGATGAAGTTTCAGCGCGAAGATCGTAATGCGGATTGCCGCTATTCGCATTCACCGCGAAGATCGGCGGATCGAGAGTCACCAGGTTTTCGCGGCGGAAAGCTTCCAGCATCCATTGCTGCATGGCGTATTCATTGGTGCCGCCGTTCCGCACCCGCCGGCCGATTTCCTGGAACGCTTCTGGGACGATCGAATCGATCGAGTCACGAGCGGCGAAGTGGCTCTTAATCTGCTCTTCACTGAACGTGGCTTCAAACTGCGCCACCAAATCTCCCGAGCTCACGACGTTCTTGCCCAGCCCGCGAATCATTTCCAAAGTGCCGCCGTCGACCAGGGACACCGTGAACACCAGATTATTCGGCGAATACTGCATGGCGATATCGCGATAATTCGACAGCATCGCCTTCACCTGCTCGAACAATTCCTGCCATGCGGCGTACTGATGCTTGGCGCCGGGAAGGGAATCGAGGTGTCCGGATTCAATCTTGTGGACCAGTTTGATGGGATCGCCTTTGGCGGGAATCAGATAGTACCAGCGCCGCGTCACCATTGTGCCTTCAGGAAGACCAAGCACACGATAGGCGATTGGATCGCGATGATGGTGATCGTAGAAAAGCCAGGCATCGATATTGCGCTCGCGCAGAGCGGCCTGTATGGCGGGAAGGTTCATGGGCAAACAACTATTCTAATCAAAGGCGGCGATTTGGGCGAATTTGCCTTCCCGATCCAAGCTCTTAACCGCAAAGAACGCCAAAAAAATTCGGCTGGGAAGTCTCTCTGAGGCGGGTTTAGGTTCTAAGTATTACAAAACCTCAGAACTTGTCATTCCGAGTCGCGCAGCGATGAGGAATCTTGCCTAAGGCGAGTGGAAAGAAGAATTCTCGCCACGCTCGAAAACACAAAAGTTGTTTTTGATACACTACACGCGAAAATGTCTGCCATCGCTGAAGTGGTTTCGACAAAACGCATCCGTCTCGAATCGATCGACCTGCTTCGCGGCGTCATCATGATCGTCATGGCGCTCGATCATACGCGCGACTTTTTCTCCAATACCGGATTGAATCCGACCGACCCGGCGAATACCACGATCCCGCTATTCTTCACGCGCTGGATCACGCATTTTTGCGCGCCCACTTTTTTCCTGCTGACCGGTGTCGGCGCATATCTTTCGCTGCGCAAGAAATCCAAACGCGAATTGTCGATATTCCTGTTCTCTCGCGGCCTGTGGTTGATTTTTATCGAGGTTGTAGTTTTTCGTTGTTTGGGTTGGCAGTGGAATGTTGACTATCACCTGCTGATGCTCAATGTCCTATGGGCATTGGGTTGCGCGATGATTGTGCTGTCGGTGTTGGTTTATCTTCCAACCTGGTTGGTGGCGACTTTCGGCGTGGTGATGATCGCCACCCACAATCTGTTCGATTCTGTAGAGTCCTCCAGGTGGTTTTGGACCATTCTGCATTCGCCCAATTTCCTTTTGAATACTCCAGAACACACAATCTTTGTTCCTTATGTGTTGATCCCGTGGGTAGGCGTGACAGCAGCGGGCTTTGGCTTGGGACAGGTTTTCCGATGGGAGCCTGAACGGCGAAAGAAATTTTTATCGCGCCTGGGCCTCGGCGCGACTGCGGCCTTTATTGTCATCCGTGGGATCAACATTTATGGCGATCCCGTGCGCTGGACAACCCAAAAATCCGCGGCATTCACCGTGCTCTCATTCTTGAATACGAATAAATATCCGCCGTCGCTGCTTTATCTATTGATGACACTGGGGCCCGCGATACTTCTCCTATGGATAGTTGACGGCAGAACGCCGCAATTCTTGCAGCCTGCGCTCACCGTCGGCAAAGTGCCGATGTTTTATTATCTGCTGCATGTGCCGCTTATCCACTTGATCGCATTCGCCGTATGCTACATCCACTATGGGCAGGCGCACTGGATGTTCGAGTCGCCGACGATTGGAGATTTTCCCATCACCAAGCCGCCGGGCTGGGGATATTCGTTGCCGATTGTTTATATGATTTGGGCTTTGGTGGTGGTCGCACTCTATCCGCTGTGCTCGTGGTTCGCGGACTTGAAACAGAGACGCAACGATGCCTGGCTCAGCTATTTTTAAGTGCGGGAGTCGCTAAACGCAGCCGCCCAAAATCATCAACCACCAAGGACAAGAAGTATCACAAAGGAAGGCCGTTTAAAGCCTTTTGATTTCCTTGGTGTAACTTCGTGTCCTTGGTGGTTGATTGCTTTTCTTACTCAATTACCCGGCGATACTCCAGTTACTTTTAGCTTGATCATTTCCGATCCTCGGAAAGTGGTCCAGGGATACGAATCCATATCGCGCAACAAATCCTTTTCCCAGGCGAATTCCGGATGCGCTTTCAAATGCTCGGAGGCCTTGAAATCCAGCCCACACGCGTGTCCGGCGGACGCTACAAAGCCCATTTGACGGGCCAGGGTCGCGTCGGTCGCCTTGTTCTGCGCGGTCCCGGCGTTGCCAAACGGAGGCTGCCAGGGCTCGTCGCCTCGTGGCGACAAGTCGATGTGTCCGCACAACGTGCGTTCGCTAGGTTCGTTTTTTTTGGTAAAGGTATCGTAATGGTCGGCCTCGAAGCGTTGAGCGGCCGCTAGATCGATCTTGCCTTTGTTCTCGGCCATCAACTGGTTCCAGCGCAGGTGGCGGGCGTTGGCGCTCACACTCATGTCATTCAGGTCGAAGTCAGTTTCTTCACGGGCAAGTTTTTCGTTGATCGGATAATTGGAACTCACAAAATATCCGTCGGCCTTCCGCTCCAGGGTTACATTCTTCAGGCCTAGCTCAAGACTGGCAATTTCGTTCTTGTTGAGATCGCCGATCAGCCAGTCGTTGGCGTAGCCGCCATTGTTGCCGTCTTTCATGATGCGGGCAAAATCATCAATCGATGTCGAATATTGCATGGCTTTGCGGGCGCGCACGAATTCCGGAATGCCGTTGGTATCGTATCCGGAGAATCCGCCAATCGTAGTTTCCGCGATCACCATGCCCGCCGAATTGACGCCAAAATCGTCGGCGCTATGAATCAGGCCGGGGAAACCGTCCATGAGGAAATGTTTGCCTTTGGTGGGAACCACATCGAAGACGATCGTCCAGCGGGCGCCATCCAGATAGCTGGTCCAATTGTTATGGGCGATGACGATCTTACCGTCGCGCGTGTAGCTGCCGGTGGCGATAAAGGCGCTGCAATGTTGCGGCGCGACCACGGTTGCCGCCGACTTGATGCCGTGCTGCTTGTCGTATTGATCGACGTAATATTCCCACTCCAGCGAGCCGTTCAATGCGACGATGTCCCACAAATCTGCTTTGCCGCCGGCCGCGTTGAAGCCATCGGTGATCCCCTGCATTTCTTCCCGGTACTCTGGCTCGATGTGCGGCCACATCATGTTTTGTGCTGCGTCTCGGAAGAACGACCACGGCTTTTTGTTGTCGTGTTCCATCTCGAGCGTCATGACTTTGAGCGCATCCTCAATCTCCGGCTTGAGCAGAAAGCCATGCTGGAAGCCGATTTCGGAAGGCGTGCCTTGCAGGTGAACCAACGTCCATCCGTTCTCAGCGGCCTTTCGGCTCGACATTTTCAGGCGAGGATCGCGCGCGGCATCCGTATCTTTGGCGAAGATTAAGGAGGAAAAACCTGCCACTACGAGCAATGCGAGGAAGACAATCGTAGTTCGGCGCATGGCGCACTCCTGATTACACAAAGTCGTAGG
>DATBAX010000017.1:0-24109 GCA_036271275.1 Terriglobales bacterium
AACGTTACCAACACGCAACGTTTGACCGGCACAGCCGACAACGGCGTAGCCGCTGATCCAGGCCTGACCGGCCAGACGCCGCCAGGCGATTTCTACAACTTCACCCAGACCCAGGGCCAGGCTCGCATCATGCAAATAGGAACACGCTACTCGTTCTAAGTAGCTAAAGTCTCCACGATGCCCCGTCCTTCTTTCGCGGTTTATGCGGAAGAAGACGGGGCTTTTCTCACCACTGATGATTGATTTCGAGAAAGTCTTAAACGCGGACGAGGCGTCCTCGGTCGACGTATTTACGTCAGTCTACTGAATGACAACCGCCGGCTGGATCCCTGTATTCCAAATATCGGCCGGCGGCGTAATGCTGGTGGACAGCGCTCCGCCGCTACTCGCCCCAGCGGATTTATTGATCGCATAACTCACCACGGTCGTGGCGCCGGCGATCTTGGCGCAGGTCGCGGTGCAATTCGTAGTGAATCCCAAATAGTAGCGTCCAGCAGCGAGGCTGGTTGAGCCTTGCTTCCAGGCTAAAGTCTTGAAGCCGATCTTTGCCGCGAATGCCGTGCCTGCGGTGGGCCCGAGATCGACGGCTAGGTTTCCCGAGTTGTCGAACAGACCGATGTCGTAGAGATGCGCAGTGTTGTCGGCGGTGGTCACGTCATAAGTGATTTCTGTCGAAGTCACGTTGTAGGGAAGAAGAAATCCCCAGAGCATGTTCAGGTTCGTACCGGCGCCGATGGTGCTGCCGGTGCGTCCGGACGCGGTAACGAAGAAAGGCAATGCAGTCGCGCCGCCTCCAACGCCGCCTGTCGAAGCAATCGTGATCTTCCCCGCCGCATTTGTGATGGTCACGTTCGCGCCTGCGGTGAGCGTCGCAAGGACTGGAACTTTGCCGGTTGAGCCGATGAGAATTTGTCCATTCTTCGGCGCGGCGGTGGAAGCCAGATTTGCAGCGTTCGAAAAATAGACGATGCCATCCGTCGTGCCTGCGCCGGAAAGTCCGCCGCTACTAATCGTGCTGCATGCCCACGCGGTGCCGCTCCAGGCGAGGACTTGTCCCGTGGCGCAGGTTTTCAAAAGGCTCAAGCTGACAGCTCCGGTAGTACCGCCCCCGGTCAGCCCCGAGCCGGCAGTCACGCCAGTTATCGTGCCCCCCGCAGTGGTGGCGAGTGTCACGGTGCCGCCTAAAGCAACAGTCCCTCCGCCGGACAGTCCTGTCCCCGCTTTCACAGTGATGGACGGATTCGCGAGCATGGCGTTAGTAACACCAGCAGCAGGGATGCTAATAGTCCCATTCGAAGTGATGGGGCCGCCTGTCAGGCCAGCGCCGGTGGCAACGCTGGTGACCGATCCTAATCCTGGAAAAGTTTGCCCCGGAGCAAATGAAAGAATCCCATTGCGATTGATAGACAGGCCGGTTTCGAGAGCATCTCCGGGGATCCCGAAGAGGAGATTCAAAGTCGCCGCAGCAGCCGGTAAATCATTCTGCGATGGCTCTGCCTGCCAGCGATAAAGATAGTTCCCTGCGCCGAGGCTGGGATTGAAAACGGAGGCATAGATGTCCACGGGATTTGAGCTGAATCCTTGCTTGGCGGTCGCGGTTCCCGTGGGAAGAATTTCTATGCCCGCTTCGGGAGTCAGCAAGCCACGAATAAAAGCTGTACCGGTCACGTCCAGCGTGCCGGCGGGAGCCTTGTTCCCGATGCCAACCTTGCCGGCATTTTCAAAAATGGCGGAGTTCTCCAGATTGCAATTGGTAGTGAACTTGGCGATTTGATTCACGGTCGCGGTGCCATCGCTGGTAATGGTCGTGCAGTTTACTTGCGGCGCGGGGAGCGGTGGAGTACTCAGCGGTTGGTTTCCGGCTACGCTGTTTTGGCTAGGCGATATCGCGACGAACGGCAATTGATTCCCTGCCAATGCATAAGCTGAGGCTGGCTTTCCACCTAACGTGTCCGCATCCGACGCTTTTAAGGCATAAGCCACGCTTGGCAGCAGAACGCGTGGCTGTTCAGTCTGACCTTCAACCTGGATCCCCAGCCAGTGAGCTTCGCCGGAAGTGAAGACATCCAACGGCAGTCCCTCTTGTTGAGTGGCGCCAAGCAGAACGCTGTAATGGCCGGTGGCGTCCGCGCGCACGTTCTGGGTTTCCTGCCAGAGCGGGTCAGAGGAGTTTTGTTCTTTATATAAAGCGAAGTTGATGCTGACGTCGGATTGCTTCTGGACGTCTTCCGGCATCGATCCGTTGACCCGGATCAAACGCGGGACGACCGCCGTTGGGATGGCCTGGTTTACGGCGACAGACGTCTCCTCGATCTGCGCCAGTGCAGGCTGGTGAATCAACAGGCACGCTAAACCCATACCCAGAAAAGTTGTAAAGACCTTCACAGACACCTCCTTGCGAGCTTGTAGATAAGGGGACGTAATCACCCCTGGCCGATGCCAGGTGTGACTCGCACGGAAATCAACATGGGACCTAGGGATCTGGAAGGCGGGGGGTCGAACCAGTCAATGCCCCTCTAGAAGCTAACGTCGTTCCAGACCGGCTAACAGACCCCAGGTGGCGTAGGCGGGAGGGCTAAGTGGAAAGACTAGCCCGTTTGGATAGTAGGCGAAGAGGGAGACCCATCCGATAAGACACCCATTTACACCCATTCGGCGGTCGCATCGCATAGCGCATCCGTCAACTGAGTCCTTACGGCAGCCCATAGCGCAGGGTTGAGTCGGATTCCGATACGATAGCTGTTCCACATGAGCCCTTCCCCCGCGAGCGAACCATCCGGCAGCCTTAGCGCCACCAGTGCGCGCCTGTTGCCGTGGCTGGTGGCAGTCGCCTTCTTCATGGAGTCGCTGGACACCACCATTCTGAACACGGCGGTGCCCGCCATCGCAGCGGCCCTTAAGGTGGCTCCGCTGAGCATGAAGTCGGTGCTGGCCAGTTACACATTGAGTCTGGCGGTGTTCATTCCCATCAGCGGATGGATGGCTGACCGCTTCGGCACGCGGCGCGTATTCGCCTCGGCGATCGGCATTTTTACGCTGGGATCATTTCTGTGCGGCATTTCGAGCAACATCCATTTGCTGGTCGCTTGCCGGATTCTGCAAGGGTGTGGCGGGGCCATGATGGTGCCAGTCGGCCGGCTCACAATCGTGCGCACATTTGCGAAATCTGAGTTCATCCGCGCCATGAGTTTCGTGGCTATCCCTGGGCTGGTTGGGCCAATGTTGGGACCAATCGCCGGCGGGCTGATTGTTGGCTATCTACATTGGCGAGTGATCTTTTTTGTGAATGTTCCAATTGGCCTGGTGGGCTTGTACCTGGTATACCGCCATCTTCCGGATTATCGGGAAAAGAAAACCCATCCTCTCGATATTGTCGGATTGATTCTGTTTGGCTCCGGTGTGGCGTTGTTATCTTACGTGCTTGAGGTATTCGGTGAGCACACATTAAGCACTCGAGAAATTTTGGGCTTGCTGGCGATTTCGCTTACTCTGCTGGCGGGCTATGGACTGCATGGCGCGAAGACCGAATTTCCTCTGCTGCGGCTGATGCTGTTTCGCATTCGCACTTTTCGTGCGGCCGTACTTGGAAGTTTCGTCACACGCCTGGGGATCGGAGGAATTCCGTTTCTGTTTCCGTTGCTTTACCAGATCGGACTGGGATTCACGCCCATCCAATCCGGTCTGCTGATGATGCCGCAGGCGATTGCGGCCATCAGTTTGAAGATGACGATGCCAGGTATTCTGCGGCGCTTCGGCTATCGCAGCGTACTGATCTCGAATACGCTGATCATCGGAGCGATGATTCTGCTTTTCTCGACAATTGGAGTCAGGACGCCCGTGTGGCTCATTATCGTCCAACTATTCGCGTACGGGTTTTTTACCTCGCTGCAATACACGAGCATGAACTCTCTGGTTTATGCGGATGTAAGCGAAGGAGATTCGAGCATGGCGAGCTCGATTGCCAGCACCATGCAACAAATGTCGGTGAGTTTTGGCGTGGCGACGGCGTCCCTGGCCACGGCATATTTCATCCCGGACCGCTTCCGCTCGAACGCGCCGCAAATGATTCACGGCATTCATCACGCGTTTATCTGGCTTGGGATCCTGACGATTTTATCCACAATTGTTTTTCGCGAACTTAGGCGGGGTGACGGAAACGCCGTCAGCAACACCAAAGAACGTGAAAGTGCGGTTGCGCCTTTGGGGGCCTGATAAAAGGAAAAAGCCCCGGCCTCTTTTCACATACACTGCGAAAGAACGACGGGGCGCCCGACTCAAAAATCTAGATTGAGAACATTAGATCAAACCTACTTTTTGGCGTCGGCCTGAATCTTAACGGTGGCAGTATCGGTGACCATGATAAAAGGTACGACTTTCGACATCGAGACTTCGCCAGTCACGCAGACTTGTTTGCCCTTGTACATGTCATCGACCAGCTGTGGCTTCTTGAGGTCCGCGGAAAATGTCACAAAGTAAAATATCTGGTTCGGTTGAGGCTGGTCGAGATCGACCTCGACCGGCTTGCCGCGATCGCCGATAGCGTACCGGGTAACGTGCGTGTCGACGGCCGTTCCGCAGACCACGACCGTTTCACCGACATGATCTTTAGCTTCAGCGGCAGTAATTTTCTTAGGCGCCTTGGTCTGACCAACAGCGAGAGGCAACAATCCAGCTAAACAAACGGCGAGTACGATAGTTTTCATTGGTTTCATCCCGTAGATTAAATGTCGGCTGGAAGCGTGGGGGATAGCACCAACCGGATAGTTCCCAAGATTGCTCGGCGGGGGACGCAAGCCATCTCTCGTAAGCACAGCCATCCTAACCTTGCCCCTGTCCGGCGTCAATGATTCGTTCGGAAACGGAATTCGACGTAACGCAGGACGTTTTTCGGCTTAGAACTTCGGCCCTTGGTTGTCCGAGAAAAGCTCGGATCCAGACTCGGCGTGTTTGGCCACGGTACTCCCTGGTGTAGCGGAGCCCGATGCGGCGCTCTTAAAAGCAGCCGCACTCATGCAGAAACTGCCCGCCGGACCTCCGCCGGTCAAGGTTGGCTGATGGGTTCCTGTGGGCGCGTTCGCCGCATAAACGTAGGTGCTCTTCAAAGTCCACGGCGCGGGCGTCACGGCGCTAGGAGCTACTGCGGAAGCGTAGCGGGCGATAATGAAATCGGTGGCTGTCGTCTTGAGGGATGGACCGGCCTCAACGCCTTCGCTGCTTCCAGTTCCGTCGGTTACATTTGCGCCACTGCCATCGACCGGTGAGGAGAGCGCCAAATCCGCGACTTCAATAAAAGTATTGACGCTCATGACATGGCCTGAAAAATGATACTTAAGCTCGGTCACGCCTGGATTGCATTTCTCGCAATACCAAATATCCAGAGACTGTTTGCCACAGGAGCTCGCGGCGCCCGGGACCTGCTTATAGAGATTACTGCCGGTCGGCGCATTATCGGTGATGGACATGACCTTGACACTGGGAGACACGGGACCGGGCATCGCAATAAGAGTGCTGCCGGGACGGGTCGGTTTGGGGACGTCCATATCTGAAACGTGGCTGGCGCCGCCGACGTTGAAGATTTCCTGCACAATGGTCTGACCTTGCAGCTGCAGACCTCCGAAGAAAAACAACAATGCTAATAATTTCTTCATTACACACCCCGCCTGATTTTAATAATCCGTTGGATTGAAAGAACTAAAAATAAGGCGCTCGAAGGCCGAAGCCTTCGAGCTAAAAAAGTGGGGGAGGGGGGGAGGACACCAAACTTATTTCTGGACAGTATTGCCGTTGTTCGTGTTGTTCACACTAGCCGTGGCCGCGACGGATTCTTTGGATGTCGACGGCATGCCGAGTTCCGATTCCACGGTCTCGCGCAGCTTCGCATAAACGATCGCGCCGCTCATGAAGTGACCATTGGCGAAAAAGCTGGGCGTTCCGGTCAATCCCAGGCGCTTTGCTTGTTCGAGGTCCTTCTTCACAGCCGCAGTGGTTTCGCCCGAATCCAGGCAGGTATCAAAACGCGCGCCATCGAGTTTGAGGGTGCGGGCTTCTGCTTTCAGATCTGGGACCTGCAGTTTGTGAGTTTCAAACAACGCATCATGGAATTCCCAGAACTTGCCCTGGGCGCCGGCGCAGCGGGCTGCTTCAGCGGCCTTTTGCGAGGAAGCGTGCATGGGAAGCGGGAAATCCTTGTAGATGATGGCTACTTTGTCGCCAAACTGTTCACGCAGCCGCGCGAGTTCGACGTGCACTTTCTGGCAGTACGGGCATTCGAAGTCTCCAAACTCGATCAGTTGGACGGGGGCATCCTTCGGACCAAGGCGGAACGCATTCGTAATGTCAACTTTCGCGCTGGGCTGACCCAACTCGACGACCACACCAAACTGATCGCGCAGGCTGGTAATGTAATCCGCCTTCGCTTTGCTCATCCGCATTTCATGAACGGACTCGAGAATCTTGCCGCGCATGGCTTCGTACGGCTCTTCACTGCCCAGGCCTTCGTAATAAAACTTCATCTGATCTTCAGTAGGATCTTTTGCCGAGACCGTGACGTGTTTTTTGAGCAGGTCTTCCACCGAGAGTGATTCTTTCGCGGCTTGCATGTCCAGAACTTGCTGATCGATGAGATGGTCCAGAGCTTCGCGCTCGGCGAGATAATATTTGTAGCGGGCCTGTAAAAGTTTTCCTGCTTCTTTCTCCTGAAGCTGCGCTTCGGTTAATTTTTGGTTACCAACTTCAGCCACCACTCCAGTTTCTTCCTGGGCGGCTGCCAAGTTGGAGAACATGCTTAGCGCCATTCCGAGTCCCAGCGCCATGACACAACAAGATTTTGACATTGCGAACACTCCCCCATTTAAGTCTGAACTTACGACCGGGCGTCGAGTGGACAACTCGGCGCCCGGTGCATGTTGGATTCTAATGTAGGCAGAGGACTCCCCAACTTTGAGCCATCTCTCCCCCCGTTTGGCATCCCCATATTTGAGCAGGCGCTCAACCATGGTTCAGCCGGTCAAACTACCAGGCGGTGTCTTCTGCTGTGCAGGAGCAAACGCCGTGGCCGCTACCCAAACGAATCAAGAACTGGCACTCTGTTTCCAGGTCGCTGGCTTCCAACGTGGTGTAGTTGGAATCAGTCAACTGGGATTCAGTGATCGACGGCGTCGCCGCAGTCTTGCCAGCCTGGATGTGCGTGATCCAACCACGGATTCCAGGAGTTACCGCACCCGAATACTGCGCCGAAGCGCTGCACTCGGAAGGTCCACCCTTGGCGGTCGCGGTCGACAGGACCTTGAGCACGCCAGCTTTGTTGACAGCTGCGGTCAGAACGTTGCCGAGCAGGTTCTTGTTGACGGATTCAGAAATGATTCCATCAGCAGTAACCGGGCACGAGCAGCAGGACTGCAGTTCCTGGCTGTTGTCAAAAATGTAGAACGCTGCGCAAAGGTCCGCTTCGCCAGCGCTGCCATCGTTGATTACGCGGACGGTTGTGTCCGGGTTGCCAGTGGTGTTCGCGCCTGAGTAGTAACCCAGAGCATAAACATCATCTGGAGCATTCTGAGCCATCGCCGAGACTGCACCGAAAGCCAGGGCAATAACCAGTATCGGAAGCAAAGTACACACTACTTTCTTCATTGAAGATCCTCCTGTTGTTTTGGGCGCTGCGGGCTGGGGGGAGAAACTGTTCAGCTAACGATGCGCAGAAGGATGATCAACTTCTCCAGGATTCTTTACAATTACCCACCTGGCTTAGTCGGACTCGCTAGGTCTGCTAATTTAGTTCCAATGGGTTAGTTCTGCAATTACCCGATCGCATTAGTCGCTAGAATTAAGCAGGAAGACTAATCACTTTGGCTTAGTGTTTACTTTTCAGTTTCCGCGAAAAACTTTTTCTGGAAACGTCTATTGGGATGAGGTGGTTCCAGAGGCAGCTTCCTGTTCGCGTTGCGCCCGACGCGCGTCGCGGCGGGCTTTCATCATGGCTTCGAGGGCATCCGATGAAAGTGGTTCTTTGGGCGCTTCCATCGCTTCAATCGCCGCTGAGTCGGCTGCGGCTTCAGGCGTCAGACCTTTTTGAATTTCCTGGGCCGCCACTGGCGCCGCCGCGACCGGTGCAACAATGGCCGCTTGAACCTGCTGTTCCGGAGCCGCCTGATTCGCAGGCTCGTTATCGCTGGTCAGAATCATGCGTTGCAGAATATTAGGATTGCCGGGAGACGCCAGCATCACGTAATTGAAGTGCGATCCATTGAGAACAGCGGAAAGGACCTCACGTACCGGGCCTGGACCGGCGTTCGCGAAGAGACGTTCCTGAGCGCGATCGGCGGGAAATTCTATGACGGCTCCGGTCTTGACACTTACAGCCCGCAAAACATCGCCCAGGCTGGCATCTTGCGCACGAATCGATAGTTGACCGTTCACGTACGTGACCTTTGGGGAACTCGCGGACATCTTCGAGGAAGCGATTGCGGCTGGATCTGCGGAATTCTGGGCCTGCACGGCGCCGACGAGGCACAAGAATAGAGCTACATAGAATGACGAACGAAGCTGTGCTCGGCTTGCCATGAAATTCATAATGCACTTCCGAGCCGTCAATTTCAATTGACGGCGGTTGATCATTTTTCTTTCTCTTTATCTTTATCCGCAGCTCCAGCTTCGTCGATCTGACATTGCTGGGGCTGGTCCGCAGCGGCCCCTGATTTTCCACCCAGGGACAGTTTCAATTTGTCTTTCATAAATTCGGCGCTCGAATCGCTTCCGGATTCAGCACGCGTTTCAGTATCGTCCGTCGAATTTTTTGCGGGCGACGAAACGATTGCTTTGTCATCGTTGGTCGCGGGCTTGGACGCGTCCGCGTCACTCGGAGGAAGACAAACGACAGGATCAACCGTTGGACTCGTGGCCGACGCTCCAGGAGCTGTTGCCGCAGGCTTCAATTCCGCCACGGAGGATTGCTTCGTGGTTGCTTCCTTTGCTTTCGGAGGTTGCGCGGCCAGCGGAGAAACGATCGCGAAAAGCAGCGCGAATGGCAGCGACATCATTGTGACGACATTCAAACGAACCCGCGTCATAGTAAAACTAACCTCGCGTGCAACATGCATCTCAACCCAAGAGTAAATCATTCCAGGGAGCGCGGCGCAATACCGTGCTTGTAGTAGCCGTAACGACTAACCCTGCTTAGTAGCCCTTTTGGGCTACTCCATCTACAAATTTCTTTTGTCGTCTAGCCCGAGAGCCGCGCTGCATCTTGGTTCTTGACTTTTGCAGACGAAGATGGCAAACTCCGCCCGTCCTTGATTTCTCTCCCCCAGAGAGCTTAATCCATGCGCGGAGTTGATGATTTGACTTACCGCGATGGAGTTTAAATTTTCCTGAAACGCTAATTGTTTGGAATCCAACTGCGAGTGTGCCCAGTTTGTCGCACATCCGGCTGGAATAGAAATTGCAGCGGCTGGGGAATGCACACTGCGGAACAAATAGCAGTAGCAAAGCTAGAGGAATAATCGTGTCCATCGGAACATCAGAACCAGGTTTTTTACTCGTCGGTCCCTCGTTGGATCCGATCGCTTGTAACGCGGGCGCACTCCAAATTCTTACCTTTCCCAACACTCCGGACAAGATCAAGAAGTTGAACATCTTCTTGACCGATAAAATTCGTTCCGGCCTGGTCAACAGCCAATCGCGCGATTCGCTCGAGTTTGTTAAGGAATTCAGATCGGGAAAGCGTCGCTATGTTTGCCGCTCATTCCGGTTGGAAGGCCAGCCCGATCAGGGCGGGCAGGCGACAGTTGCCGTGTTGCTCGAGAGATATGCTTCCGGAGTTGCAGCTCTGTCGCAAATGTCGGAGCAATTTAATTTGACGGAACGCGAGCGTGAGACCGTGGAACTACTGCTGCAGGGCCTCACCAGTAAGGAAATCGCCATTCGCATGAACATCAGCCCAAACACGGTGAAAGCTTTTCTGCGGCTGGTGATGGTGAAGATGGGTGTCTCCACGCGCTCTGGAATCGTTGGGCGCGTCGTGGGAAATTCCTGACGCTTGCATTCGGAAACAAGTTCTCGTTGACCTCCGCAGCGATGACCCCACTGAACTAATCCCTTCGAGCAGTTTACGTTTCATTCAGTTTGCGGGATGATCACTCGTGAAACGAACCCTGGAATCGGACCGCAGGACGCATCCCAGATTTCCCCAAATCCTGGAAATCCAGGCCCATGAAGTGCTCCCGCTCAAGACTGACGAGACAGCCAAACCTCCCGTGTTGGGACGGATACAGAACATGAGCAAGGGCGGAGTGTGCTTTCTCAGCCAGCATCCGGTGTCCCGTGCGGCCCTGTTGCGGTGCGAAATCGGAATGTCGGATGCGCCGCTCTCTGTTCCAACTCTAGCGCTGGTCCGGTGGACCAAGAAGCAAAACCTGGAATCCAACAGCTACCTTTCCGGTCTGCAATTTCTGTTTTAAGCTGGGCCACGGATTTTCGCGGATTCACATGGATACTTCTTGTATCCCCCGAAAATTATTGAAATCCGCGGCATATCCTTGACCTAATCCTCCTACCCGTTTGGATTAGTCTTCGAGACTACTGTTATCTAACTAGTGCCCTCGTGGTAGACCAAACGGGGGGTTACAAAAATTGCACACTCCCAGTAAAGTGCAGTTGGCCCTTCCCCTTTTTCTCCTCCGGCCCAGAAAACCCGCCACCGGGTTTTGACTATGCGGTTCCACGTACCCCAATTCAGCCGAAATGTACCGCTTGGTGCGGTCGGCATATTGGTATGCGCGATTGGGCTTTGCGGTTGCGGAGCAGCCGGCGGCGGTCAGGCTTCGAGCCCTGTGACTCTTAAATCGCTCTCTGTTTCCCCAGCGACTTCGAATGTTGTCGCCGGCGGTGGCCAGCAATTCACCGTCACCGGACACTACAGCGACAATAGCCAGCGCGATTTGACCGAAACCGCGAGTTGGGTCAGCGTACAGCCGACGATTGCGACAATCACCAAGCTTGGGATGGCTGTTGGCGCGCGACCCGGCCAGGCAACGATTACCGCGTCATCGGGCACGGTCAGTAGTTCCGCGACACTGACGGTGTCCGATCCTACGCTGGTTTCGCTCTCTTTGTCCCCGTCTACCGCGTCGATTCACAAAGGAGAAACGCAACAGTTCACGGTGACGGGAACCTTCAACAATCAGAGTACAAAAGACGTGAACGGCACGGTGGTTTGGGCGACCTCGACCGGAGCGATTGCTGCGATCAATAGCGACGGTCTGGCCACGGCGCGAGCGGTGGGCACGGCAACGATCACAGTCACCTCAGGTTCCGTCAGCGAAACCGGGACGCTGACCGTAACACCGCCAATATTGACCTCCCTTGCCATTGCGCCTGCGAGTTCTTCGCTCGCCCTGGGCACGAATGAGCAGTTAGCCGCGACTGGGACCTTCAGCGACGGCAGCACGAAAGATCTGAGTAGTTCCGTGACCTGGACATCCACCAAGCCGGCGGTGGCGGCGGTCAGCAGCAGCGGACGGGCCACAACCTGGAGTGTTGGCACGGTTAAGGTAAGTGCGAACTCCGGGGACTTCAGCGCGTCGGGCAGTATCGTCGTACTGCCGGTAGCCGCTGTGGATTATTTCTCCTACGCGAATAACGTGAACGCTCCTGACGCCACTCTCAACCTGGCCAACACCGGTATGACCGGTGGAGACCTATGCGCCATGATTTATGTCTTTGACTCGAGCCAGGAGATGAACGAGTGCTGCGGTTGCACCATCTCTAAGGACGGGATCAGAACGCTTTCGGTCGATACGGATTTGACCTCGAATACGCTCACCGGCGTCACGCTTGCCACAGGCGTGATCCGAATGGTCGCGGCTGATGCCGCCAGTAACCCCACCTGCAACGCCGGCACGGTGACCCCATCGGGGCTCATCAGGCCCTGGATGACCCACATCCAGCTACCGTTGCCCGACACCTACGAGATCACTGAACAGGAATCTCCGATGCCGACTTTGAACAAGTCAGAACTGTCCGATCTGGAGAGTGACTGTGCGTTTATTCAAAAACTGGGTAGCGGCCACGGCGTCTGCACCTGCGGCGTCGGTGATTAAAACTGCCCGGATGTAATACAGACCTTAGCTGGCCTTTTTCTTTTTCCGCTGACGCTGGGGGGCGGGGGTCTTGGCTGAACTTATATTCGTAAGAGAGGGCGTCTGCGGGACAGGCGCCTTGCCATCGGTCATTCGTCGAAAGGGCGCGACCACTTCTCGGACGATGGCCTTCACAACACTTCTGAACCTCGATTCCGTGGTTCGTCCTGAAGTGGGGAGGGCTGCCCGATATTTCTCAATCCAATCTTGTTCCGTATTACTCAAACAAATAATCCTTAAGCGGCCGAACCAACCAGCCCAGTGTGACCGATGGTTTCTTGGGTTTTATACCTTGCTCGGGCTGCAACAGCAATGCCCCCAAAAGAACTAATCCTTTAGGTTAAGTATTTGGTTTAACCACATCAGGCTAATGCGACTGCCCTATTGAGCGCATCCGGGACGGCAATTATACTTCGCGCCTGCGGAGGATGCCAAATGAGAGATGCCTACGAAGTTCTGCGCGAGACTGAACAGAGCGTTTTGCGTGTGAAAAAAGAGATCGCCGCCTTGCTTGTAGTCGCACCTTTATTGAAAGACGAAGGCGACCAGATTGAGGATGAAATGCCGGCGTTTGCTATCCGGGCGTGAGATTGCGTTGTTATGACCTAATGGCTCTATTGCAGCGCTGGAAGCGCTGCTCCCATCCTGAGTCGATGGGCTCAACATCCCGAATCATTCGCCGCAGTTCGACCTTTGTGGTTAAGAGCTTTGGGAAGCTGTTGACCATTCAGTGAGCAAGGAGAACCCACATCGATCACCCGCATCATTTGTCCTGAATTTTTCCCTAATCATGGTTGAACTCAGCTTTTTAATCGCTGGTCAGAAAATCGGCGATTCCGCGGGGTCTTTAAAAGATCCTCGCCATGAAGCCTTTGATCTTGCCGAAAAAGCCGTGATGGTGGCTTCTGGGAGCGCTCACCGTGGGCTGCGGAGGCAGGGCTGCGGACGTCGTCACGTCCTTGGAGGCGTGTTTCGAGGCCTTGTCTTTGATGTCGAAGACCGGCACAGTTCCCTGTGTCGAGCTGTCGGCGGAAGCCTGGAAGACGATGGGAGGAACATCGATGTGAACACTCTTTTCGTTCGGCTTCAATGCCGGTAGAGGAGCGGTCTCGGGTCCAGACTGCGAGGATCCCGACGCGCTTGTACCTCTGGCTTCGCCACCCTGCGTCTGTGCAGCCGGAGGGTCGGGCTTTGCCAGTTCGTTTGCTTGTCCCAGATGCATAGTTTGCATTTGACTTGCATCGGCGTTCATCGGCGCGGCCGATGCCAGCAGGACGGGAGTTGCCGGGGCCGGACAACCGCAATCGGTAGGCAACGCAACTTCCACGGCGTGCGCGCCGCCGGTGTGCAAAGCGGTATCGACGGCATCCACATGCCCGTTATGAAAGACAAGTTGTTCGCTGGGCTGCACTTCGTAAGTGCCATCCCCCATCAATTCAGCGACCATCACCGGCGCGGTATTGCCGGGCAGGGCCCGCATGCAGGTATTTCCCTTTGCATCGGCGCGAATAGCGTAATGGAACTCTCCGGGCCCGCGCAGCAGGATGCGGAAATCAGGAGTAAGGATGGCATCGGAGGTTTCATCCAGCGCGTAATGAGTTTCCATCGCGCCAGTGCTCATGCCCACCATCAGATCACGGCCATTTTGCGACTTGGTCACCGAGACTGTGGTTCCCGGACAGACGTGGATTTCGCCGCCGCGAGCCAGTTTGAGAACAGTGGTCTGCGAGCCGCCCGTCACCGCTGCGCCAGAAGCGAGTTTGTCCGCAAAAACCACGCTGCCTGACGTTGCCAGACTTACTGGGACAGCAACTGGTTCATCGCCCTTGGAAATCGCGTCAACCGTGGGAGGCTTGGTGGTGACGTCTTCGCCCTCGGCACGCAAACGGATCGTGAGTTTGTTACCGGAAGGCTCGGCCGTGTAGCTAAGTGGTTTGAGAAGATCGATCGTGACGCGTGCCACCGGCGGAAACATCAGATACTGGCGCAAGCGGATATCGGCGATGTCGTCGCTTTTTACATCGACTTCTTTTTGCTTCGCTGCCATGTTTGCGTTCGGCAGGTCGATCACCAAGCGCAGCGGATCCTCCAACTTGGTGATGGTCGGGATGATCGGGTGGTCAGAGGTAATTTCAACTGCCGGCGCGCCGTCTATGAGAGTCAGCTTTACTTTCGAGATGATCGAAGGACTTGGCTGATTGGCCGCTGCCTCCAACGCCGCCCGTTTGGATTGTGCAGATCCAAGAGCAGGAACGAGGCCCGTTACCAGCAGCAGCACGACGAGTTTACGATGGATACAAGGCAGGAATTTCATCCCAACTACCTATGCCTGAGATAACAGTTTACCGACAATTCCCGAACGCGTGGTAACACCCATTTTTACCATCACCAGGCGCACAAAAGCTTTCACCGTGTTCGGACTAATTTCCAGGCGGGTCGCGATCTCTTTACTGGTCAGTCCCCGCAATAACAATTCGACGGTTTGGTTCTCGCGCGGCGTGAGCCCAAATTGTTCAGATGCCTGCGACAGGGCGCCAACACCAAAAGAAGTTCTCTCCAGCAGCAAAACAACCGCGTTACGGTACGATTCGCTCATCTGGGACGCGAGAGGAAAAGTACGGCAAGTATACCGGCGATATCCGGATTTGAATTCCTTGGAGAAGGTGTGCTGATCGGCAGCGTGTCCGGTGGCCAGACTTGATTTCACACGGTCGGCCAGGAAGACGTCCAAATTCTTGATTCGATCCGGCGAAGTCGGATACGCCAGAATTTTTACGGCTTCCGAATTGAACATCAGCAATTTGAGTTTGCTGTCCACAAGCAGAAAGCCTGTTTGGAGCTTTTCATTGGGCATTCAGGCACAACTCCACTCACCGCTGTTATTAAGCTAGAAAGGTCAGGGGAGGGCATTTTGGATCGCGAAACCAATCGCGCTCGATTCTGATTTGTTACACCAGGAACCTGAAAGGGGAAGGACAGGCATAAGTCTCTGACGGATGAGGGGGATATGTCAACATGCATTTTGTGAATTCTTGGAGATATGGGTGCAAAATGTTGCGCATAATGCGAGCTTCTAGCTCCTAGCTTCTAGCTGCTAGCTCAAACCTCAGGGAACTGCCTTTCGAATGAAACTTATGAAATGTCTTGGTGAGACAAATATGAAAGCCTATGGGCTTAGGACTAGAAGCTAGGAGCTAGAAGCTAGGAGCTGCTTCCTATGTTAGCCTCACTAAGCTCAATCAGCCTTCATTCCATGGGGATTTCATGAACGATGTTCAGTCTTCGCATGTTGACCTTCAGGCAGTAGCCAAACAAATCATGATGCAATACGGCTTCGAGCCGGACTTCCCTGCGGGAGTGCCGCAGCAGCTTGCCGACATAAAAGCACATCCGCCGCAAGTGGCTCCTGGCCCGGCGATTCGCGATCTGCGAAATCTGTTGTGGTCGTCGATCGATAACGACACCTCACGCGACCTCGATCAGATTGAAGTGGCGGAGCGTTTGCCAAATGGCGACGTGAAGGTGCTGGTCGGGGTTGCGGATGTCGACGCATTCGTTCCGAAGGGATCACCCATCGACCTGCATGCCGCGAAAGAGACGACATCGGTTTATACCGGCGTGCGTATCTTTCCGATGTTGCCGGTGGAGTTGTCCACGGACACCACTTCCCTGCTTGAAAATGGCGACAAGCTGAGTGTGGTCACCGAATTCGTAGTGGCGCCGGATGGCACGTTGAAGTCTGAAGATGTTTATCGCGCGATCGTGCACAACAAAGCACAGCTCGCTTATAACGCCGTAGGAGCCTGGTTGGAAAACACGGGACCTGCGCCGGCGAAAGTAGCGGCGTCGGCCGATTTGCAAGCGCAACTTAAACTGCAGGATGAAGTGGCGCAAAACCTCAGGCAGCATCGCGCCCAGCAAGGCGCGTTGAACCTCGAGACGGTTGAAGTGACTCCTATTCTGCTGAATCAGGAAGTCGTGGACGTGGCGAATCTCGAAAAGAACCATGCCACTCAGTTAATCGAAGACTTCATGATTGCAGCCAATGGCGTGGTGGCGCGCAGGCTGGAAAAAGTTTCCTCGCTGCGTCGCATTGTGAAGAGTCCCGAGCGCTGGGACCGCATTGTCCAATTGGCGGCAACGCACGGCATAGTACTTCCCGCTAAGCCGGATTCTAAAGCGCTCAACGATTTGCTGGTAAAGCGCAAAGCCGAAGATCCGGACCATTTCGCCGATCTATCGCTGACGGTAATCAAGTTGATCGGGCCGGGCGAATATGTTTTGGAGCGTCCAGGGGATCCGGTGCAGGGACACTTCGGTCTTGCCGTCCAGGATTACACGCACTCGACCGCTCCGAATCGGCGCTTTCCTGACATTGTTACTCAACGATTGCTTAAAGCTATGCTCGCGGGAAAACCAAATCCTTATAGCGATGCCGAACTTTCGGAAATCGCCACCAATTGCACGGAAAAAGGCGATGCCGCACGAAAAGTTGAACGGCAGATGTCCAAGCGATATGCAGCCATGGCGATGAGCCGGCACGTCGGCGAAACCTTCGATGCGGTGGTTACGGGTGCATCGGCGAAGGGAACCTTTGTGCGGGTGCTCCAGCCGCGTGCGGAAGGAATGCTGGTGCAGGGACAACAGGGCGCGGATGTTGGCGACAAGTTCAAAGTAAAGTTGACGCGGGCCGACGTGCAGAGGGGATATATCGATTTCGTGCGGGCGTAATGCGCCATTTCTCCTCTCACGAATCCAACAAGTTTTGTCATCCTGAGCGAGCAGATGTTCGCGAAGTGAACGTCTGCGGAGTCGAAAAACCCCAACGCCCTCGCATGCGGTGAAGTTGCGCTTTCGGCCGCGTGGTCTCGTTCCCGAGGGTACCCAGGACTTTTCGTCCTAGGCTAAGCCTGGGTCGCTCCTCCGGAGCTGGTTCTTTGCGGGAATTTCGGAAGTGGCGCAGTTTGACCGAACACGGTTTGTGTCAAGGCATGGCCTTCGGCCGTGCCGAATCAATCTAAAGGAATGATTGCCGCGCCGAGAGGCGCAACCGCTAAGAGCCTAGGCCTTAGGTTGTTGCGCCTGTGGGCGCGTTAATCGACTCGATCCAGAATGGCAGGGCTGAAGCCACTGCCCTGATACGAACCGACATCCAAACTACATCACTTCCGGAATTCCTAGGGTTTTGTTTGCGCGGATTGAACCGATGTCGACGTTCTTCCTATCGCGAATTTCAGGACCCAAACGCTTCCTGTCGGCTGGGACGGCGCGAATTTCCATTTGCGAGCGGCCTCTAAAGATTTATTCGCAAAATATTGGCTCGGGCCCGCGGACTCCAGCTTCGCGGCTACAACGCTGCCTGAAGCGTCCACGTTGACTCTCACTTTGGTTCGTATCCTGCCTTGAATGGTGTGTCGCGCGCTTCGCGATACGTCCGGCAACACTTGTTGCACTACCGAACTGGAACCGGCAGAGGACGGCGCGGCCTTCGCATTCTTGCTTGAATGATGAGAGGCGGGCGGCGCGGTTGGTACGGGTTCGGGCGCCGGCGGCTTTTGCGGGGCAGTGTCGGAAGACGGTGGCGCCACTGAGGACGATGGCGTTGACAAAGCCGATTGCTCCGAGCCATTGGGATGGCTCAATAACTTTCGGCCGCCAATGATCGCCACCAGAAGAATCACAACCGCAACGACCGGGCCGATCAAGCGCGACCTCTTGGGTGAATCGCCTGATGCTGAACTCGACGACTCAGGCTGCGCAGGCTTCCGGGGACGGTTGTCCGGTGATTGCACTCCGCCGGCGATTTCCTCGATTGTCCAGCGGCGCTCCGGATCCTGACGTAGACAATGGCTGGCAATATTGCGGAATGGAGACGGTACATTTTCCGGAACGACAGGCTCGCCTCTTCCATCCCAAAGAAGTGGACGTTGGGTGAGGACTTCCACCAGCGTCATGCCTAGCGACCAAACGTCGGCGGCCGGTGCTACACCGGTTGCAATTTCAGGGGCGGCATAAACGCCTGCCTCCTGCAATTTCTTTCCGGACTCGCCGGCCGCACGGATTCCATCACTCGAAATTTTCAGTTGATCGTGTACGGCCATGATGTTTGCCGGCTTCAAGTGACCGTGCACCAAGCCCTGACGGTGGATGTAAGACAACACATCGAGCACCGGCGGGAGCATGTCTTGTACTTCCCCGGAAGCGAGTGCGCGCTGCGGAATAATCTGGGCCAGGTTCTCTTCCGCAAACTCGGTCACGACGAAGAGCAGGTCTCTGCCGCCAAGCTGGCACCGGCCCGCGTCAAAAATCTGGATCAGATGAGGATGGGAAAGTTTCGCCGCGAGTTGCCATTGGGAAATCTGAGTTTCAGAGTTTTCCGCATCGACGGGGATAAATTTGATGGCGGCTTTGAGGGCCGCCTGCAGTGCGACCTCGGTGAGGAACACGGCGCTGTGGTCCGAACCTCCCACGTATTGGCGCAGATGGAATTTCCCATCGACTACCTGGCCTTCGCACTGTTTCCAAGCTTCGGTCATTAGCTCTTGCCTGTCTGCCTAAAAAGTTGAAGCGTTATTGTATGCGAGCAGTTACCCCACGAATTACTCCGTAGTTCCTCTAGTTTAGAAAACCCACATTACCAGAGTACAGGCCTCGCGCGCGCCATTTCGCGGATTTTTTAGTCGGATCGGCCCTGTGAAATTCGAGACCATACTCGCAATTCAACTGGTCTTTTGCGATCTATGCCATCCGCGTTCCAGGACGCACACTGACTCTGCCGCAAATCAGTTCCTCGTGAGCGATTGCGGACGACGAAAAATCCCCCGCCGTTTTTGCATCAATTACGGCCAGACGAGAGGTCTTTCGGTGACCGATCTCAAATCACGTTGGAATGTTTTGCTGTTGCTGGTGGCCATGGCTCCGCTATTTGGCTGCATGGTACTCGACGCTTCCCCACACACCAGCCCGGCCGCCGGCCTCGAGACGGGGAGGACCAGCCTCGATTTTGGCACAGTAGTTTTGGGCGACTATACAGTCGTGACCGATTCGCTGATGAACTCCAGCAAGGCCAGCATCACGATTTCCCAACCTACCGTTACCGGAGCTGGGTTCGCAATTAGCGGTACGTCTTTCCCGATGACGCTGGCCCCCAATCAGCATGCAACACTGAGTGTTACTTTCAGTCCCACTTCCGCCGGCCAGCCCACGGGCACGATTGTTTTGGCCAGCACTGGGCCCACTTCTTCCGTCACGCTGAATCTTTCCGGAATCGCGGTCGCCCCTGGGGTGCTTGCTGCCAGCCCGGCAAACATTAGCTTCGGGACAGTCATGGTCGGGAAGAGCCTGACCCACTCGGAGACTTTCACCAACGCCGGAGGCACCAGCCTCACCATTTCTCAGGCAACGGCGAGCCAGAGCAACTTTCAATTGAGTGGCCTGACTTTGCCGATCACACTGGAACCCAAACAGAGCACGACCTTCAACGTAGCCTTTACTCCTGTCACCGGTGGATCCGCCAGCGCGAACCTGGTGACGGTGACGCAGGCGGCAGGATGGTTCCACAATCGCCGCGGTGATTATCACGTTGGAGCATTACCCCCGACAGCAAGCAGCGCGTTCTCATCAAGGCCCCGCACAGCGAACCAAACTCTCACGATACCTTTGTCCGGCATGGGGGGCATGGCCGGGCAACTGACGGCAACTCCAGGTATCGCCTTCAGCGCCACTCCGATCGGCAAATCACAGGGGCTTCCCGACACATTGACGAACACCGGCGGATCCAGCGTAACGGTAAGTCAAGTGACGCCGACAGGCAGCGGATTCAGCATCACCGGGCTGACCTTACCTATCACTCTTCCCGCTGGACAGAGTACGAGCTTCACGGTTGTATTCGCGCCGCAGTCAACAGCGAGCGCATCGGGAAATATTGCGATTTCCAGTAATGCCTCGAACCCAACCGTGAATACCGCCCTTACCGGAACAGGCGTTGCCGCGGGATCACTCACTGCCAGCCCCTCAACTGTGAGCTTCGGTAGCGTTCAGACCGGCAACACACAGACTGCATCCGAGACGTTGACCAACTCCGGCGGATCGAGCGTGACCATTACGCAAGCTTCTTATACCGGAGCAGGATTCGGTGCGAACGGAATGACTATGCCACTGACTCTCGCTCCCGGACAGAGCACAAGCTTTAACGTCACCTTCGCTCCGCAGACCAGTGGCGCGGTGAGCGGTGGTCTATCGATCACCAGCAATGCGTCGAATGCAGCCCTCCCCATCGCACTTTCAGGAACCGGCGTGTCGGCAGGATCACTTACTGCGAGTCCATCAACCGTAAGTTTCGGAAATATTCAAACCGGCAAGAGTCAAACTGCGTCTGAAACTCTGACGAACTCCGGCGGATCGAGTGTCATCATTTCGCAAGCGGCCGCGACCGGCTCCGGATTCAGCATGAGTGGAATCACTTTGCCGCTAACTCTCGCAGCGGGACAGAGTACGAGTTTCAGCATCGCGTTCGCTCCTCAAACCAGCGGAGCGGCCACTGGTGGCATTGCGGTCACCAGCAACGCTTCGAACACTTCCTTGTCCGTTGGACTGTCCGGCACCGGCGTCACTGCTGGTTCGCTGACGGCCAGCCCATCGACCGTGAGCTTTGGAAATATTCAGACGGGCCAGAGTCAGACGGCGTCGGAAACGCTGACTAATTCTGGTGGGTCCAGCGTGACCATTACCCAAGCTGCGGCCACAGGCTCCGGATTCAGCGTGAGTGGAATTACTCTGCCACTAACTCTCGCAGCGGGACAGAGCACAAGCTTCAGTATTGTGTTTGCTCCTCAAACCAGCGGAGCCGTCACCGGCGGCATTGCTGTCACCAGCAATGCTTCGAACACTTCCCTATCGGTTGGGCTTTCCGGCACCGGCGTGACTGCTGGCTCACTCACTGCCAGCCCATCGACGTTGAGCTTCGGAAGCATTCAGACGGGTAAGAATCAGATCGCGACTGAGACTTTGACTAACTCCGGTGGATCGAGCGTCACCATCACTCAAGCTACAGCAACCGGTTCAGGATTCAGCATCAGTGGAATCACTCTGCCTCTGACTCTTACCGCCGGACAAACCACAAGCTTCAGCGTTGCATTCGCTCCTCAAACTACCGGAGCGGTAAGCGGTGGTGTGGCTATTAGCAGCAATGCTTCCAACGCCACGCTCAGCATCGGACTCTCTGGATCCGGCATCTCGACTGGTACTCTGACCGCAACGCCGTCAAGTTTGAATCTGGGAAGCGTGCAGGTCGGTAACAGCGCGGGACTTTCGGAGACTGTCACGAACAGTGGCGGTTCGAGTGTCACCATCACCCAGGCTGTTGTGACGGGAGCGGGATTCAGCACACCTGGCCTCGATTTGCCGGTGACTCTCAATGCCGGACAGAGCCTTACTTTCACGGCGGTATTCGCGCCTCAAACGGCTGTCGCAGTCACGGGAGGCATTTCGGTCGTCTCCAATGCTTCGAATACGACGTTAGCGATTTCACTTTCGGGGACCGGCACGCCTGCTGGACAGTTGAGCGTTTCTCCCGCCAGCTTGAGCTTCGGCAATGTGACTGTGGGAGCCAGCAAGAGTCTGACAGGAAGCCTAAGCGCAAGCGGCACGAGTGTGATTATTTCTTCCGGCAGTTTCGGCACACCTGAGTTTGTCCTGAGCGGAATTTCGTTCCCTGTGACCATCGCCGCCGGAAAAAGCCTACCGTTTACTGTGACATTTACGCCCCAGGCCAGCGGCATCGCTTCAGACAGCGCCAACTTCGCGAGCAACGCCGCAAATACGCCCGCGGTGGAATCCGGCACCGGAACCGGGATCGCGCCGATCCAGCATCAGGTCGCTCTTAACTGGAGCGCGGACACGTCCTCAGTTGCCGGGTATAACGTCTACCGGGGCACGGTCGCAGGTGGACCTTACACGAAGCTCAATGCCGCGTCGGATGTGATCACGTCCTACACCGACACCTCAGTCACGGCGGGCCAGACCTACTACTACCTGACAACCGCAGTGGATAATCAGGGAGTGGAGAGCACCTACTCGAATGAGGTTGTGGCGACGATTCCAACTCCCTAGGTGTTGAAGGAGGGTTGAACCTGGAGATTGCAGAGTCGGAAGATAGTGGTGAGCGCGGATGGACTCGAACCATCGACCCATGCCTTAAAAGGGCATTGCTCTGCCAACTGAGCTACGCGCCCAACTCCATTCAAATCTAACATACTGGTAGGAACTGGGTGCGTGGCGCGTGAATCGATTCGACCCAAGATGGCAGGGCTGAAGCCACTGCCCTGACACGAAGCGACATACCGAATTTACCTCGGTGTAACTCCGTGTCCTCTGTGGTTGAAGATCTAAGAAACTATCGCAATGCAACTTGCAGAAGATTGGGCTGGCGATCGCAGGTCACGCGCAGAGTCGTTTGATGTCCTGAAACCAACGTCCCCGAAACCGTCTTGGAGAGATCGTAGGAATCGGCGCCGGATTGCACCCGCACTTTGACTGTGTGCGGGCCCGCCGGGAGCTTCACTGAGCTGGCATCAAACCCGTGAGTGCGTTCGAGCAGGAGAGCGTGTTTCTTGGTAGTTCCTTCCAATTCTTTTTGATAAACCAGATTGTTGTCCAACCAGACGGAAGCTCGGGCGACAACAAAATGATGTTCGATTTCGATTTCCAGGCGGGCCGGTTGTGGACGAACTGGCGATAGAGCGCTGATTGCTCCGCTCGGCTCGGACTTCGGAACGGTCGCCGAAGCTGCGGATGCATTCGCGGTGACCGTTTGTTCGGAGCCAGTACTATTTCGCAGGTGCAGTCCAAGCGCTGTTCCAGCAATCACAACAACTGCCACTGCCAAAGCGATTTTGGTAGGACGCGTAGTCCCCGGAGCGTGCGGCACGTTCGGGCTCGTGATGGCTTGCAAGCTTGACTTGGTGGCGGCGGATTTCAGTTGCAGCAACGACGATATGCGAACACTCGTCGAAGAAATTGCAGGCTCGGACTCTTGATTGACCGCCGTCAGAGATCCCGCGGTTTCATTGAGCAGCTTTCGCGTGGAGCGCAGTTTTTGCAGATCGGCTGCGAGTTCGGCACCGGTTTGATAGCGTTTTGCCGGATCTTTGGCAATTGCGCGCGACACAATGCGATTCAGCGCCGGCGGAAAATCTGCTTCAAGAATTGTGACTGCAATGGGATCGTGATGGGCCACCTTGGAAATTACCGTGGCCGCGCTGTTTCCCTGGAACGGCCGGTGTCCGGTGAGGATGGTGTAGAGAATCACGCCGAGCGAAAACAGGTCCGATCGGGCATCCGCTTTCTCTCCGGACAATTGTTCAGGAGCCATGTAGGCAGGGCTTCCCATAACGCGTCCCGGCAAAGTCAGTTGTGATTCATTGACTTTGGCGATTCCGAAATCCGCAATCTTGGCATGACCTTCGCGAGTAACCAGAATGTTCGCGGGTTTAATGTCGCGATGAATGACGCCGCGTCCGTGAGCGTAGTGCAATGCCTCCGCGATTTCCTGGGCAAGTTGCAAGGCCGGTCCCAGAGGCAATTTACGAAGCGCAGTGGCTCCTAGAATCCGGCTGAGAGGCCGGCCGTGTACGTACTCCATCACGATGTAAGGGAGATGACTCTCAGGCTCTTCTCCGACGTCGAAAATTGTGACGATCCCGGGATGGGAGAGACCGCCGGCTGCCTTGGCCTCCAGGACAAAGCGTTCGCGAAATTGATGTTCCTCGTCGGAGTCCTGTTCGAAAATCGAAATCGTCTTGATGGCTACGGTGCGGTCGATTTTGGGATCGCGGGCCCGGTAAACGACGCCCATGGCGCCGCGTCCGACTTCTGATTCGATCTCGTAGCGTCCCAGAAATGTAGTCACAGTGGTTTACTGATCGGTCACTATTTATGTTATTGGTTTTGCACAAGCGAGTCTGTAAGGAATGCAT
>DATBAX010000018.1:0-5407 GCA_036271275.1 Terriglobales bacterium
CGGCGCACAGTTCGGAAGCCTGGAACAGTTCCTGGAGTTTGTCATGCGAAGCCTTGTGCGGGATGAAGCGGCGCAAATCGACCAATCCGAACAACGCATAATTGAGGAGAGGTTAAAAAATCTCGGTTATATTTGATGTACATTCCTGCCATCGCCGCTAGTCCTGCCTTAATGAACTCGATGCCGGTCTACCAACCCGAAGTTTTGAGTGATGAGGAACTGCGAAGTTTGCTGCGGCAATACCGCCGTGAAAACTGGCAGGGCATTCAGACAGCGGAGTGGCAGGAACGAATTGTTGAAAGTATTGTAAGAGATGACGGAGAAGCGGTCCTGGAAAGGGTGGGAGCCTTCTGGAACATTCCCTCCGGCGCCCTTGTACTCGACATTGGTTCCGGTGTGGGTAGCTTTGTTCTCGGCTGTCGCCGGCGTGGACTTCTTGCTTTCGGGATCGAACCGGATCGCATAGGTCGCGGAGGGGCTCTTACTTCAGTTCAAATCGCAAGACGCCGCATTGAAGAGCAAGCGTTCGCAGTTGCCGTGGGTGAGAAGCTTCCGTTCGCCGATTGCAGTTTTGATCTCATCGTCATGAATCAGGTGATGGAACATGTAGCGGATCAAGCCGCCTTGCTGCGGGAAAGCTTGCGGGTGCTAAAACCCGGCGGAGCAGTCTATATAGCTTGCCCTAACTATCTTCGCTTTTACGAACCGCACTACAAAATATTCTGGTTTCCGTTGCTGCCCAAGCTGTTGGGCCGCGCCTATTTGAGATTTCGCGGTCGCAATCCGGTTTTGCTGGGCCAACTCACATATACCACCAATGGCAGAATTCGTAGGCTCCTATCCAAATGCGGATCGGGATATAGCTTCCTTGATTTAAATCGTGAGGAGTTTCTCGAGAAATTCAACCAAAATTCATTTGTCAGCTGGCGGGCCCGGCTTGTGGCGCGAGCGATGCGGTTGCCAATGATAGGACAATCGATGAGCCGGGCAGCCACAAAGTTCATCAGTCTCACGGAAGGTGGCTCCGAGATGCTGGTGCTACGCGAAACCAATCCCAAGGGTGTGAGATCTTGACCCTCTTCTCAAATTGGTTTGGGCGAAAAAATAAGACCGATTCTTTCGGGCAGGAACTTTCGTTCGATTGTCCGTTGGTTTTATTGCAGAGCGATGACTGGGGACGAGTTGGCGTGCGAGATAAGGAAGGGTATGAGCAACTGCGCGCCAGCGGAATCCGGCTGGGTGAAAACCCCTATGACTTCTATACCCTGGAGACTGCTGAAGATGTAACCGCCCTGCGCGACGTTTTGAAGCGCCACCGTGATTACACCGGACGGGCGGCCTGCCTGGTCATGAATTTTCTCATGTCGAATTTGAATTTTCCGAAGATGATCGCGGGTAATTTCGAGCACACTGAGTTGCTGCCGTTGACGGAAGGATTGCCTGGAAACTGGAAACGTCCTGGCTTGTTTGAGGTTTACCGGCAGGGAATCGCTGACGAAGTATTCTATCCGGCGTTGCACGGCTTGACCCACTTTTGCTCCATGGCGGCGGAACACGCATTGTCGAAGGCTGGCGAGCGTGCGGATTTGTTGCGCACTCTCTGGAAAGCCGAAACGCCGTACATCTATTGGCGAATGCCCTGGATCGGTTACGAATATTTAAATCCGGAAAAACCGCAGGCGGGTTTCCTTTCGGCGGACAAGCAGGGAAAATTAATACAGCAGGCGGCCAATATATTTGAAGCATTTTTTTCGAAGAAACCTATCTCCGCTTGCGCCCCGGGTTACCGTTCCAATTCGGACACACATCTCGCATGGTCCCGGTGCGGGGTACGAGTTGCTCAAAATGGCAGCGGCTCGCCGCTCGCTCCGCACATGGATGAGTATGGAATACTGAATCTGCACCGGACGATCGATATAGAGCCTACCCAGCGGGATTTGCCCATCGAAAAATATGTGCAGCTGGCCGAAAGCTGCTTTGCGCGCGGGATTCCGGCCATTGTTTCCGTGCACGCCATCAATTTCCATTCCTCTTTGAAAGATTTCCGCACCCCCACTCTGCAAATCCTGGATCAATTTCTTTCGGCTATCGAAAAGAAGCATCCTAATCTTCTGTACGTACACGACGCGGATGTCTATGACATTGTGACGCGAGGTAAGCTGCGCACCAGTTATAGTCCGATTCCGATTACTGTCAAGATGAGGCAAAAGTAAATGTCGCGGGCAAAATCGCTGGTGATGATCACCATCGATTGCTTGCGAGCAGACCATGTAGGCTTTCTTGGATATGGTCGCCCGACCACGCCGTTCCTGGATTCGCTGGCGCTGGAAAGCGAAACCGTGGTGGTCCCCAATGCGATCGTGGCGGGCGCACCGACTTACTATTCGTTTCCATCCCTGATGGCTTCCCGCTATCCGCTTGCACTGGGACGAGACGTGATCGGTTTGGCGCCGGGCGAAACGACTCTCGCTTCTGTATTGAATGAATCGGGATATGCGACGGCGGCGTTCCTTGCCGGCAATCCTTATTTGTCACGCCGCTTCGGTTACGACGCTGGCTTTGAAGTCTTCCGTGATTTCCTTGAGTCCAATGAGAACCGTGCTCCGGACGTTCCGATAAACACTTCAAGCGCCGGTGTGCTTGGCCGCTTGAACAGGTTGCTGGCAACGGCTTCTCACAAGTTGAGTCCGGTAGGTTCCCTCTACGATGAAATTTATTTCCAGTATTGCCAACGGCTGGCGAGTCCGCCCGCGGAATCTTTCGACGCTTTACGTGCCTTCCCCAGCGCCGATGTGATCGTGAAAGAAGCGGCATCATGGATCGCGGAAAATCGTGGCCGGCCTTTTTTTCTGTGGTTGCACCTCATGGACCCGCATGCTCCGTACTATCCAAAGCATGAAGCGTTGGAGTGGATGGGAAATGGGCAGGTGCATTCTTCTCGCGCCAGGTACTTGAACTCCTATTGGAACCGAGGGGATGTCGGGCCACGTCGTCTTGGCCGCCTTCGGGAAGAAGTTGTGGCCCTGTATGACGCCGGCATCCGATGGGTGGATTCGCAGATCGCCGCTCTGGTCGATACTCTTCGCGCGGATAACTTATGGGGCGATTGTGCCTTGGCTGTCACGGCCGACCACGGAGAGGAATTCTTGGAACACGGCGGCCGCTTTCACCCGCCAGCCGGGATCCACGAAGAATTAATCCGTGTGCCACTCTTGTTACGAGTCCCAGGCGCGGTCAAAATGCAGCCATCGCAAAGTCCATTTAGCCTCCTTCATCTGGCGCCCACGCTGCTGGACTCGATCAATCTCCCAGCACCGGCAAGTTTCCGAGGACGCAGCCATTGGACGAAGTTGCAGAAAGGCGAGAGTTGGAACGACCCGGCAATCATCGAATGTATTCGCGGTTGCACAAATCCGTTTCGTGTCGAAGACCGATTAGGAGGCCGCGTCCTCGCGATCCGCGAGCTCCGCTACAAACTGGTGCTCGACTTCAGCTCCTCTACGGAAAAGTTATTTGATCTACAAACCGATCCTGCTGAATTGCATCCGCTAAACCAAAACGAACAGAAGCTCGTGCGCAAGCGCCTCCTCGAACGGGCTAGCCAGCATGTGGCGGAATCTGTTCAGTCACGGGATGCGGAGCATCGTCTCCATGCGCGCCTGCGCGACCTTCAGCTAGAATGGGGCCATTCAAACCAAAAGATTTACGCCTAGCATGATTGCACTTCACCGCCACTTCGCAGCGAGGTGCGCATGAAGCCTGTTCGCATTCTCGTGGATAGCTTCGCCGATGCCGGGCTCACGAACGCGCAGATGACCAATGCTCGCGAGATCATCCGTCGTTTGGATCCATCGCGATTTCATGTGAGCGTTTTCCATGTTGGCCCGCCGGACTTCTGGATCGAAGAGCGTCCGAATACCAGATTGGTCCATTTACCACGCAGGCGGCAAACTGTCCGAATTCTCCAGGAGTTCCTGCTGGGGCGGCACCAGATTCTCTTTTATCTCAAGTCTTCTCCCGCAAGTAAGTTGTATTTACAACTCCGTCAAAAATGGAGAGACCAGCGCGTCGTGGTGGGGACGGTCGAGTCTCAATCCGATCTGCGCAATGAGCCGACGGTCAGTCTCGAGGCGATGCGACTGTGGGAGGAAACAATTCTTCGCGCGGATTTTTTGTTCAGCAATTCAACCGCTGTGAAACGTAGCCTGAAAAAAGAATACGACTTGCCGAGCGATGTGGTCTCCACGGGTGTTGATACGAAATTTTTTACGCCAGCTTGGGACAGGGCGCCGAATGCCCGTCCACGCGCCCTGTTCGTGGGCTCTCTGCGTCCTTTCAAACAGCCGCAAATGCTTTTGAATGCAGCCGCCAGATTTCCGCAAGCCGATTTTTTCATCGTGGGCGATGGGCTCATGGCGGAAGACCTGAAACAGCGAGTGCAGAATGAAAAACTCTCCAATGTTTTCCTTCAAGGGCCGATGGGAGAGCAAGCCCTGAGGCGGGAATATCAGAAAGCTGACGTCTTCTTGTTCCCGTCCGGTTGGGAAGGCTCGCCCAAGGTAATTCTGGAAGCTGCGGCTTCCGGCCTGCCGGTCATTGCCCGGAATAACTACGAACCGGAAACCGTTCTCGACGGACAGACCGGATTTCTAGTCGGGTCGGACGATGAATTGTTCTCCCGGCTCGAACAACTGCTCAACGATTCCGTGCTTCGCCGGACTCTTGGACAGGCTGGCCGGAAACACAGCGAAAAATTCGACTGGGACATCATCACTCGTCGCTGGGAAGAAATCTTTCTGCGCCTGACGTCGCAAAGAATCAGCGACCGCGTAGCATGATTGCTGGTTCTCCCATGCCAGTGGCGGCAAACGATCATCCACACCGTGCGCTTCACGTGCTAACGCTGACTCCGTTTTATCCCACGGAGCAAGACGATGCCCAGGGATGTTTTGTGGCGGAACCCTTACCGGCAATCGAGCAGCAGGGAACAGTGAACACGGTCTTAGCGGTGTCACCGTTTTATCGATCAAATCCGACCCGCAATACTTCCGCGCCTTCGGCCGAATGGATTCGCTTCCCATCGTTCCCCGGCGGATGGGGTTTGCCAAGTTCTGGAGCGTTCCTGTTCGCAAGAATTGTTCACAAGGCGCGTCAGATACATGCTCTTGCGCCTATTCATGTAATCCACGCTCATGCCGCGATGCCTTGCGGGCATGCGGCGCAATTGCTCGGCCGCGAACTAGGCATTCCCTTTGTCGTCACCGTCCACGGCCTGGACGCGTTCTCCACCAAACAGGTTAGCGGCTATGCGGGCGAATGGTGCAAACGCATTTCGCGAATGGTGTACCGTTCAGCGAAGAGCGTGATTTGCGTGAGTGAAAAAGTTCGCGATCAAGTGTTGGAGGGC
>DATBAX010000019.1:0-8715 GCA_036271275.1 Terriglobales bacterium
CCGTTCATCACGATTAAAGCGTGAAGGAAGTTGGCGTTCGTTCCAAGATTGTCGAGGCCGCCGAAAACTGCGTCGTTGAAACAATTGATGGAATCGCCAGCTCCCTGGCCGAGCAGCGCGCTGGTCACCGAGCCGTCGGAATCGTAAACGATGCCGACCGGCGTGGTGATGGCAGTCGACATAATATCCACGGGCATGGTGATGCTACCGTCGGCGTTCACGAAAACATTGCTGCCGTTTACATCCTCTGCGAGTTGTCCAGCGTGTGTGGCGGCGACGGCGGCGGTTGGTATGGAAGTCCACTGACTAAAAGCGTCGGCAACGAGCGCGTCCGCAGTTGGCCCGGAAAGAATCGGACTGAGATTGCCTTGGTCGGTGTAATAACTGATCGCGCCTTGGGCCCAAACCAACGGCTGTCCCACCGTGCCGGAATCGAAGTAGCTGACTCCTGCGACATATTTCGGACCACCTGCATGGACGAGCCTGGGAAAACCCATCAGGAGACAGAATCCCACTGCGATTCGAACGCAAATCCGTGACGCCATGATTTATTCCTCTTCCGCCTGACGAATGGCCCGCGTCAGTTCGGTGATCCCAACGTGAGTGCCAACCAAACCTCGAATCGGAACCGGGAACCATTTCGCCGTCTGCTCCTGCCGCAGGATCGCCATACCGTTTGCGTCGAGCTTGAAACGTCCTTGCTGGCCTCCCACGGGACTGGTGAGTCCCAATCTGCTGGGACGATAAAGAAAGAGCAGCACCCGTTCGCCCTGGCGATAGGATTCGCCCGATTCCCGGACACCCGCCCATTCATGGATGACCAGAGTCTGTCCTTTGCTGACGCCCCGAATCGCCTGGTCGATATGAAACGTGATCTTGGTGGTCGGGACGCTGTTTGAAGAAGACGCGAACTCCACGGCGGTGACCGTGCCGGCGAAGATGTATCCCGATTGGCCGGTCAAGCTGCGCAGACTGGGCTGACTGGATGGCAGTGGATGCCGGAGCGCTGCGGACCAGGAAATCCCCGTGAGCAAAGCTGGAATCATCAGCGCGCGAAACTTACGGAATGAACAGAACATGGCGAGCCTCGATTAATGAATCGAGAGCCGGCCGGTGACGGGAATTTCAAGGTTACAGAACTTGAGCCAAGGAAAGCTGTGTTGTGTGTCACATAGGGCGCGATTTGTGGGGATTTTTCCTGTGGAAATCGCGATGGATCCTGACCGTTGTTCATTTCGTCCATTCCGAGCGATCCACAGAAATTACAACGGAATTTGCGTGAACACGGGGTCGGCTGGAGTGATGTTGGTGCAATAAAGGGGATGGTGGAAATCGTGCAGCACATAAGTCTGATCGTGCCAGGCAGCCGGATGCGGTTGGGTGTGCCGCAGTAAATGGATTGGACACAACTTCATTCCCGCGTGATCGAGATTGTATTCCCGGAT
The DNA here is from genome assembly GCA_036271275.1 of Terriglobales bacterium. Lineage (GTDB taxonomy): Bacteria > Acidobacteriota > Terriglobia > Terriglobales > Acidobacteriaceae > DATBAX01. Next base: position 1,446 of record DATBAX010000019.1, read on the forward strand.
CGCGCAAAGCTCGCCAAGATATTCATTGTGGTATGCACGCTCCGGCCAAACCAGATCGTCAAAGTAACAAAACACACGAGGCAATCGCGTATCGGGCAGTCCCTCCCAAACCCGAAATGCGTTCTTGGTCGAACTGTAATAGTCGAGATCGAAAGCGACAAAACCAATGGGGTGTTTGATAGCGGGCAGGAACGACGGGATCGTTTCTTCGACATCACCAAGAACGAGGCGCGCTTCTTTTAACGTTGCTCGCAGGCGCTCGACGTCCATCGTATAAAAGCCTTCACCCCACACATGCGGAAGGTCCCGATAATCGGTGGGTGCCGGCATACCGTGACCGGTGTCGAAGCCGAAGACGTCGACTACGATCCCGAAATGCTGCGCCACTTCCTGCGCAGCCTGTTCCATTGCCACGAGTCCTTGCCCTCCGGCGACGCCAAACTCGATCACCGAAATTCCAGGGAGTCCTAACAGTTTCGCCAATGCCGCCGCTGAATAGATTCCAAACCTGTACATCGGCTTGGCGCCGACACCTAGAAACACTCGAGTTTCCAGTGAACCGATTGGGACTTTCGACCAGAGAAGACGAGTGCCTGGGAGCCGCGACACTTGTCGCAAGACCTTACGTTTGAGGGAATACAGCATGACATCAGCCTCCGCCAGCAAAATACCGGGGCCCGTGCAACGGGAGCATCGTACGACAAGATTCAAGGAGTTCCAAAGGAAATATGAGGGGGATTGAACTTTGACACCGGTGTCAGGTCACTGGTGTCAGGTCACAGAACCCGAGACCCGAGACCCGAGACCTAAGACCTAAAACCCAAACCGCAAGCTGGAAACTTTCAATACACCTCAGCCGCGCAATATCTTTCGCGCTGATAGATGGGCCCCGGTAAGTAGCAGCATCCCCGACAGAAACGCCCATAACATCAGGCTCACCGACAAAGCGAACGGACCGTAGACTTCCTGGAAATTCAGACGCGGCAGCGCCCAGATATAGGAATATTTCAGGATTTCCAGGAGGAAGCCCATGATGATGGCCGCTGGAACCACGGCGCGGGCCGGGACTTTGCCGTTAGGCAACAGCCAGTAAATGAGAAAGAAAATCGCAATACTGGCAGTGGTCGCAAACACTTTCATCGTGATGAACGCCGCCATCCGGATTACGAAAATATCGTGCCCGAAAGACATTGTTTTCAAGATCACCACGTTGCCCGCGGTCAATGCGATCGAAAGCAGCGCGAGCACTCCGCAGGCGAAAGCCAGGCCCAGAGAGATAAGCTGATTTCCCAGATAAGAGCGGTTGTTGGGAAAACGCCAGATGCGATTCAAAGCAACTTCCAGCGGCATGAAGATGCCGGTCGAGGTCACCAGCAAAATGATCAGTGAGACGACTTGCGCTCGTTGGCGCGCATCCACCAGCGCGGTAAGGTTGCGAATCAGGAAGTCCTGGCCGGCCGGCAAATAATCGTGCAGCAACTGCACCAGGACTTGATACATAGCCGGCGAATGAAAAACTCGCCGAATCAATGTCATTAGAAGAAGCATGAATGGGAAGAAAGAAAGAATGGCATTGGCGGCCACGGAGAAGGCAAACGTATGAACTTCCGTCCGCAAGAGATACTTCACTGTTGAAACTGAGCGACCAAAGCGAATTCTTCCTGGTTTCACGGGCGCGGTGGTGGGAGGATGAGCGTCTGGCGAAATCGAGTATGACTTCTGGTCAATCAAAGGATTTTCGTATCTTATCAAATAGTTGCGGATACTTTCGCCCCCGGCAAAAAGGGCAGCGTCCGCATTTCCGACACCAGATCTAAAATAGCAGCCTGAAACGTTTGATCTGCTGAATTTATCTTCTTGCCAGAACTAAAGTTCCTGCATATTATCTTTTGCTCATTACTAGTTATTGGTTTTCAGACTAAGTTTTCGGGTAGATGTTTCGTGTATCGCAGTCAAAACTCGAGCACTCTCGACGGGCCCCGTAGCTTTTGCGCCGTATTTTTCGTGTGCGGCGCAGAACTCCGGGGCCTGTCTTGTTGGTCGAGATTCGACGGTTCATGAAGTATTTGCTTGAGGGGGATCCTGGGTCTTTCGAGGGGGTAATGCGAAGCGCAAGCTTCACGAAGGATGCAGGATTAAATCACTGAGTAGGCGAAAGGAGTTCTTGTGAGAGAAAAGGGAACAGTCAAGTGGTTCAACGGGGCGAAGGGATATGGATTTATCCAGCGCTCCACCGGGGAAGATGTTTTCGTTCATTTTTCGGCAATCCAGGAAAATGGTTACCGAACATTGAATGAGGGCGAAACCGTGGAATTCGATCTGCTCAAAGGCCCGAAAGGGTTCCAGGCAGGAAACGTCGTCCGCGCAACCGCAGCAGCCTAAACCTCGTCATACATTCGGCGACCCTCCCGGCTTCCCCCGGGAGGGTTTGCATTTGGGGGAGCGCTAAGAATCCAGCCTCTCTGTCATGCCGAGCGGAGCGGATATTTCGCACAGGAAGCATCCACACAGTCGAAGGACCTTGCTATCGGCATGCGTGATGGGTGTAGTGATCCTTCGACACCTGCACTCAGGATGAAAGGAAAACGTTTAATTTTAATTTACAACCACGACGAATGACGCATCCGATGTGACGCTCTCGGATTACACAAGGACGCGTTACCGTCCGCTTTCCTTCGAACCTTTCTCAATCAACTTTTTCGTCAGCAACACCAATCCAAAGATCTGGGTCCATTCGGAAACGATATTTCCTATTACCTGCCCCCACTTAGCTTCGGAATTCATGTGGATGTATAGCACCACCCAGCCAATCCCCGTAAACAGTAGAAAAATGCTGAGAGAATGATTGCGCAAAAGATTACGAACCGGGCTTAGCCATTCTTCGGGATTAGGGTCGCGGCTTTCCGACGATCCTTTCTCGTACATGTGTTTGGTGGCGAGAATTGTCACCACCATGCCGGTCCAGTCGGCGATGGCATTGCCGAAGAATGAACCAAGATGCGTGCTCGGGTCAGAGAAGATATACAGGACGATCCACAAACATAGGATGATGATGGAAGCGATGCTGAGAGAATGTTCCCGTAGGAAGCCTTTCTCTTTTGATGATTTGGACATTCCGCGAGGACCTCTCTGGGTGGATACTTCGTTACTGGATTTCAAGCGAGACCAAATCTCCGTTTGTCTTGCCCCCGGCCTTGTAATTCACATCCACGGCGCGGTTTTTCCAGTCGCAGGAGAATTCGTCGGCGCCCACCAGGGTGAGGGATTTGTAATCTCCGATACGCAGCTTCAATGTTTTCGTTCCGGCTGAGACGGTGAGCACAGCCGCCGGGGCTTGCGTGCAATCCACGCTTAACAGCTTGCCTTTGAGAAATTGCACAGGGCGTTTGTCGGGTTGAGCTTCAGCCGGCTTCTGGGGATGGTCGTCGGAGCTGTCAGAATCTTCCTGAGACTCGGTTGTAGCCGTTTGCGATGCTGCTTGCGGGAGTAGGCCGTACTTCTTCAAAGTAGGTAAATCACTCAAGTTCTTTTGCGCGGTATGAGCGATTTGTGGATTCTCGCTGGTCTTCAGACGATCGAGCAAGGTTGTGGCTTCGTCCCATTTCTTTCCAGCCATATCGATGGTTGCCATGTTTAATAAATAAAGTTCGCTGCGTGGGTTAAGTTGAATGGCGGCCTGCATGGCTGCGGTCGCCGAATGGGTACCACCGCCTTCCAGTCGCGCCATTGCCAGCATGTTATAGGCCTCGGCAAAGTCCGGGTCCCAGTCGAGAGTGATCTGCAGGTCTTGCATCAAGTTTGGCAGGCCCTTGAACTGTCCGCTGGATTGATATGCGTGATAGGTCAGCAATGCCAACTCATAGCGCACCCACGGATCCTTGGGATCAAGTTGCATGGCTTGGTTTAGCTCTTCCGTGGCAGGGCCAAATTCTTTTCTTTGGATATGGTCCCAGGCCAGGGCACGATGGGCGACAAGAGTTTCCAATTTTGGATCGTTCACGAGCGCGTTGAGCCGGCGCAATGCTGCGTCCCGATGTTCGGGGACGCGAACAGTGACCTCCGCGATCAGAGCGTCGCCCTCAGCAAAAGGAATGTCTTTGGAACTGGTGCCGATGTTCTCGCCCGGAATCGGAGAAGGGAAATGGAACGTTTGCCCTTCCGCCGCAGAACCCTTCTGCTTCGAGGCGTCCAATGCAAGAAATAATGGCTTCAGCGTCTTGAAGTAATCCCTGACTGCCTGATCGAATTGCGCCACTGTCATGCCAAACGCTTTTTGGATTGCCTGGTCGACGGGCAATTTCTGGTTCTCCACCAAATCGAAATAGGTGCCGGTCTCCGGCAGTTTGTTTTTGTCCAATAAGTAATGAACGGTAATCCAGGATTGCGCGTAGAAGAGGGAACGATGACTCCCCTCCTGAAAGTTGACGGTGCTGTGCTTCATGGCGAACAGGTCAGGAAACGCCAGCCAGACCGGAGCGCTCAGGATTTCAGTGAGTGACTTAGGAGAATCGTTTGCTCGCACTTGGGTGGCGACCAGGTCGCTATGCGAGCCTGAATCCAGTTCCGGGTCACCGCCGATTTCCACTTGCGCGTCATTCACCCGGATGGAAGAAAAATATTCCGCAAACCCTTCGTCAAACCACGGCTGGGTGGGAGGATAGTTGTAATTCAATAAGAGATGAGCGTATTGGTGGGCGACGGCACGCCAGCTTTCGTCTTCAAATAAGTTCAGGACAATGTAATTGCGGTCCTCGCCCGGCAAAAAAAACCCAGGTGCGGCAATCGGCCGGCCATCCTGGATGGGAGCGATTTGGACATATTCCTTGTCCGACCGGAGCGCGACGATTTCCAAAGGCTCCGGCATTTTCAGCTTGCTCTTGAACAGAAGTTGGGCGAAGACAGCCCGCATTTGTTCCATACGCACTGCAACTTCGCGGCCTTTCTTCACGTCGGCGTCAGTGACCACGGAAAAATGGTCGGAGCTGACGCGAATCCAATGTGGTTCTTTTTCGTCGTTCGTCTTGGAGGCAGCAAAAAGGCCGGTACACAATAAGCAAAATAGAAGACGTAGAAGGGATCGTCGGAGAAGAGGTAAATCGCGGAGGATCATGATTACGCCGTCAAATCCAAAGCTGAAGAAGATGCTACCACGGGGAATCGATCGGATAGACCATCAGCTCGACTGCCGTTTGTCCGCTATGATGCATGATCTGATGAGAGTCATTAATGGATCGGAATGGCAGCGATGAATGCAGAATCACAGGTTGGGCATATCACTAGCCCCCAGAAAACTGGCACATTGGCGGTGCTCGGAATTGCGGCCACGGTGGCCATTGTCCATCTGCTTACCAACAATCGCTACGGTTTTCATCGCGACGAATTTCAATTTCTGAGTGATGCCCGGCATCTTGATTGGGGATTCGTGGCGTATCCGCCGGTGACGCCTTTTCTGGAGCGCGTTGGCCTAGGACTTTTCGGCGTTTCGCTGGTCGGATTGAGACTTTTTTCTGTGATAGCGCAAGCATTGGCCATCATCGTTACGGGACTGATGGCGCGAGAACTTAGCGGAGGCCGGCTCGCACAAATTGCCGCGGCTTTAAGCATCGCGCTTTCGCCTCTGCCTCTGTTCGAGGGCACGGAGTTTCAATATTCGTCCTTCGATTATTTGTGGTGGGTTCTGATCGCCTACTTCGTCATTCGTTTGTTGAAGACTGAGAATCCGCAGTGGTGGCTGGCGATTGGCGCGACCGTCGGCATTGGCCTGATGACCAAATACACCATGTGTTTTTATGTGGCCGGAATACTGGGCGGGCTGCTGCTGACGCGCCAACGCCGTTATTTTTTGAGTGCCTGGTTTTGGGTCGGGACGGCGCTGGCAGCATTGATTTTTCTTCCGAATCTTCTGTGGCAAGTGCGCCATGGATTCGTCTCACTGCACTTCCTCCAACACATTCATGCGCGTGATGTGAGTGAAGGCCGGGCGCATGGGTTCTTACTGGATCAGATCAAGATTTGCGTGAATCTATTTGCCGCTCCGTTATGTATCGCCGGATTGATAGGTTTCTTGCGAGATCGTCGCTATCGACCGATGGCATGGATGTACCTGATTCCGTTGTCGCTGTTCCTGCTCGGAAAGGGGCGCGGCTATTACCTGGCAGCGGCTTACCCGATGCTCTTGGCGATGGGCGCGGTCGTTGGAGAACGCTGGACCGCGTCTTTACGTCCGCTATCACGTCGAAGTCTCGAAGCCGTGTTCTTCATAGGCCTCGCCGCGATTGGAATGTTCGCATGCGCTGTGATTCTGCCGCTGGCCTCCGATGGGCCGCTTCGGGATTTCGCGCTCAGGAATAATGGCGACCTGCGCGAAGAAATTGGCTGGGATGATTTGGTGAAAACAGTCGCCGGCATTCGGAACTCCCTGCCTGCGGAACAACAACAGAATGTTGGCATATTGGTTGGAAACTATGGCGAGCAGGGCGCGATTGAGATGCTGGGTCCGGCTTATCATCTGTCCGCGCCTATCAGCATGACGAACTCGGCGTGGTTGCGAGGCTATCCGGAGCCGCCGCTATCCACTCTGATCGTGCTTGGCTTCTCACGAGAATCTGCCGAGAAGGCTTTTACCTCGTGCCGACTTGTCGGGCATATGAGCAATCGTTATGGAATTAAGAACGAAGAAAGCACCTATCACCCGGAGATTTTTGTGTGCGGAGGGCCGAGATTGTCCTGGCCGGAGTTTTGGAAGAAATATCAGAGCTTTGGGTGAAGGCGTGTCCCAGAGATGGTGGGCTCAGGCCACCGTACGGTCACGAGCCTTTAACCGCAAAGAAAAGCGATAGAAACCCGATCCCGAATCTTCTGGCGATTCGGGTTTTCTTTGCGTTCTTTGCGGCCGTTCTTTGCGCTCTTTGCGGTTAAAGGATAGTGAACAAGCAACACTGCTTCAATCTCGCAACTTTTCCCGTGACCATCGAGCCGCTTCGGCGACGACAGGATCTTCATCCGCAGCAAGTTTTTCTAACACAGGCACGAAATCTCGATCCCCGCTGTTACCCATGGCGATCACAGCATTGCGCCGCAGGCCGGCGCGTTTGGTACGACGGATCGGCGAGCCGCGAAATTTCTTCTCAAAGTCTTCGACGCTTATTTCCGCCAGCCATTGCAATGCAGGATGGACGAGCCCTTCGCGTGGTTGGAATTCTGTCGCGATGGTTGTGGGAGCTTTCCGATTCCAGGGGCAAACGTCCTGGCAAATGTCACACCCAAAGAC
>DATBAX010000020.1:0-7522 GCA_036271275.1 Terriglobales bacterium
TCGGATGCTCAACAGAGTGCGTAGTTTCGGTGTCGGGTCACGGGTGTCAGGTCTCAGGTGTTATGGAAGTCCCGAGACCTGAGACCCAAGACCTGAAACCTAAATCTGGGGTGTCGGGTGTCAGGTCTCGGGTCTCACATCGCGATGCGCGTTTGCCCCCGAATCCAGAGACCTAAGACCTGAGACCCGACACCTGCCCTTCCACAGTAGCCCCCCGCGCCGCAATGCGATAAACTCACCCTTAAATCAAAACTGGCTTGAAACCATAGCTTCTGAAAATTAGGACCTGACTTCCCCATGTCGCAAATCGGCAGTTTTGCTCTTCTCTTCGCCCTGATGTTGAGTGCGTACTCGTTTCTGGCCGGGGTGTTCGCCCTGGCGGTCAATGGACCAGGCGCAGAGCGAGTGGGAGAAACGGCACGGCGGGCCGGGATCGCGACTTTTGCTTTGGTATCGTTCGCCGCGACAATATTAGTGGTTGCCGCTTTCCAGAACGACTTTTCCATCGCTTACATCTTTCATCACAGCAATCGCGATCTTCCCTCGCCTTATAAATTTGCCGTGCTTTGGTCGGGGCAGGAAGGCTCGCTGCTTTTCTGGTCGCTGCTTTTGTCCGCATACGGACTTGTTCTCAGGCTGCGCCATAAAACCGATATCCGGTTGTTCGCGCACGCGTCAGTAATTATTGCGGCTGTCCAGATTTTCTTTTTGCTGCTACTGAATTTCGCGGCCAATCCTTTTGGGATCATGCAGGGTGCTTTGCCGGCTGACGGCAACGGACTGAACCCTCTGCTGCAATATCCGGAGATGGTGATTCATCCGCCCATGCTTTATCTGGGATATGTGGGTTTCACCGTACCGTTTGCGTTCGCATTGGGTGCGCTGATCATGCGCTATCCGGGCGAGAAGTGGATCCACATCACGCGGCGCTGGACCATGGTGACCTGGGGATTCCTTACGTGCGGCGTTTTCCTCGGAATGCATTGGGCGTATTCGGTGCTCGGCTGGGGAGGCTACTGGGGCTGGGATCCGGTAGAGAATGCTTCACTCATGCCCTGGTTGACCGGCACCGCTTTCCTGCATTCGGTGATGATGCAGGAAAAACGCGGCATGCTGAAGACGTGGAACGTATGGCTGATCTTCTCAACGTTCATACTTTCGATTTTCGGAACGCTGCTGACTCGCAGCGGATTAGTAAGTTCAGTCCATGCGTTTGCCCAATCTTCGATTGGCGATTGGTTCACGGCATTTCTGGGGATCGTCTTCGTAACCTGTCTTTTCTTTTACATAAAAAACAAATCGCACTTACGCAGCGAACACAAGCTGGAATCGATTGTGTCGCGTGAATCCAGTTTCCTGTTTAACAATCTGCTGCTTCTCCTGGCTTGCTTCACCGTGCTCTGGGGAACGCTGTATCCAAAGATTTCGGAGTGGGTGCAACATCATCCCGTAACGGTGGGGGCTTCGTACTTCAATCGGGTGAACGTTCCCGTCGCCCTATTGTTGCTGCTCCTGACTGCTGTGGGACCGCTGTTGGCATGGCGCAGAACTTCTCTCGACAGCCTGCGGCGCAATTTCTTTTGGCCGTTTATGGGAGCAATCGCGGTTGGATTATTTCTGATGGTGACCCCGGCAAGCTGGGGCTCGATCTTTGGCATGAAGCCGTGGAAAGACATGGCGTATTTCTATTCGTTGATGACCGTGATGCTGTGCACGTTGGTCGCGCTGACCGTGTCGTCGGAATTTATACGCGGCGGCCGCGTTATCTCCCGGCACACGGGACAAAATTTATTCGCTTCGATTCTGCACCTCATCCATCGCAACACCCGCCGCTACGGCGGCTATATCGTTCACTTCGGCGTGATCGTGGTAGTGATCGGATTCGTGGGCTCGGCCTTCAATCAGGAAAAAGAGCAGGAGATGGGCTTCGGCGACCGGATGAATATTGGCGCTTACACGCTGGTTTGCCAGTCTTACACTCAGGACGATAATCCGAACTTTGAAAGCGAATGGGCGATCATCGACGTTTTCAAGAATGGCAAACAGATCACGACTCTCAATCCCGAGCGCCGTTTCTACAAAGCCAGTCAGACTCCATCGACGATGGTGGCAAATCGATCCACGTTGCAGGAAGATCTTTATCTCGTCTATGAAGGACAGAACCGCGACACGGGACGCCCCATCATCAAGGCCCACCTGAATCCTCTGGTCATGTGGATATGGATTGGGGTGTGGATCATGATCGTGGGCACAGTCACAGCGTTGGTGCCGAATGCGCTTCCTGTGCGCGTGGCAGTCTCTTCTCGCGTGCAAGCTGAGCCGGTTGGAGCGGGAGATTGATGCGGTCAGCCATGCTGAAGCGCAGCTTACAGGCTGGATTGCTGCTGGCCTCTTTGCTGATTTTTCTTGGCGCGGGCGATACTTCCGCGCGCTTCAACGACCTTGGCCATCGCATGATGTGCGTGTGCGGATGCCATCAGATTCTGCTGGAATGCAATCATGTGGGCTGCCAATATTCCTCGCGCATGCGGGACGAACTCACAGCCGCCGTGGAACGCGAGAGTAGTGACGACCTGGCGCTGCAATGGTTCGTGCAAACCTACGGAACGACCGTGATTGCGGCGCCAAGCGCCAAAGGATTCGATCGCGTTGCCTGGATCATGCCTTATCTGGTTTTGGTGTTTGGCTTGAGCACCGTGGTTTTGATTGTGCGTGCATGGAAGGGACGTCCTCTGGTCCGGCCAGTTGGATCGGTGGAACCAATCCAGGGCGCTGCGCTGGACCACTTTCGCGAACAAGCCAGAAAGGACACGGAAGAATGAGCACTGCATTTCTGCTGTGCGGCATCATCACCATCGGCGTGCTGTTTTATATTTTTTATCTTCCGGGCACGCTGCAGATGGGGCCGGAGAAGACGCGTCTGGCTTATCTTCGGGAACGTAAAGATGTGGTGTATGAAAATTTGCGCGACCTGAATTTCGAATTTAAATCAGGTAAGTTTCCTGATGCCGATTATCAATCCATGAAGACTTCTCTCGAAGAGGAAGCGGCTGCGATCCTGTCGGAAATGGCCACGCTTGAAAACGGGCCATTTAAAGGAGCGAGAGTTTGAGACTCTCCCTGACAATTTCCGCGTTATTGCTGGCGCTAAGTGCGTTCACGTCCGCCCAAACCCTGACCGGGACGGTCACCAATGGCACCACCGGCGCGGTATCCGCCGGCGATGACGTGGTCCTGATTCGCCTCGCGCAAGGAATGGAAGAAGCCGCGCGTACCAAGACTGACTCGAAAGGCGCTTTCCATTTTGATGTGAAGGACGCAGGCGGTCCGCATCTGATCCGGGTGATTCATCAAGGCGTGACATACCATCACATGGCGCCGCCGGGAACGACGACGGCCGATGTGCAGGTTTTTGATGTCGCAAAAAAAATCGAAGGCATCAGTGCGACCGCCGATCTTTTATATGTACAAGCCAAGCCGGACGAACTCGGCGTGACCCGAATTTTCGCCGTCAACAATGCATCGAAGCCGCCGCGCACGCAGATGAACGACCGCAACTTCGAGTTCTATGTCCCTGCCGGCGCGAAAATTGATGGAGCACAAGCGCAGACCGCCGGAGGCCAGTGGGTTGACTCTGAACCGGTGGCGCTGCCGGAAAAGGGACGCTATGCTTTTGTTTTTCCATTACGTCCCGGGCAAACAGATTTTCAGTTGACTTACCGCACGCCCTACAACGGATCGGCGACGATTGATCCCAAGCCGCTCTACCCTTTGGAGCATCTGGTTGTAATTTTGCCCACCACCATTCAGTTTTCTGCCGAGAAGGCGGGCATCTACGACAACAAGCAGCCGCCGAATCAGCCGGGTGCGGTTGCGGAAGTCGCGTCCAACACGAAAGAAGGGCAAGCGTTGTCCTTCACGGTTACGGGAACGGGCGTGTTGCAGGAAGAGAACACCGGGAACGAAAACGCGAGCGCCGACAATGGTCCGGCAAGCCAGAGTGTAGGCGGAGAGACCGTCGCGCCGCCGGCTGCGCGCGACAATCGTCCCGGCGGAGGATTGGGGCCGCCGAGTGAAGCTCCCGATCCGCTGAAACAATATCGTGTGCAGATTCTTGGAGCGTTCGGGGTATTGCTGGCAGGTGGAGCAATCTATATAGCTCTGCGCTCAAAGACAGCGGTTTCCGAAATTGCTTCAAGCCCAGAGCCTGTTGCCGTCCGCACTTCTGCCATTCCTGATCGTTCTGGTTTGTTGCTCGAAGCCCTAAAAGAAGAGCTTTTTCAATTGGAAGTGGAACACAAGCAAGGCACCCTCTCTCAGCCGGAATATGAAAAAGCCAAAGCCGCGCTGGATCAGACGCTGGAGCGAGCACTGAAGCGAGGAATCCCGAAGATTACCTAACGGATTTTAGTTTCCCGGCCCTGGCTTTTCCGCGGCCACTTGCAACTCCCGCGCGCGGCCCAACAGCTTCTTCAGCTTCCCTTCGATCGATGCATCGCCGATATGTTCATCCTGCAACACACCATCGGCGTCGATGGTGAAGGTGTGGGGAATCGCCTCCACTCCGAATAGTTTCGCTGTGGGTCCGGTGAATCCGCCGTCGCGATACTGGAGCCACGTCATTTCATTCTTTGCAACGAAATCCTTCCACTGCTGCTCGTTCGAATCGAGGCTCACGCTGAGGACGACCAGGGGTTGGCCCTGAAATTTTTTCACTACCTCTTTCATGTGCGGCAGGGCCTCGCGGCAGGGTCCGCACCATGTCGCCCAAAAGTCGATGAGCACGACTTTCCCTTTCAGATCGTCCATCGAAACTCGCTGTCCATCGGTGGTGGTAACCGCGAATGGCGGCGCCATCCGGGCACGCGCCAGCTCAGGCTGGCTGATGAAACGCAGCGCCCGCTGCCGCGCGGGATCATCCGCGGGTTTCATTTTTACGAAATGCTCAAATTGCGCTTTGGCCGCGTCATCCTGATTCATGTGCGCGAGGGCATATCCATCGTTGAATACGGCGTCCGGAAAATTGGGAACTGCTGCCAATGCTTTGGTCATCTCGTCGTGCGCACGGCCAAATAATTCTTCCTTGTGCTTCTCGATCCCTTCGTTCGTCAGCACCATGCCCAGGTCATAATGCGCGAGCGCGATGTTCTTGGGACCTTGCGCGTCCTCGGCAATTTGTTCCGCCGCAGTTTCAGCGGTCTTCCAGTCACGAAGCTCCATCCCATACTTGACCATTTTTTCCAGACATGTTCCGCAGTGGCCGCCGTCCTGCTTATTGGCTTTCTTAAAACTATCGAGCGCCGACCCGGGCATGCGCTTATGCAAATATTCCTGGGCTTCCTTGTAAGTCTTCTGGGCCTTTTCGTTGGTCGGGCCCTCCAACTTGTCTTGTGCCAGCGATAGAGTGACGGCGCAACCGAGCGCCAATAGGATCCCAAGATTCCGCATATCGAACCTCCCGGTACGGCAAATCGCGTCAAGAAACTACCATGAATCGGCACAATTTTCGATGGGATTCCGTGTGGGCTGTCAGCTATCAGCTTTCAGCTCTCAGCAAACCCCGGAAACCAAGGGCCTTAGCCGAAAGCTGAGAGCTGATAGCTGACAGCTCTTATGTGACGCAAGTAACTGCCCGCCCGCCGTTCTCCACTATAGAATTGAGCTTCATGTCGCCCGAAACCGCCACGGCTACGAGTTCCCGCGCTGCCAATCTCGAAGCGGCGCTGCGCAAGGTCATTCGCGGTAAGGACGATGCCATCCGTCTGGCGCTGGTCTCGATTCTGGCGCGAGGGCATCTCCTGATTGAAGGCGTTCCAGGCGTCGGCAAAACTACGCTGGGACAGGCTATCGCGCGGGCCATTGATTGCAGCTTTCAGCGGGTGCAGTTCACCAGCGACATGCTGCCGTCGGATGTCCTGGGAATTTCGATCTATTCTGTGCTCGAACAAAATTTCGAGTTCAAACGCGGCCCGGTTTTCACCAACGTGTTGTTGGCTGACGAAATCAATCGCACCACTCCGAAAACGCAATCTGCCTTGCTCGAAGCCATGAATGAAGGCCAGGTCACCGTCGACTCTCATTCTTATGCGCTGCCGCAGCCGTTTCTGGTGATCGCCACGCAAAATCCTGTGGAGCATCACGGAACATATCCTCTGCCCGAATCACAATTGGATCGTTTTCTGATGCGGGTACGCATGGGGTATCCCGACAGCAGCGCCGAGCGAGAAATCCTGCGATCGCAGGCAGGCACAGCGCAGTTGGAGATTTTGAAACCAGTCCTGAGCGGCGCCGATGTGCTGGAAATGCAGCAAGCTGTCACCAAAGTTCGCGTCGATGAATCATTGGTCAGCTACGCTCTCGCCATCGTTCGCAAAACACGCGATACGGAACAATTCGCGCTGGGGGTTTCTCCGCGCGGCTCGCAAATGCTTTATCGCGCTGCCCAGGCCATGGCATTTCTCGAAGGCCGAACTTTCTGCGTGCCGGAAGATTTCAAGCCACTGGTGGTGCCGGTGTTTGCCCATCGCGTGGTGGTGAATGGCTCGAATGCCTCCACGAAGAAGAAATCAGAACTCGCGGAACAAGCCATGCAGGAAATTGTGGAGAGCACGCACGTGCCGGTGTAGGAGAAGCAGCACTCAGCACTTAGCATTTAGCCCGTCCGCTTCCTGCTGACTTTCCTTCTGGCTCACGTCATAATCTTTTGCATGACGTTTCTTCGTTTCCTCATGCTTCTTTCTCTGATTGTTTGGATTGGCGGGTTGATCTTTTTTCCGGCAGTCGCACAAACGGCGTTCTCGGTTTTGCCGACTCGACAGCTTGCGGGAATGGTCGTTGGACGCTCATTGGTCATCCTGCATTGGATGGGGATGATCTCCGGCGTTGTCTTTCTAATCAGCTCCCTGCTCTACAACCGATTCAGCACCGGCACCGCACATGTATTTGCCACGAGTCACATACTCATTGTCCTGATGCTGACGCTCACTCTGATCTCGCAGTTCGGCATCATTCCCCGAATGGATACGATCCGCGCCTCGATTCATGGCGAAATCGATTCCGTTGCAGTAGACAATCCTGCGAGAGCGCGGTTTGATGCAATGCATGTATGGTCAACACGAGTCGAGGAAGGCGTGCTGCTTCTGGGATTGATGCTGGTTTATTTAACTGCACGAAATGCGTTGCGTACACCCTAACAATTTCACTTGCTCTGCAATGCACCATCGCCCCTGTCATCCTGAGCGCAGTGATTGTTTCGCGCAGCGAAGCAATCACGGAGTCGAAGGACCCCTACTGCGCCACGGCAGTAAATGGCGTAGGGGTGTTTGGACTCCCTCTCCGTTCACTCTCGTGAACGACTCCCTCGCTCAACATAACAACGTCAATGAGTGGGACCATCCAACTGAGTATCCAAAAACACCAAATACCCCGCCATGAGTCGATAGGTGTTGTAGTAATCATCCATCTTGATGGCGTCGATTCTGTCGCGGCTGGAATGCAGAATTGGCAGAGTTTTCTGAGTCAG
>DATBAX010000021.1:0-5344 GCA_036271275.1 Terriglobales bacterium
CCCCAGGCTCAATGAAAGTCATGCGAGAGCGTGGGAGCGGCGCTAATGGACAGAGATTTTATGGTTCGGGCTTTGAGATGCACGATTCCATCCTGGTTTTGAACCGGGCCTGAAACCAGAACAAACCTTTCATTCAGTACTGCCATACGGTTCTGATCGTAAAAATCGGGGCTGATAATCACTCGAGCCGTGCCGGTTTCGTCTTCCAAGGTCATGAAGATAATTCCTTTGGCTGTCCCCGGCCGTTGCCGGGTGATTACACAACCGGCCACACTGGCTTCTTTCCCGTGGGGAAAGTTTTTTAATTCGATGGCGGATTTAATACCCAAGGCCCGTAAAGCTTCTCTGCGATAAGCCATGGGATGATGGCCGGTGGTCAATCCCGTACCGTGGTAATCGGCGACCAAGCGCTCTTCCACGTCCATGGGACGCAGGGGCGACGATAAATCCATCTCCTGGATGCCATCGAGCAGAGGTCCACTTCGCCTGACTGCCTTTTCTACCTGCCACAAAGCATCACGGCGATGTAATTGAGCGTCCGGGTTTAACTTATTTAGCGCGCCGATTTTTGCCAGCATCGCGAGATTGTCCCGGCCCAGTTGAGGTATGCGATTGGCCAAATTTTCCACGGAAATGAAGGGACTCTGCTCACGCTGGAACAATAAAGTTTCCACCGCGGATTGTTGCAGACCACGCACATAGCGAAGACCCATGCGCAGCGAGAGGTGTCCCTCATGATCGTGCTCCAACGAACAATTCCACTGGGAGCGGACTACATCGATAGGTTTTACCCGCAATCCGTGGCGTTGAGCATCCTTCAAAACCGTTGCGGGATGATAAAAACCCATCGGCCAATTGTTCAACAAGGCAGCGGTGAATGCCGCCAGATAGCGGACTTTTAAAAATGCGCTGGCAAAAGCAATCAGCGCAAAACTGGCTGCATGCGATTCAGGGAAGCCGTACAGAGCGAAGGAACTAATAAATTTAACAATCTGGTCCTGAGTACTTTCCGGGATAGCGTTGGCCTTCATTCCTGCACGCAGCTTGCATTCAATCTCCCGCATGCGCTGCTGGGAGCGTTTACTGCCCAGTGCACGCCGCAGTTCTTCAGCCTCGCCACCGCTGAAATTGGCGCAAATCATGGCCAGCTTCAGTAGTTGCTCTTGAAACAGCGGCACACCCAAAGTCCGCTTGAGCACGGGAATCAGCGATTCGTGGGGATAGGTGACGGCTTCTTTTCCTTGCCGGCGCTTCAAATACGGACTCGTCATTTCTCCCGTGATGGGGCCGGGGCGGATGAGGGCGACCTGAGTGACCAAATCGTAAAAGCATGTGGGATTGTTGCGAGGAAGAGATGCCATTTGCGCGCAGCTCTCGATTTGAAACATGCCGATCGTATCGGCTTTGCGGATGGTGTCGTACACATCCGGGCAATCCTGGGGCAGGTGCGCGAGATCGACGTCCTCTTCATAGTGATCACGAATCAGGCCGATGCTGTCCTTGAGGACGGCCATCATTCCCAGCCCCAGCAGGTCCACTTTGATGAGACCAAGATCGGCGCAGTCTTCTTTGTCCCACTGCACCACAACGCGTCCGGGCATAGTGGCGGGTTCCAGCGGGACGACCGAATCCAGTTGTCCCTGGCAAATCACCATGCCCCCGGAATGCTGGCTGAGATGACGCGGCAAATCTTTTACGCGACGGCACAGGTCGAGGTAGACGGCGATTTGCGGATGGCTGACATCCAGACCGGTGTTAGTGAATTGACGTTCGATGGTGTCATTCGGATCTTTCCATTCCCATGTACCCACCACGGCGGACAAGCGCGCCAAAGTATTTTCGTCGAAGCCCAGCACTTTGCCCATTTCCCGAGCGGCTGAGCGGCCGCGATAGGTGCAGACATTCGCAGTCATGGCAGCGCCGCGTTTGCCGTAGCGTTCGTACACATATTGAATGACTTGCTCGCGCTGGTCTCCACTGGGCAGATCGAGATCGATATCCGGCCACTCGCCGCGCTCTTCCGAGAGAAAACGTTCGAACAGCAAATCCATGCCGATGGGATCGATGGCCGTGATCCCCAGCGAATAGCACACCGCACTATTGGCCGCCGAACCGCGCCCCTGTACCAAAATTCCATTTTGTTCGCAGAAACAAACCAGGTCCCATACGATCAGGAAGTAGCCCGCCAATTTGAGCTTTTCGATAAGCGCCAATTCTTTTTCCAACTGCATGCGAACTCGCCGGCTCACAGGACGGTAACGGCAACGCGCCCCTTCCCAAGTGCGTTTCAGCAGGAAGGAATCCATGGTCTCGCCTTCCGGCACCGGATAGCGGGGAAACTCATACCCCAGGTTTTCCAATGTAAATGTGAGTCGTGACGACAAATCAACGGTGTTGGCCACGGCTTCAGGAAGATCGGCAAAGAGACTTGCCATTTCCTTCGCGCCGCGCACATGACGCAGAGAATTCTGGGAAAGCAGGCGGCCGGCCGTATCCAGACGCCGTTTGTTCTTGAGGCAGGTAAACACATCGGCAATCCGGCGTTCTTCCGGGGTTGCGTAACAAACACCATTGGTCGCCAGCAAAGGGAGACGAAATTCCCGCGCCAAAGTGATTGCAGCCTGGTTTCGCGATTCCTGAAAACGATCCGAATGCCTTTGTAATTCCACATACAAGTTTTGGTTGCCAAAGATGTCGGCAAGCTGCTGCAGTAATTCCCGGCCGCCGTCCATTCCATTTCTGGCCAAGGCATGGGCCAAAGGGCCATTCTCATCGCCAGTCAGGCAAATCAAGCCTTGGGCATGGCTTTGCAATTCCGCAAGGGTTGCGGTCGCAACGGTTTTCTTTTTTGTGCGCAACTTGATGGTGCTAATCAAGCGGCAAAGATTCTGATAACCAATGCGAGACTCAACCAACAGTGGGTAACTTCCACCTTCCGCAAGGCTGACTTCGGCGCCGACGTGGGCCCTGATCTGGCACCGTTTTGCGGCCATATGAAAACGTGGCGATCCGTAAACTCCATGCTTGTCGAGCAGGGCCATGGCGGGCATTTGCAAGTCCGCACATGCGGAAATCAGCAATTCGGGCAAAGAAGCCCCTTCGAGAAAACTGAAGGCCGACCGGGCATGTAATTCGATATATTGCATGATCAAGATAGTGGTGAAGTTTGCACAAAAACCTCACGATTTGTGATTCCGAAGCCAGGTTTATCGGCTGAGGAATCTGCTTTTTCTCAACAGCGGCACCGCCGATTCCTCACGCGATAGGGCAACTACACTTCACCAACTAAGCCGTGGAGGGTGTAGGGGGCCTTCGACTCCGCAGACGTTTCACTTCGTGAACGTCTACTGCGCTCAGGATGACAGAACGTTTGATTTTTATTAGATCGAGACAAACATTGCATTTCGGAATCACTAGCCCTTTGACTTCTAACTGCACCACTGCCCATGACCATTAATCAAAGACGCCTTCCACAAACCATTGCCTGCGGATCCGGTCTCGATAAATGCGGTAGAAACCGATTCCGAACGGGACTTTCAAGGCCACATCCCACTCTTCGCGTTTCCAGACCAGCGCATTCCACCAATTGCCTGAACTCGACCATGGTCCCGACGCTGCCAGCACCTGACGCTGCCTGTCCCATAGCCAAACCGACTTTGGTTTTTCCCGATTGAGTTCCACGGAAGTTTCTATCGCCGGCCGAAAGAGACGGAACGCAACCACGGAAGCAATCGCGGGAAATGCATTTGGAGTTTCGCCCATACTCGAAAACGGTTGGACTGTGAAACTGTCCGGTTTGTGGGTATCCAGCACCCGGGGAGATCCCACGCAGGCGGTGCCATCCAAATCGGCGTTGCCGACAACTCCGCGAATTCTTTCCAGAGTGATTTCAAGTTTTTCCGGTTCAGGCGAAGGCGGCGCAAAAAGATTCCCCTGAGCGGTCCGGGGTTTTATAGGAATAACTTCAAGCGTGATTTTTTGGACTGGCGCTGAGAATGTAGTTTTCTCCAGATGAAGGCGAACCAGCCCGAAAAGAATATTTCTGTCCTGGGTGGGGAATGGAAGTTTCCATTCGTGCTTGTGTTCTTCATTGTCTGGTTGGTTCTGGACTTGTTTTATTTTCAATCCGATGGTCAGTCGGAGTTCGTTCGTCGCCAAGGCCTGCGAAATTAAATTTGAACAAAGTTGCTGTAACAACCGGTTCAGAATAAAGAAAAGAGACTCCAGCGTTTCCACGGGATCATCGAATTCAAAATTCTCGGTAAATTCAGCGATGGTCTCAGCCGTTAGTAGCGGGCGAACATTTTCTCCGCGTGCGAGTTTCTGCAGGTATTGCCCTTCCTGGCCAAGTCTTTCGGTAATGGCAATGGTTGGCAGCGCAGCCAATGACCGCAAGTTGTGAATACCCCAACCCTCCAGCACCTCCAGAATTCCGGAAGAAACTGCAAGTACGCTGACAGGCAATGGAGCCAAATGCCGGGCTTCCTCGCCAAGTGGAATGATCATGGTTCCGGAAAAACCAGAAGCGGCATGAAACGCCGTATCGGGATTCGAGGCAACCGCAAGATTGAGATCGAAGCCAATTTCAGCCGCGTTCATCACCATTTTGCGGGCCATGCCTTTTAGTGGGCCAAAAAGTTTTTCCGTGCCGGTGAGGTCCAGGATCACCGCTCCTGCACAGGTGGATTCAACGCGCGGAGAAAATTTGCCGCCATATTCCAGTAATGTGTTTTGAGCTGCGTCCTCCAGGCCAACGATTCGTTGGCGTAATAAAATTCCGCCATAAGTTTCCACTTGCAGCTTGGTCATGCCGGCTTGAATGCCAGCCCTGCGGGCAGGAGCATTGAGAGCGAAGACTCTAGGCAGATTGGCGGGGCCATCCAGTAGGGCCAGCGGCGTCAGCTTTAAAGAGGCCCTTGTTTCCGTAGATAGGGACAACAAAGAAGCTTGCACCGGAAAATCTGGAACATAGAAACATGCAAACATAGAACTAGGCCCATTGGGTTTGAAGAGAAAATCCTGTTCTTTCCGACCCGGCCGGCTTTTTGCCCCGGCCGCGCGCAACTTCAACTTTCAGGTTGAATTGAGTAAACAAATTTCCTGGGAATAAAACAGGTTCGGCATTGACCCGCAATACCAGCCCCGCGCAACTTGTAGCGTGGGATTCCTGCCCGATAAAAACCAGAGCTGCCGGTTGTTTTTCAATGACCCGGCTGAAACGGAACCAGGTACTAATGGGAATTTTGCGAATAATCCGTTCAGGAATACTGCTGAGATCCACGGCGATCAGCCCAAAGCCGCCGCTTTGTAACAACATGTCAGCCACTTTGAACGCCTGCTCTAA
>DATBAX010000022.1:0-2388 GCA_036271275.1 Terriglobales bacterium
CGACACGCCGTGGATCGGGACTTTGAGCGTTTGTTTTACCGTCTTGAAAAAAAGCTGGACATCGCTCAGCTCGTAGCCGCCGAATTCAAACAATCCCACCGACTGGCCTTTGCCGTTGAGCGCGCCGGAGCCGTAGTAGGCGGCACGCATGTCGCTGCCGATGAATTGTCCGCCGGGCCCGGAGCCGGTGGCTTTGCTAATGGACTTTTGTGCGGATCGGACCATGTGCGACTGCGGCAGCGTGAAGTTGTCGAGGCCGGAGATGTGCAGGATCGGAATGTCGAGATCGAGCGATGGTTCGCGGTCGGGCGAATAGAACGTTCGGTTTTCGGTGGGATGCTGATAGCGATTTAGAACGATGTGAAAAGCATTTTCGATGTTCGAGACTGGGCCTTCGACATCCAGGACGAGACGATTGGGAGCGGTGCTAAGAACGTTCAGACCATTCGTTTTGGCGAAGCGGACCGCGGCGTCATAATCGCCTTGTGCGGCGCCAAATCTCTCGGCAAAGTCGGCGACGCTGAGATATTGCCTAAAGCTGGGACTTTGCGGATCGTAAATCTGCTGGATCAGATCGTGAAGGCCGGATTCATTTCTGAGCGGGAGAGAGATGGCGAGACTTAGGCGCTGATTGCTGGGGAGATGGCTTACTAAGCGCGCCTGTCCGTTGACCACTTCTTGATGAACGTGAGTGGTCATGGTTAGGCCCTGCTCGGCGCTTGCCATCGAGGCGAAGAATATTACGGATGCCGCTAGAAACCTTGCCGTTTGTCTTTTCATTTCATACACTCCAAACCCTCTGTCCTCCCGCGCAGTGAGTGTTTCGCGAAGCGAAACGCTCACTGAGTCGAAGGACCCATACACCCATCACGTCTGCCGGGAGTAGGGGCCCTTCGACTGCGAGGAAACTTCGCTGCGCTGAAGTTTCCTCTTCGCTCAGGATGACAAAACTTGAAAATTTAATTCCGTACGATTGAAGAACCCTACACCCATCACGAGTGCCGGGAGTAGGGGTCCTTCGACTGCGAGGAAACTTCGCTCCGCTGAAGTTTCCTTTTCGCTCAGGATGACAGAAACTTATAAATTTTATTCGCCGCGATCGATTTGTGCTTTTTGTAACGTGTCCGAATAATCTACGTAAACCGCTTTCCATTCGCTGTAGAAATCAATGGCGCCGATGCCGCCTTCGCGATGGCCATTTCCGGTCGACTTCGTTCCACCAAAAGGCAAATGCACTTCCGCGCCGATGGTTGGTGCGTTGATGTAGGTGATGCCGGTGTGCAGATCGCGCATGGCGGTGAAGGCTTTGTTTACGTCTTTGGTGTAGAGCGAGGACGAAAGTCCGTATTCAATGCCGTTGGCGATATCGATGGCGTGCTCAAAGTTGTCGGCGGGAATGATTGAAACTACCGGCCCGAAGATTTCTTCCTGAGCAATGCGCATCTTGGGATCTACATCGACAAAAACTGTCGGTTCCATGAAGTAGCCGTGTTGGTAATCGCCTTTGTCGAGACGATTGCCGCCGGTCTTCAATTTTGCACCTTCGGTTTTGCCGATTTCGACGTAATTCAGGTCGCTCTTGAGCTGGCGTTCGTTAATCGCTGGACCCATCTCCGTGCTCTCGTCGAGTCCGTTGCCGACTTTCAGTTTCTTGGCGCGTTCGACGTAGCGCGAGACGAAATCCGAGTAGACGCCCTTCTCGACGATGATGCGGCTGGTCGCGGTGCAGCGCTGTCCAGTCGTTCCGAATGCGCCCCACAGTCCGCCTTCAATGGCGAGTTCGATGTTGGCGTCGTCGAGGACGATCATCGGGTTCTTGCCGCCGAGCTCGAGCGAGCAATGTTTCAGACTCTTCGCGGCAGATGCCCCGACAATGCGGCCAACGCGCGAAGATCCCGTGAAAGAAATTGCCCGTAGATCGGGATGCTCGACCAGTGGCGCGCCTGCGTCCGGGCCGTAGCCGGTGACGATGTTGATTACGCCCTTGGGAAGGCCTGCGTCCATGAGTGCGCGAACCAAATTCAGCGTCGAAAGTGGAGTGTCCTCACCGGGCTTGATCACGCAGGTGTTGCCGCAGACGATTGCCGGCAGCAGCTTCCACGATGGAATGGCCATAGGGAAATTCCACGGCGCGATCATGCCGCAGACGCCGATTGGCTGGCGGATCGCCATGGCAAACTTGTTGGGCAATTCGGACGGCGTGGTGGGCCCGAACAGGCGGCGTCCTTCGCCGGCCATGTAGTAGGCGCAGTCGATGGCTTCCTGCACGTCGCCGCGAGTTTCTTTGAGGATCTTGCCCATCTCGCGGGTCATGTCGCGGGCGGATTCTTCCTTGCGTTCGAACAGCATTTCGGCGGCGCGGAAGACGATCTCGGCACGATGCGGAGC
>DATBAX010000023.1:0-7792 GCA_036271275.1 Terriglobales bacterium
AATTCCGGAGCGGCCCAGCCACTGTAAACGCGGAGGATCGAGGCGAGCATGCCACTGGTGCAGCAATGCACTGGGAAGGTTGCTTCGATTCAGAGAAGCGTGAGCCAGGAGACCGACCAAGTTCACATCGATTCGAATCGACCCTCTAAGGGAGTGTCGGTGACGATTCTATCTGTAAATTAAAGGTTTTTGTTCATCTCTGTCTGATCGGTGTTTCCGCTTTGCGGATACACACTGGCTTTCTAAGTCTTGCAGAGTTTCGATTCGACGTGAGTTTTCGATGGATGTCCGGGTTAAGAAGCCGGGGAAGATGTTTCTCCACGGTTGAACTAACGTAAAGCAATTCGCTGGTGGGATGTTCGGGAAGCGCGGTGAAAATCCGCCACTGCCCCGCAACTGTAAGCGATCGTTTTTGCGGCTGCACAAGCCACTGCCCGTCAAGGGTGGGAAGGCGCAGTCGCTGAGTGGTAGGTCGCAAGTCAGGAGACCGGTCCCGCCAAGCTCATGGTCCGCTCTTTCCAGGGCGAAGGAGGACTTGATGTCCAAATTATTCTCGTGTTCCGTTCGTTTCTCGTATTGGTGCACGATCGCGCTGCTGTTGTTTGCCAATCTTTGCTACGCACAAACCTCTACAAATCTGCGCGGAAAAATTGTCGATCAGCTCGGTAGCCGCGTGTCTGGGGCAAAGGTTGTTCTTCTTGAGAATGACAAGCCAATCGTGAGCGGTAAATCAGATGGACTAGGGGCCTTCAGTCTGGTGGCCCCGAGGGAAGGCCGGTACAGCTTGCAAGTACAAGCATCCGGTTTCGCCGCGCAGACTATCTCGGTCGAGATTGGAAAAACTGGAAAGACCGAAGAGTTAACCGTAACGCTGAGCATCGGGCCGTTCGCTCAACAGATTGTTGTCTCCGCGACCGGATTCGCCATTCCGGAAGCGCAAGTTGGGGCCTCTGTGAGCGTAATCGATAGTGAACAAATTAGCGCACTCAACAAATTGGATGTCCTCGAAAACCTGCGACTTGTGGCCGGAGCGCAGGTTGTCCAAACCGGCCAGCGGGGAAGCTCCACTTCCTTGCTGATCCGGGGTGGCGAGTCGGATTTCAACAAAGTATTGGTTGACGGGATTCCGGTGAACGTCATCGGCGGCGCTTTCGATTTTGCGCAGCTTTCCAACAACGGAGTAGGCAGCCTGGAGGTCCTTCGAGGCGCGAACAGCGTTCTCTACGGAAGTGACGCGGTAAGCGGCGTGGTTAACGTCAGCTCGGCACGCGGCACGACGGTGGTTCCGGAGGTGAAGTATTCCGCTGACGGCGGTAATTTCGGGACGGAGCATCAAGATGCATCGCTCAGCGGTTTACTGCATGGACTTGATTATTTTTCCGAGTTCTCCCAGTTTCAAACTCAAGGCAGTTATGCAAACGATTATTTCCATAACGAAACATTCAGCCAAGACGTTGGCTGGCAACTGAATCCAACGACAGGAATTCGTGCGACATTTCGCCACATTGCGACCGGGGCTGGAAGTCCCAACGGAATTCTTTTCTACGGAATTTCGGACGATTCCTGGCAGACGAACCGGAATACATATGGTGGCATTACGGCACAGCAACAAACGACTGAGAAGTGGCACAACCTGGTGCAACTAAGCTTCGCCCAGTTCGACTCTCTTTTTGTAAACCCAAGCCCAACCGGCGAACTTGTGGATGGCGATTACCTGGGAAATGTTGTGACCATTCGTGGCGCGAACGGCTACAGCGTGACTGGACAGGGCATTCTCGACTTTGGAGGGACTTATCCGGAAAAGTCTCCCGACTACGAAGCGCGGCGGTCACTCTATGCTCAATCCGACTACCAGTTTTTCAAGGATTGGACCGGCATATTTGGATTTCGCTATGAACACGAAGACGGCGAAAGTTTCACCCGGGACAACTACAGCACGATGTTACAAACGCATGGCAACATCGCGCACCGGCTTTTCACCACGGTCGGCGTAGGACTCGAACACAACTCGTTTTTCGGCTTTGCGGCTACGCCACGGGTATCGATGGCTTATTACGTTCGGAAGCCAAGTAATGTCGGGGCCTTCGGTGATACGAAACTCAAGTTCAATTTTGGCAAGGGAATTAAGGAAGCAAGCACGTTCCAGCAAGGGAATGCGCTCATCGACCTCCTGGACCCTACGTTGGTTGCGCAATACCATGTTGGACCCATTGGGCCTGAGCGAAGCCGCACATTCGATTTTGGAATCGAGCAGAGGTTGTTGAATGGACGCTCGCTTCTAGGTATCACTTTTTTTGACAACAACTTCTACGACTTGATCTCGTTCCTTGATCCGGGCGAACTGGAGTCGATAGGCGTTCCCGCCGGGGCTGCCGAAGCGACCTTTGGGGCTTATGTGAACGCAACTTCCGAATGGACCAAGGGATTTGAAGTCGAATACAAACATGATCTCGGACACGGACTCCTGTTTCAGGGCGACTATACGTATCTGGATGGCTTGGTCACGAAAGCCTTTGGAGGTCCCGTTTCGAATCCTCTGATTCCGGGCATTGGCATCGGAGCGTTTTCTCCGCTGGAAGGCGCCAGACCATTTCGCCGTGCACCGCATTCCGGAAGTTTGTCCTTGTTTTATAACCACAAGAAATTCGGAGGAGCGTTAACCGGCTATCTGGTAGGCAGGCGCGACGACAGTACGTTTATCTCCGATGTCAATTTCGGAAACACCATGTTGCTTCCGAATCGAAATCTCGCGGCCGGATATCAGAAGTTTGATTTGAGCATGTCGTACGCACTGACCCACTATGTGAAACTTTACACAGGGATAGAAAATCTTTTCAGCCAGCATTATCAGCCTGCTTTCGGCTTCCCCGCCGCGCCTTTCGAAATCCGCGCGGGCATGACCTTCACGCTCGGTGGGGAACGGGGCTGGTGGAAATGAATTTGCACGTCGAGTGACACAGGTTACGCAGATTGTTCTCCTTCCAGTTCACAAAGGCGGGAACGTATCCGTACTTCTGCTCGGTACACCCGAAAATGACCTGAAAAATCGTAGTGCAGTGAGGAAAACGGCCAGCGGCGAGCTGGCCGGGTTTCCCCGGACAGGAAGCAAGGACGCCGGCGAGACCCGGCTTATCGGAAAAAGACTTTTCTGCCGCCCTCATGCCAGGTGAATTGCCTGCCGCGCCGGATGGAGATCGGCGGCCATTCTTACCAGACCAGCCAGGGAATTCGCTTTCATTTTTTGCATGACCTGTCCCCGGTGGGCCTTCACCGTGATTTCACTGATACCCAGTTCTCCGCCGGCCTGCTTGTTCAGCAAGCCCGAGACTACCAGCGTCATCACTTGCCGCTCCCGAGGAGTGAGTAGAGCGTGGCGGTTCCGAAGTTCGCGCATTTCGACTTCACGATCGAGAGCCACGCGGCTTCGATCGAGGCCTTCGCGGATTGATCGCAACAAAACGTTGTTGCTGAACGGCTTCACCAGGAAATCCACCGCTCCGGCCTTGATGGCCTGAACTGTCGTTGGAATATCTCCGCAATCGGTGATGAAGATGATCGGCATCTCGGCGCGATCTCTCGCGATTATCTTTTGAAGCTCCAGTCCATCCAGGTTCGAAAGCGAGAGATCGACGATGAGACAACTCGGCACTAGCGCCCGCGGTTGACTGAGAAATTCCCGGGCAGACTGAAACGTTTCTGGTTGCCAGCCTTCACTGAGAATCAACAGTTCCAGCGAATCCCGAACAGTGGCGTCGTCGTCCACGACAAAAACAATAGGCGATACTCTTGAAATGGAAGGATGTCCCAACCCACGATTAAGTGTTTGTGTGAATGTTTGCGCTTGATTCATATGAAGCCCCCTGAGATTTGCTTGTGGTGACATCGATAATGAAGCAAGCGCAGGCGACTCCACAACCCCAAATGGTCTAATCGCAGACTCACCAAATGGTGAAGTAAAACAATGCCACTTTCGGGGTATGCAAACACGCTCTGTTCGAATTGCGATATGTCTTCTGGAAAAGAGACATCAAAGGACCATCCGTCCGGCCCGGTCATCGCAGTCGTGAAGCCGCATTCAACGCTTCTGGTACGGATGGAAGATGTAGTCCTTCGCCTTCACCACCGTATGGCAGGCGTTTCCGCAGTCTGAAAGGCTTTTCGGATCGGAAGCGTACGTACCCGACGCGGCATCGTAATTGATTACCGCGTATCCCCAGCCGCCAGTTTTCGGAAATTTCTTGCTGTCCTTTTCCATGACGAAAGCCTGGCTAAAAACGTCCGGAACATCGACGGCGAACTGCGCCTCCGTGCTCTTCTTTGGCTTCCACTGCAGCTTCACGATCTTCGAGCCTTCCGGGAAAGCCTGGCCGTTGCCTGGAATGCCGGCCCTATATGCCTCGATCATCACAGGATTGCCGACGATCACCTTGAGCACTTCGTCGGTCCGTGCGGAAGAGACCACCGCCCAGTCCTCATAGCCCTTGAAGTCGGAGAACGCAATTCCGCTCGGCGATTTCAGCGAGTACTTGTCTTTTTCCTGGACTTGCGCATAAACCGCCGTAACGACGAGGATCGCAAATAGTGCCAGGATGATCGCAATCATGGTAATGCGGGTGTTACGTTTGACGGCGCTGCGTATTTGTTTCTTTTGGTCTCGCGGTAAAGATTTCTTTACGAGTTCCGACATGGTGTTCTCCCTCACGAAGAAAGTTTTAAGTGCGATCTACCGACGACTCGAGCGATTGCAATTAAGCCAGAGGTGAGGGAAGTAACGCAATTAGACGATGGTATTGGTGACCTGTCGTACCAATCTACTACGAATCGGTCGTGATGCAGTCTGAGAGATGCCTCATGTACCAAAGTATCGGCGATACCATCGTCCAATTGTGCGGATCATTTTATTCTGGCTCAATGGATGCGAGATTTATATGAATACGGAGGAGAATTCATGACAACCGCAACGAAAGAGAATCTCGCAACAGCCGCGAGCCTGCCTGCAAAACAGATTCGCGTGACCCGGCGGTCACCTGCCTACTGGCGCGTCACCATCGACAACCCGCCGATCAACGTGATGGGTCCGGAAATGGTCAAGCAATTCCAGGACGTCATCAACGCTCTTGAAACCGACGAGCAAGTCCGGGTCGTGGTCTTCGACAGTGCGGTTGACGAGTACTTTCTGAATCACTCCGATTTCACAGGCAAGCTGGAGGACATGACTTCGTTGCCGGCGGGTCCCACGGGCTTGCCGCAATGGCCGGACTTTCTCGTGCGCCTGACTCGTTTGCCAGTCGCTTCCATCGCGCTCATCCGTGGACGGGCCACGGGCAATGGCAGCGAGATCACGCTGGCCTGCGACATGAGTTTCGCCAGTCGAGAAAAGACGATCATTTCGCAATGGGAAGTCGGCGTGGGAATGGTCGCCGGAGGTGGCCCCATGGCCCGGCTGCCCCAACTCATTGGCCGTAATCGCGCCCTTGAAGTACTGCTGAGCTCGGAAGACATTCGGGCAGAACAGGCCGAGGCCTACGGTTACGTGAATCGCGCCCTGCCCGATGCCGAACTGGACGCATACGTAGAAGCACTCGCGACCAGGATCTCGAAATTTGACAAGTGGGCGATCGCCAACACGAAGCGCCTCGTCAACACCAGTCTGCCGCCCGACGTCGAACTCGGGGCCGGGTGGGACGCATGCATCGCTTCGCTCGGACGCCCTGCCGCCCAGGACGGGATCAAACAACTGATCGCGCGTGGCTTCCACAAGCCGGGCGATGCGGAAAATCGGCTCGGATACTACGTAGGCCAAATCGCGCGCTAGGTGTTAGCAGATTGGACGGACATGCGGAGCTTGTAAACGCAAGCTCCGCAATTTTCTCTCCGTAGCGTCCCGGTCGAGCTTAGGCCCGGGTCGCGGGCTTCGCACTGAAGATGCCCTTGAAACTGTCGCGGTACTGCATGAAGACCAGAATCCACAACACACAAGCGACCAACGCCGGCGGAATGCCTGCCGGTGCCATCGTCAGGTGAAATGCAAGGATGTTGTAGAGCTCAGCAGCAAGCACGGTCAGCGCAAGCGGCACGTAAAAGCCGGAAAGCAGCAGCAGTCCGCCAAGTACCTGCAGCCCGAAAAAGAACGCGGCAAAGTGCGATGTGCTGACGGCAATGAGGAACTGCATCGCCACTGGATCCGGCGGTGGCGGCTGGTGGATAAATTGAAGAAACCCGTTCAGCCCAAAGACCGTAAACATCAGGCCCAGCAAATAGCGAGCAATCATTGAGGTAATTCTCATGCGTGTCCTTTCTAGAATGTCTGTGCGTGCGTTTGCACAGATTTGATGTGTGGTGCAAGAAATGCGTTCCGATCGTTCCCCTGGTTCAGCACAGCAGTCCCGCCCGCGGTCAGGAACGTGGCGTCCGTTACGCCCAGAAAACCAAATACAGACCTGAGGTATGGCTCCACGAAATTGAACGAGGCCATTTGTGTCTGGGCATCGTAGATTCCACCGGTCGCGATAATGAAGGTCACCTTTTTGCCAACAATCAGGCCCTTAGGCCCTTTTTCTCCGTAGGCGAAGGTCCGGCCGACACGCGCGATTTGATCGATCCAAAGCTTGAGCACCGAGGGTACACCAAAATTATGCATCGGTGTTCCGATCACGTACTCATCGGCCTGCTCCAATTCGGTGAGTAAAGAATCAGAGAGCGTAAGCAATTCTTTCTGCTGCGGAGTGCGGGACGGTTCCGGAGTGTAGACTGCGCCTACCCATTCCGCATTGATGGGCGGGATTGCTGTGGCGTTGAGGTCGCGGTCTATCACCCTTCCATCCGGGTGCGAAGCTTTCCATTGGTTGACGAACGCGGCGGTTAGCTCTCTAGAGACTGACCGGCCATAGAGTGGGCTGGAATCGATATGCAGTAGCGTTGACATTGAAAATTCCTCCTACACGACGTTTGATTATTAATAGACAAATGTCGATTCAGAAAATAAACAAGTGTCGTTTAGCCTTGAAGAGTATTCTAGATAGTAGGAATGGCGCAGCTTCTCCAATCCGAGACGGGTTCGACGGATCCGCGCATTCTGCGCAGCCGAGGCATGCTGATGGGTGCACTCGTCAAGTTATTGATGAAGAAGGAGTTCGACGACATTTCGGTGCAGGAGATCGCGGACGAGGCCACTTTGAATCGGGCCACTTTTTACCTGCACTATCCTGACAAGAACGCGTTGCTGCAGGCCATGACGGGTGCGAGGTTTCGTGATTTGCTGGAGCGCCGCGCCATTACTTTTAGTAGCTGCAACGGAGCCTTGCGGGCCATTGCTCTCGGCGTCTGCGACTATCTTGCTGAGAACACAGGCTGTCCCACTCAGTTGGCTCGAATTCCGCTCGAAGGTTCGATCATCCCTGTCCTCGAGGGAATGTTTATCGAAGGTCTCGCCCTTCATGGAATCGCACCCGGTGTCGATGCAGCACTGCTGGCGACGACCGCAGCCTGGGCGGTTTTTGGAGCTGCGCGCCGCTGGTTTCAGACCCCGAATCGTATCTCCGCCGAGGAGATGGCCGCCAAAATTGAAACCATGGTGTCGCCTGTGCTTTTCGGAACCGCTCGATAATCGAAAAACAAGACCGCCTTCTCATGCGCCTTCATGTCTTCATTTCGTGAAGACCTGCGGTGAACGACCCAGTGAGATTGCAGAAAAACGGTAATCGCGCAGTTCGGAAAAACGATTCGTAGCAGAGCATTGCCTTCATGAATGCCGTTAGATCCGGATCAGCTATTCCGGGCCGCCGGTTGATTG
>DATBAX010000024.1:0-40206 GCA_036271275.1 Terriglobales bacterium
AGCAATTCCATGGCTTCTTTCCAATTGATGGTGCCCGCTCCAGGCCACAGATGCGAATCGCGGAGCTTATCGTTGTCGTGGACATGGGTCGATTGAATGTGGTCTTTTAATGTCGCGAAGGCCTGCGGAACATCGCTCATCATATTGGCGTGGCCGAGATCGAAACACACGCCTACATCTTCGAAATGAGCGGTGTGGATGAATTCCACCAGGCGTTCCGGCGCGGAAAGTTCGTTGGGAGTGTTCTCAACCAGAATGCGAACTCCCAATGGTTTAGCAAACGCGCGCAGATGTTCGATGGAGGTCATGGCGGCTTCGAATTTGTGTTCGTCGAACGCTTCGTTGCTTACGCCAATGTGCTGAATCAAAAAACGAAATGGGATGTGTTCCGCGAGTTCGATGGCGCGTTTGATTTCGTCCATGGCTTCGATGCGGCCGCCGCGGTCGACGGAAGCGATGTTCATGGGCGGAGCGCCGGCGCGTCCCCACTCGTAGTCGGCGTAAAGCGGCGCGTGGACAGAGTGAAGCGGCACGCCGCTGGTGCGAAACCAATCCGCAATTTCTTTTACATGCTGCTTGCGGTTGGCGTAGTCCAGGTGCTGGCGGGCGGCAAAAATTTCGATTGCCTGCGCGCCGCCGCGCACCAGACCATCCAATAGGCCCGGATGCAACCGCTCTTTAACGTAAATGAAAGTTGATATTGCCTTCAGCATTTATTTAACTCGCTCCGCATTTCCGATCACATCTTTTCACGCTAGCGAAAGTCGGGCCCTCTTTTTTTAAAATCCAATCGCCTTGCCATTATTACGTCCGTCGCTCGCGCCCAACCGTTCGCCTGTATTTAAATCTATCGCAATGCACTCGCCGTCGCTCCAATAATTCTCCTGATCAATGCGTTGTCCCATTTTTTGCAACAGGTGAATCGTGTCCGGCGAAATCCCTTTTTCTACGTAATTCGTGTCGGGTAGCCACTGATTGTGGAAGCGAGGAGCGTTAACGGCTTCCTGAATGTTGAGTCCGTAATCGACCACGCCCATCAGGATATTCGCGACTGTCGAAATAATCCGCGCGCCTCCCGGCGACCCTAGCACCAGAAATAGTTTGCCATCTTTCAGCACCATGGTGGGAACCATCGACGAGAGTGGCCGCTTACCGGGACCAATCGCGTTCGCCGGGCCTTGGATCAATCCAAACAGGTTGGGAGTTCCGGGCTTGGACGAGAAGTCGTCCATCTCGTCGTTGAGCAAAAACCCCAGGCCGTCGGCAGTGACTTTCGAGCCGAAACTGTCATTCAACGTAGTCGTTACGGCAACCGCATTTCCGTCGGGATCAACAACGGAATAGTGGGTCGTGTGTTCGGGCTCCCGGACAGCCGGTGGCTGCGGATGCAGCGCGGCATATTGCTCGAGTTCGCTGAAAATTGCCGGCCGCTGCAAATCCTTGCTGGACGTGGCATGCAGAGGATCCATCGATTGCCGCCAAGCCACTCCATATTTCTTGTCGATCAACTGCGCTACCGGGATCTTCGAGAAATCCGGATCACCCAAAAATTCCGCGCGATCAAAAAACGCCCGGCGGAAAGCTTCCAGCGTCAGGTGCATCGATTCCGCCGAACGGTTTCCAAACTTGGTGAGATCGTAGCCTTCGAGAATATTGAGAGTTTCCAGCAGCGCGATTCCGCCCGATGACGGCGGCGGAGCGCTAATGATTTCGTATCCGCGATAACTGCCGCGCACCGGCTCGCGCTCTTTCACTTCATACTTCGCCAGATCGTCGGCGGTGACGAGGCCTCCGCCTTTTTGAATCGCTGCGGCCAATTCGCGGGCGAGGGCGCCGTGATAAAAATCGTCCGGAGTTTTCGCGATGCGCTCCAGGGTTCGCGCTAAATCAGCCTGCCGCAGGAGTTCGCCCTGCTTGTAATAATTTCCGTCACGCTGAAAAATCCGCCGCGATTCTGGGAACTTGGCCAAATCTTCGTCCTGCAAGTCGCGAGCATCTTCCCAAGTCAGCGAATACCCATCGCGAGCCAGCTTGATAGCGGGCGCCATCACTCGTTCGAGCGAAAGCTTGCCGTATTTTTTCTCCGCGTACACCATTCCGGCGACCGATCCCGGAACGCCGATCGCTTTATAACCCACCAGGCTCGCATTTTCGATCACATTGCCTTGAGCGTCGAGATACATGTTCGCGGTAGCAGCGGCGGGCGCTTTTTCGCGGTAGTCAATAAAGTGTGCAGCGCCATCGGCGGTGCGAACCAGCATGAATCCACCGCCGCCCAGGTTACCGGCTTCGGGATGCACCACTGCCAGGACGAAGCCAACGGCCACAGCGGCATCCACGGCATTGCCACCGGATTGCATGATTTCCACTCCCGCTCGGGATGCCAATTCATGGACGCTGGCTACCATGGCATGCGGCGCGTGTGCGGGACGCAATGACGCTGCCGACAGCGACGAGACGCTCATCCACACGAGAAAGGGAATCAGTATTTTGGGATGAGTTCGCATGCAACTTGAATGACGTGGGAACAGAACTCTGAGGCTAGCGTAGCGCGTGAGCGAGAGTCAAATGGGGTCGAGAGAAACGGTAATGGTGTAGATCGGAAAAAGATCCGTGTCAGGGCACGGCTTCAGAGGTTGCGGGAAAAACTCAATCCCCGAGCAAAAAACGTTTTCGTTTGAGGAAACTTCGATGCGGCATGCGCTGCCGTGAAAGAGCGGGCCCTTTCAGGCCCGCGTTCCGAGCAGGATACGCTTCACGCGGCGCTGAAGGCGCCGCTCTTCCACGGTAGCCGTGCTTTCGATCAGCCCGCCAACTAGCTACAGAAGCGATTTCAAGAGTAATTAGAGGTTTTCCGCAACCACTTCAGCCGTGCCAAAGCAAAATCAACGGGACGGGCTTTGGGTCTGTCGCGGGGCGTACCAAAAAGCTGCGCTATGCGCGTGATCGAATCTCCGAGTTTGCCGGCATGCCTGAAGGCAATGCCCTGACACGGATCTTCTCAAACCGCATCACTACTCGAGAAACGGTTGTTTGGGAATACCAGTTATGGCTCAGTTGGAGCAGCACTCTTCGGCGGCGGCAGCAACGTCAGCACATGATAACGCTCCGGTGGCACCGCACCGAAAGCGAATGGCAACGGGCCCCATAGCGAAGCATAAAATCCGCTGCCGACTTCCGGACGCATGGTAGAGATCCAGGAATTAGTTTTGACTTCGATCACCTGTTGCGAATTGGCAACGCCGGGCGGCACTCCAAAAATGTTGGTGTTGTTCTCAGGGATGACGACAACATTTCCGGGAGTGAGAGGAAACGCACGAATGTTCACCGGCTGCGCGCCATACGATTGCATGTAGTACTGAAAGCCCCAATGTCCTTCAAAGAAAACATTGCCCGGTCTCTCCGAGCTCTGACTGTGAACGAAATCCGCAGCTTTTCTCGCCGACTCGGCCAGTTCGGTATCGGCAGATGCGGCCGCGAGAGATAACATGCCGGAAATTGCCAAGGGAATTATCACCAGCCACTGGAGCCTGGGCAAAGACGGAAAAGATTTTTCGTCCAGCCGGCGTGCGAGCAAGATGCCGGCGGCGGGAATCAAGGGAAGGACCGAGCGAGCGTTGATCGTCCAGTTGAGGAATACGGCGAAGATAAACGTGCCGAGGAGCCACAAGACGAGCAGGAGAGAATCGGCATCGCGTCGTTTTCGTAGATCGGAAAAGGCAAGTCCAAGAAGCGAGAGTCCTCCGGCTACAAAAACGACCAGTTGAACAATCTTCAATATCCATGGGCCCTGCGGAGAGATCCCATGGAAATGGATTTCGCCTTTTTCAATGAGTAGAGCGGCAAGAACGCTGAGAGCAGCCCCCGCGAGAACTTGTTTGCGAGACCAGATAAAAGGCACAAAGGTAAAGCAGGTAAGGGCGCAGCCTCCGATAAAGGAAAGGCCGACAATGGTTTTGGTAAAGAGGTCCGTTCTTGCATCGTCACGGCGAACGTTCGCGTAAACCGCGGCGTCCGAGAGCAATCCACGGCCGTAAAGCGAGTGCGTCCACATTTGATATCCCGCAAGAACGCAGATGGGAAGCAACAGAAAGAAGAACCAACTTCCAATCCGGCGGAGCCGTACCAGCGAATACACAAACAGCAAAGGGATCAGGGCGACGCCGAAGTATTTCGTCAGCGAGCATGCCGTCACGAGCAGGACGCTGGCGAGCAAGTATCCGGGCTTGATCGGGTCCAGCCCTTTGATCCAAAACAAGACTGCGACCACCCAGAGAGCGAGCATCATGGTGTCGCACATCACGCTGGTGCTGGAAACGATGAAGCCCGGAGTTAAGAGTGTCGCGGCGGCGGCGATCCATGCGGATTGAGTAAACCTGCGGGCAAGATGATACGTACCCAGCACCAGGGTGAGCGCAGGCAGCAGAAACCCAATGTGCATCGCCCTTTCCGACCAGCCAGCAATCGAGCCAATCAGCGCGCCGTAATACGCGCCCAGCGGCGGATTCTTGGTCACTTCCGACATCGGCATTTCCGTCGCGTACCAGATCAACTTAAATCCATAAGGATCGAACGGATGCCGGCTGATCTGTTGCGCTGCCCAAACAAAGAGGGGATCGTCGATGTGAAAAGGCTTGCCGGCAAAAGGCAGCAGACAGAGTAGCGTCAGCAATCCGAGCAACACATCGGCACGATAGGCAGGCGATTGAGCCGGAATAGGATTGGCGGAAGTTGCCATCTGGAAGTTGAACAAAGGTTAGACAGGCGCGGATGGCGCGTCAATATTCAGCCATGCACCTCGCAAGGTCAGCGCTTCTTCTTGAGTTTCTTTTTGGCTGGGCGGACCGCTTTTGCTTTCGTTTTTGCCGCGACCATTCCGTAGGATTCACTTACCAGTTCTTCTAACTCTGCATCCCGCAACACGTCCAGCCGCTGGAGTAGCACCCATTTGTATCTCCCAAGATACGGCGCTGGGATGATTTCTTCCTGTTCGATGAGTTCGGAAAATTTTTCGGGAGTGCATTTAAGGCAAATTTTGGGAGGTACAGAATCCACAGCGACGATGGCAAAAATCTTGCCGCGAACTTTGAAGCAGAGGCTGTCAGTCCATTGCAGCTTTTCCGTAGCTCCCGGAAAAGAGAGGCAGAAGCGACGGACGGTATCGAGGTTCATTTTTCAAGACTCCACAGAACAGCTCCGGAGGAGCGACCCAGCTTAGCCAGGACGAAAAGTCCTGGGTAGGCGCAAAGCTAGACCACGCGCCCACGGCGGAAGCTATTTAGTCGTTGTCCCTGGACGAATCCAGGGGCACCTTGACCTAGATTGCGCCCTGGGCGCGTGGTCATAATTCGTGTCTACCCAGCGCTGTCGCGCTGGGCTAAGCTTGGTCGTCCCTTCGGGACTTCTCGGCTTCACCCGGCACTCCACATCACACCTGTTCGCGCTGTTCCCTGGCCTCACCCAGCGTCACGCTCACATCCATCTTTTTCTTGCCGCGATAGATCGTGACGCGCACTGTGTCCCCGGCGCGATGATTGTTCATGATCTGGCTGAGATTCTGCTCGTCTTGTACTTCCTGGCCGTCGATGGCCACGATGAGGTCGCCACCCGTCATGATCGGATAGTTGCCCAGGTAAGCCTGATCGCTTCCTCCACGCAAGCCTGCGTGATCGGCGGCGCCACCAGGCACGACTCGCTCAATGAGCAAACCGCTGTCCGCAGCCAGACTCATCTGCTCGGAGAGTTCGGGGCTGACGGGAATGGTGACCACTCCCATGGCAGGACGTTTAACCCTGCCCAGAGTGACGAGATCATTCAGAACCGCCTTGGCGGTATTGATCGGAATGGCAAAGCCGATGCCCGCGCTTTGGCCTGAGTTGGAAGCAATCATGGTATTGATGCCAATCACTTCGCCGCGCCAGTTCAGCAGCGGACCGCCAGAGTTTCCGGGATTGATCGCAGCGTCTGTCTGAATGGCGTCATAAATTTTCATGCCTTCCGGTTCCTGCACTTCGCGGATTGAACTCACAATGCCGCTGGTCAGCGTACCCGAAAGCCCGAAAGGATTGCCGATGGCATACACCTTTTGTCCCACCTGCAAGTTATGGGAATCGCCCAGCACCATGGGCGTGAGCTCTGCACCTTTGATTTGAATCACGGCCAGATCGTGCGAAGGGTCGGTGCCGACGATAGTCGCGCGAAACTTCTTGCGATTATGCATGGTCACTTCAAGCTGACGGGCCTCCGCAATCACGTGATAATTGGTGAGGATATGCCCTTCTTTGTCGATGATGAAACCTGACCCCTGGCCTTCCGCCGGGACCAACCCATAAAAAAAGTCGAAGGTCACCGCCCGCGAAGTGATGTTCACCACCGATTCCACGTTCTTGCGATAAACGCTGATGTTGTTCTGCTCTTCGGCGTCCTCGGGATTACCGCTGGCGGCTTCGGTGATCTCAACTTTATCGGGACGGCTGATCCAGTTCATGGGCCAGGCACGGGCAGACCGGTAGGTGGTGAAATAAAAAAATCCGCCGACAAGAATCGCGGCAATCAGGAAGGGTCGAAACAGCTTCATGGGTCAAACGCCTCGTTCCTAATTTTAGCTGTTTATTCCCGCCGCATAAGAAATTTAAGGCCATAAACCACAAAGGACACAAAGTAACACGAAGGAAATCCTATTAAGAATTCCTCTGTGATACTCAGTGTCCTCTGTGGTGAAAAGGTCTTAGACTTAAGCGCGAGCTACATGTCGTTGCAGGGTTTCACCCGGCAAACGAACCATGCGGGTCTTCGACGCAGCGGCATCGAAATTCTGCTCGCCGCGATCTTCCCAAACCCGCTTTTCTTTCCCGGATTCGGGTTTCACGGAAGCGTCAAAGTCCGCCTGCTTGCGCTCGATCTTGATGCCAAGCGCGCGTTCGATCTGGCGCAAGTCGCCGGCCTGATCGCGTCCGTAGAGAGTGGAAGCCACGCCTGAACCGCCGGCGCGTCCCGTTCTTCCTACGCGGTGGATGAAATCTTCAGCCACGGCGGGCAGGTCAAAGTTGATGACGTGAGCGATGTCCTGCACGTGAATGCCGCGTGAGGCCAGATCGGTAGCAACCAATACACGAATGCGGCCTTGTTGGAATCCAGCCAGAGCGGCGGTGCGTTGAGATTGCGAACGGTCGCCATGAATCATGGCAGCCGAGAAGCCGTCACGGTTGAGGCGTTTCGCCAAACGTTCCGTGCCGTGCTTGGTGCGAACGAAAATCAGGCAGCGGCCGGTTTCGTTTGAGAGCAAGCCGTTTAGAACCTGCTGTTTGCGATCGCCGGAAACTTCAAATGCCTGCATGCGTACGTTCTCGGCAGGTTTCGAAGTCGATCCCAGAGCAACGCGAACTGGCGAAGTCATGTATTTGCTGGTGAGTTGGGCAACCGAATCGGGCAAGGTCGCGGAGAAGCACAGAGTCTGCCGCTTTACCGGCAAAACTCCAACAATGCGACGAATCGACGGCAGGAAACCCATGTCGAGCATACGATCGGCTTCGTCGAGCACCAGAATCGAAGTTCCGCGGAAGTCGACCAGTTTGCGGTCGAGGAAATCTTCCAAGCGTCCTGGAGTTGCGACCATCAGGCGAGCGCCGCTGCGAATTGCAGCCAGTTGCTGCCGTTCGGGCAATCCGCCGACAACCTGCGCTGCAGGCGCCAGCCGTTTGCCGCGTAATGCGTCATATTGCGCCGCAACTTGCATAGCCAGTTCGCGGGTAGGAACCAAAACTAAAGCGGTGATCGCAGGAATATGCGATTTGAGCAAATGCTCCAACACCGGGATCAGGAATGCGAGTGTCTTGCCGGTTCCGGTCTGGGCCGTAGCCAAAACGTCTTTGCCTTGAAGGGCATGAGGAATCGCGGCAGCCTGCACCGGGGTCATAGTGGAAAAACGACCTGCCGTAAGTTGCTCCATGATTTGAGCGGAAATAGGCAGTTCTGAAAATTGATTCATTGATTGATAGATCTTTCTGTCTGGCGGTAGCGTGCCTGGCGCACACGTATCCGAGTGGCAAGGCTGTGGCTTTTGGGCCAGTCTGTTATCTGAATTAGCGACAAATCAACGGAGGATACAGCAGGGCGGGAAGTCTTGGATCACGTGCTTAACTTCTTAACCTTGTAGGAACCGCACCACACAACCGTGGTATTAACCGCAGCATCAGTATAGCACGCGTTTCTCTTACCGTTGGAGAAACGAAAGGCTGGGGCGGTAC
This sequence comes from Terriglobales bacterium, assembly GCA_036271275.1. Lineage (GTDB taxonomy): Bacteria > Acidobacteriota > Terriglobia > Terriglobales > Acidobacteriaceae > DATBAX01. The sequence goes on from DATBAX010000024.1 coordinate 8,247, forward strand.
CAACTAGGTGCTTCGGGATAGAAAACCCATCTCGTATTTGGGGCGATCCTCGTTAAGAGTCATTGACTTGCACGTCTTCCTGAAGTGGGAAATCCCGCAAGTTACCTCGGAGTTTATTCGCCCTACCGCAACTGCTTGGGTGCTAGTGTGTTTACAACCATTGGGGACGTTGCTCATCACGATTTGGTGAGCCAGTGAATTGAAACTGGAGACCTTATGAAAACTTCAAAGCGATTTATATCAACGCTTTTAGCAGGACTAGTCATCACCCTGTTGACTAGCATGGCGTTCGCGCAGGACCAAGATCAAGACAACGACAATCCGAGTGACGATCCTCCGGGCCGCGCCGCCGACATTCGCAACATTATGGGCCAAGTCTCCATCCAGCCGGGCGGGGTCGACGATTGGGTCGATGCGGCGATCAACCGTCCGCTGACCACTGCCGACAAGGTTTGGACGGACAAAGCGTCCCGCACCGAACTGAATTTGGGGAACTCGGCTTTACGTCTAAGCTCCGAGACCAGCCTGACTTTGACCAACATCACCGATCAGGACGTGCAAGTTGAACTCGATCAAGGCACGCTGAATCTTTCGGTCCGCCAGATCTATGACGGCGAGATTTACGAAGTGGACACCCCGAACATGGCGTTCACTCTCAGCCGCGCCGGCAATTATCGCTTTGACGTTGATCCCAACGGCGATACGACGTTGGTGACCGTCCGCAACGGCGCAGGCGATGCCACCGGCGACGGCCCCAGCGTTTCTATCCGTTCCGGGCAGCAAGTCAGCTTCAGCAATGGCCAGTCCATGCAAAGCGAGGTGAACGGCGCTCCAGCTCCGGATGGATTTGACGACTGGTGCCGGGTTCGCGACGACCGCGAAATGCATTCAGAATCAGCACAGTACGTTTCGCCCGATGTGGTCGGCGCCGAAGATCTCGACGAAAATGGGACCTGGGCTAATGTACCGAACTATGGCCCAGTGTGGAGACCCACGCGCGTCGACGCCGATTGGGCCCCCTATCACGATGGCCACTGGCTCTGGGTCGAGCCGTGGGGATGGACCTGGGTCGATGACGCTCCCTGGGGATTCGCTCCCTCCCACTATGGCCGCTGGGTTTACACCGGCGGATATTGGGGATGGACGCCTGGACCGCGCGTAGTCAACGTTCGTCCGGTCTATGCTCCCGCCTTGGTTGCTTTCGTAGGCGGCTCCAACTGGGGGGTGGGAGTTTCGTTCGGCGGAGGCGCCGGCGTGGGCTGGTTCCCTCTCGGCTATAACGAACCGTACATTCCGCCATATCACACCAGCCGCAACTACTTCACGCAGGTAAACGTGACGAATATTCACGTCACCAACGTGACTGTAATCAACAACTACTACAACAACCGCACTCAGGTGAACAACATCCGCTACGTCAACCGGACCCAACCCAGAGCATTCGTGGCGGTTTCCGCGAGTGCGATGTCGAGTGGACAATCGGTAAGGCGAGTTGCCGTGGTCGTGCCGCGTGAACAGATCGAACGTGTTTCGATGGTTCGCAACGCGCCTGTAGCTCCGGTTCGAAACAGCGTGTTGGGCGTAAATGCCGGCAGACCGGCAGTAGCGCCTCCGGCTCGCGCCATGCAACGTCAGGTGGTGACCAAGACTGCGCCGCCTCCGCGTCCAATTCCGTTCGCAGCCAAACAGGAAGCACTGGCAAAAAATCCGGGACGTCCTTTGGATCGGCAGAGTACGCAGCAAATTCGTGCTACTTTGCCGCCTCCGCCTGCAAATCGCGGCGGAAACAACAATCGGGGCGCCAGCAACAACAACGTAATTCCGAACAACAACCCGGCGGCGCCACGGCCCGGCTATCCCCAGAATCCCAACGCACCTCGGAATCCTGGAAACGTGAACGGGAATAACGGCAACAACACCCCTGCCAACGGCGGGCAGGACCGAAACGTGCCACGGCCGAACAACGGAAACATGAATCCGCGACAACCGGCGCAGAATGACAACGCTCCTAACAACGGGGCGCAAGACCGAAACGTGCCTCGGCCAAACAACGGAACCATGAATCCGCGACAACCGGCGCAGAATGACAACGCGCGTCCGGGAACGCCGGATGCAAATCCCGTCGCTCGTCCGAACCGTAACCAGCCGGATGTCGCACCGGGAAACAATAATCGTGACAACAACCGCGACAATAACGATGCCACGCCGCGGAACAACAATCCGAATACGCCTTCGGCAAACACGCCGCGGTCCGTTCCTCGTCCTCCAGATGCGGGCGCTGATCGTCAGCAGCGGCAAGTTCCGCCACAGCGCACGCCCGATGCGCAACCAGATCAGCAGCGGCAGCCAAGAACGCCGGACAGCACCAACCGGAACGTCCCTCCGCAACGCGAGGCTACGCCTCCGGCACAACGGCAACAGCCAGCGCCGGATACGAACCGCCCGAATGCGCGACCAGAAGGCGGCGGAAATAATCAGCGGCAGGCTGCGCCTCCCGATCATTCCGTTCCTAAACCTCCGCCGGCCAAGCCTCCCAAAGAGGAGAAAGAAAAGCCGAAGGATAAAGACAATAAGTAGTTTTAGATTTAGCTCAAAAGCCTCTCAATTCATTGAGAGGCTTTTTTTATAACTGCATTGCAATAAAAAACCTCCCTGTCCTCCTGAGCGAAGGAAGTCCGCTCGCTCTTGAGCGGATTTCCGGAGTCGAAGGACCCCTACCTCAAGCAGACTGCCGATTGCAGGGGTCTTTCGACTGCGTGGATGCTTCGCTCCGCGAACCATCCACTCCGCTCAAGATGACAGAACTTTTGGATTCGGGAGATTGATATCGTCGGTGCGTGAAGAATCTTCCGGTTAAATTGCGTTCGGGAAGTGGAATGAAAATGCCCAAAGAAACTCGGAAAATCCCTTGTCCTCCTGAGCGAAGGAAGTCCGCCCGCTCTCGGACCTCGCTTCCGTTCGACTTACGCCATTTTTGCTGTGGACAAGCGAAAGAAAACGCTATAAAAAGAAAGCGCGAACAAAAGCTCTTATTGATCGCGGAAACCTCAATCGCCCATGCTGAATGAAGAACGCCGCCGCGCCATTCTCGAAGTTTTGAACAGCGAGGGCAGGGTCCTGGTGACGGAACTTGCCGAGCAGTTCGAAACTTCCCAGGTCACCATCCGCAAGGACCTGGAGGTACTGCACGAGCTGCGCCAGTTGCATCGCACTCACGGCGGGGCATTGCCTGCGCGCGATGGCGCGCTCGAAGATCCGACCTTGCGCGAAAAAGAACAACTCCATCGCAAGGACAAAGTTCACATCGCGAACGCCGCCGCCCGCATGGTAAAGGAAGGCCAGGTGGTGATTCTCGATTCCGGCACCACCACTACCGCAATCGCACGCGCTCTCCGCAATTTCAACAGCCTTACGATTATCACCAACGCATTGAATATTGCCGCCGAGCTGGCAGGCACGAGCATGGACGTTATTTTGACCGGCGGGACGCTGCGCAAGAATTCATTCTCGCTGGTGGGTCCGATCGCGGAAGAGACTTTGAGCCACTTGAGTGCCGACCTTTTGTTTCTTGGGGTCGACGGTTTTGATGTCCAGTACGGACTCAGCACGCCGAACTTGCTGGAATCCAAAGTCAATCGGGTGATGGTGGAAATCGCCAGGCGCACGGTCGCCGTGTGCGATTCAAGCAAATTTGGACGCCGCAGCTTGTCGATGATTGTGCCCACTTCGTCCATGCATGAGGTAATTACCGACCGCGCTATTCCCAAGTCCGATCTGCAGGCCCTGAAGAAGGCTGGGATTGAAGTTACGCTGGTCTAATTCCTGTGGTAATGCAGCTTGAAAAGGATCCGTGTCAGGGCGCGGCTTCAGCCGTGCCGAAACAAGATCAACAGGGGCGGGCTTTAACCCATGAGCGGCGCGGCGGACCAACAAGCGGCGCTACGCGTAATCGAATCTCCGAGTTTACCGGCACGCCTGAAGGCGATGCCCTGACACGAATCTTTTTCAAACTGCACCACTAACTTAATTCCTGCCTGGTTCGATCATGGCACTATCGATCGTGCTACGTTGCTTCCCTCCGTGGTTCAATAACGCACTTCATCGCCGCCACGTTCTCAGATAATATGATTTAAATTCTCAACTCTCCCATGAAAACACTCGGTCCCTCGAAATTAACCCGCCGTCAACTCCTAAGCGGCGCCGGACGATTCGCGGCCGCAGCCGCAGCTTCCAGCCTGATGCCGCCGAATGTGCAACGCATGCTGGCGCAACAGGCACGCACTTCCGGTTCCCTGCGCGACATAAAGCATGTCGTCATGCTGATGCAAGAAAATCGTTCGTTCGACCACTACTTCGGGACCATGGCGGGAGTCCGCGGATTCGACGATCCTCAGGCCTTGAAGCTTTCAAACGGCCAATCAGTTTTTTATCAACCTGACGACCTCAACCCCGCGGGACATTTTTTACCGTTTCATTTGGATACGCGCTTCACCAGTGCTCAGAAAATTCCTTCCACCAGTCATGCCTGGACTGTCCAACATGAAGCCTGGAACGGCGGGAAGATGGATCGCTGGCTGCCGGCCCATCGCAAGGCCGATGGCGTCCACGGCCCTTATTGCATGGGTTACTACACCCGCGACGACATTCCATTTCAGTTTGCCCTGGCTGAATCCTTCACTCTGTGTGACGCCTATCACTGTTCGGTCATGGGACCCACATGGCCGAACCGCATGTATTGGATGACCGGCATGATCGATCCCGAAGGACGCGGCGGCGGTCCGATCATTAATAACAAAGCGCCGAAAGAAGGCTACACATGGACCACCTACGCCGAGCGCCTGGAGAAAGCCGGCATTAGCTGGAAGGTCTATCAGCAGGAAGACAATTACGGTTGCAATCTTCTTGAGACCTTCAAAGTTTTTCGCGATGCGACGCCAGGCTCGCCGCTCTATAGCAAAGGCATGGTGCGTAGTCCGGAAGGCCAGTTCGAATACGACGCTGCCAATGACAAGCTACCTGCAGTTTCGTGGGTGATCCCTACCGGCTTTCAATCGGAACATCCGGACTACATGCCTGCCGAGGGCGCTGCATTCGTGGCCAGCAAGATCGATGCAATTGCTGCCAATCCCGATGTGTGGGCGAAAACTGTTTTCATTCTCAACTACGACGAGAACGACGGCATCTTTGATCACGTAGCTCCGCCCGTACCTGGTCCCGGAACATCTCAGGAATTTGTGCAAGGCTTCCCCATTGGCGGTGGCTTTCGCGTGCCCTGCATCATCGTGTCCCCGTGGACCGCAGGGGGACGCGTGTCCAGCCAGCAGTTCGATCACACTTCCGTGCTTCAGTTTCTGGAGGAATTCACCGGAGTTCGCGAGGCCAATATTAGCGACTGGCGACGGAGTACGTTTGGAAGTTTAAGTTCTGTGCTTCGATTTCAAAATGCGGGTGCGGCGGCGCCATTATTGCCCGACACCAGCGGTCCCGTCCGTCTGGCGAAGTATCAGTCGACCATGCTGCCCAAACCTATTTTCCCGGACCAAAATCAACAGGTTCCTAAACAGGAGAAGGGCACACGCAAGAGCTTGAACAAATAGCGGAATCGTCTAGACTTTCGCCCCCCAATTCCTTCAACCGTTCCCGAACACCGGCAATTCCAACGCCGATCAAGGGGATTCTTTTCTCTGGGGAAAAACCTTTTCGCCAGATTCCTCATCTCGGAATCCGCATCCTCTACAAAACCGTATGGAGCTGCAATTAGAATGAACGAGCGAAAGTTTCTGAACCGAATAAGCAGTAATCTAATTGGATCAACAAAGATCATGACGAAGGTTATTTCGTGAATCCCTCTCAAGTTCTGCTGTTTGCATTTCTTATCGGCGCCGTTACTGGATTGCGTTCGATGACCGCCCCCGCCGTTGTGGCCTGGGCTGCCCACCGAAGCTGGCTCAACCTGCACGGCACACCCCTGGCGTTTATGGGGTCAACCGCTACTGTCGTGATTTTTTCTTTAATGGCAGTGGCCGAACTGGTGGCCGATAAACTTCCCTCAACTCCGAGCCGCTTGAAACCTACCGGCCTGATTGCGCGCGTGATTCTCGGCGCGCTTTCCGGCGCAGCCGTTGCGCTCGCAGGAGCGCAATCCATTGTGATCGGCGCCATCTTAGGGGCTGTGGGCGGGATCGCCGGCGCATCCGCGGGCTACCACATTCGCACGGGCTTGGTGCAAGCCCTCAAGGTCCCGGATCTGTACATCGCTCTATTGGAAGATGTGGTGGCGATTGGCGGGGGCATTCTTATTGTGTCGCGGTTCTAATCGCACTCATTTCCCCAGGGAGCATTTGCGATGAATTCGTCCGATCAGTATCAGGCGATCGTTATCGGTGCGGGCCAGGCCGGATACCCTCTCAGCATGGCGCTCGCGGGCGCGGGCATGCGGACCGCGCTCATCGAGCGCAAGCATGTCGGTGGCACCTGCGTGAACGAAGGTTGCACCCCAACGAAAACAATGGTGGCCAGCGCCCGCGTGGCCTATCTCGCGAAACGAGGCGCCGGCTATGGCGTTCAGACTGGCGACATCAGCATCAACATGGAACGCGTCCGCCAACGTAAACGTGACATCGTAGACAGCTTTCGGAATGGCAGTCAGGCGCGTCTGGAAAAGACGGCGAACCTGGAATTGATCTTCGGAGAAGCTAGCTTTACTGGACCTAAGTCCGTAGCAATTCGGCTCAAAGATGGCGGCCAGCGCGTCATCACCGGCGAGAAAGTCTTTATCAATGCAGGCGCGCGTCCCTCTGTACCCAAAATCGATGGTCTGACGGAAGTACCTTTTCTCGACAGCACTTCCATCATGGAGTTGGATATCGTACCCGAACATCTGCTGGTTCTCGGAGGCGGCTACGTCGGCCTGGAATTTGCACAGATGTTTCGTCGATTCGGCAGCCGCGTGACTATCATTCAGTCCGCCAGCCAATTGCTCGGAGGTGAGGACACTGACGTGGCGGAGGAAATTGCCTCCATCTTCAAGCAGGACGGCATCGATCTTCTCCTGGACGCGAAGGCGACGAGCGTTTCAAAAACCGGAGACAAGATTCACGTCACTGTTCTTTGCGCAAACGAATCTCGCGCTATCGACGGCTCTCACTTGCTGGTGGCCACCGGAAGGGTCCCCAACACCGATGCCTTGAATCTTTCTGTCGCAGACATCGCGATCGACCGCCGTGGTTTTATCCAAGTGGATGAAAGATTAGAAACCAGCGTAAGAAACGTCTTCGCCCTCGGAGACATCAAAGGCGGTCCCGCTTTTACTCACATTTCTTATGACGATTTTCGCATCATCCGCACCAACGTCATCGAGAAGGGCAAAGCTACGATCGAAGGACGGCTGGTTCCCTACACCGTATTCATTGATCCGCAGCTTGGACGCATTGGCCTGACCGAAGCCAAATGCCGCGTCGAGAACAAAAAGACCCGTATCGCCAGGATGCCGATGGCTTCCGTCGCCCGCGCTCAGGAAGTGGATGAAACGCGTGGGTTCATCAAGGCCATCGTCGATGCCAGCAACGATCAGATTCTCGGAGCGGCGGTGCTCGGATTGGAAGGTGGCGAAATCATGTCTATGCTGCAAATAGCCATGATGGGAAAATTGCCGTATACAAAGCTGCGCGATGCTGTAATCGCCCATCCCACGCTTGCCGAATCCCTGAACAACCTGTTCACGCATTTCGATTCGTGAAGAAACCTGTTCAGGCCAGACGGCGATCCAGATGAACGTAACCACCGTCGACAAAAAGATGTTGTCCCGTGGTTCCGGCCGACATGGGAGACAGCAAGAATACCGCCATGGCCGCGATTTCGCCCGGTTCGGTCATCCGATGGTCCAGCGGAATCCTGGATGTAATTTTTCGTAGTTCTTCCTGCGGCTCATCGAATTTCTTCAGCCAATCGCTATATTGCGGAGTCATGACCTCGGCTGGAACGATAGCGTTCACGCGAATGCCATATATCGACAACTCGGCGGCCCATTCCTCAGTGAACTCCAAAATAGCGCCCTTGGCCGCGGCATAGCCCGACGTACCACCCTGCCCCGTGACCGCTACCTTCGAGGCCATGTTCACAATGGCTCCCTTCGTTTGTTTGAGAAATGGCAGCGCCGCGTGTGCCAGCGTGTAGTAGTGCACCAGGTTGCATTTCAAGGAGGCGAAGAATCGCTCAGGACTGCCATGCTCCAGGCCCACGCCGTCGTTGACGCCGGCATTATTCACCAGTCCATCGATTCGCCCAAACTCTTTTCCCGCAGCCTCAACCGCGTGTAGGCAGTCCGCGGATTCAGTAAGCTCCAGGCATATCGTCTTGTGTTTCACGCCTTGCTGGCGGAGTTCATCTTGAATCTTTTGGATCGCAGCTTGGTTACGATCGAGAATTACCGGAATACCGCCTTCCCGTCCGCAAGCATGCGCAATTGCCGCGCCGATTCCACTAGCGCCTCCGGTAATCAGAATGACTCTATCGGTGAGACTCAGATCCATAGGAAATTCAGCTTCTAGCTCTTAACAGTCAGCCAAATCGTCGTGGTGTAGCTAGTAGCTAGAAGCTAGAAGCTGCCACAAAGATTCACTGCAATCCCCAACTCCGACATCATTGCAGCTTTCGAAGCCAGCGCCGCACGTGCGGATTCGGTATTTAATGCATAAGCCACTTGAATATGATTCGACCGGTGCCGCGCCATAAGCTGGTTCCGGGTTACGCCGTACAATACTGTATTCATCATGGGCCATTGTGGTGTGGTCATCGCCCATCGGCGGGCGATTTCTGCCGCCGGAAGGGCCACCGACCTGCCACGGCCAATATCGGCGTTCAAGCGTCCGTTCTCCACGAAGATTCGGCTCCAGACAATCTCGCCCGGCTTGCTCACTCCCTTGATCGTGCCTCCGCCAAGAGGGAAATACATTGGTGGTTGCCGTTCGCTGACGGCCTCCGCATAACCGTTTGCCAGATGGTTCGGCGGAATCGAACCTGAGATTTCGAAGATCCACACAAATTCTTCTTTGCCATCGATCGGGAAGTTCTCACCATATCGCACGTCATGAAGCGTTGTTTCCGGCGCGAGTCCGAGATGGCGCCAGATCCGGTTGGTGATCAAGGCATCGAGCCCAGCGCATTCATCCACTTCATTGAAATGCGGAAGCGCCAAGCCCTGAAACAAAATGCGTGTGCCGTCACTGTTCTTTACCGGGGGACGATCGACATTGTTCAGCAGACCTTCGACCAGGTCGGATGCCGGGCAGATGTCCTTCAGTCCCTGTTGATATTGAATGCCGATTGCATCACACCCGAATTCGTCCGCGATGCGCAGAACCGCAATATACATCCGGCATTGGTCGAGAATTTGATCGTCCGTCAAATCGCGCGACGGATCGGGACCCACATGGAAACGCATGCCCTTGTCATCCAACCAGGTGCGGACCTGCTGCGCTTCTTCTTGCTTGACTCGTCGCATTTCCGCGTAAAGCGCGGATTGACTGAGGCGCTCCTTGCAAACACCGAGCGGGTAGAGTAGCTCGTCAGGGATAATCGCGTTGTACATCCCCATACATCCTTCGTCGAAGACTCCCATGATGGCCTTATCGCGTTTCAAGCGGCGGCCAAGTTCCCGGCCGATTCCATCCGCCGCGGCGGGGATCTCGAAATCCGCAAACGACCGCACCTGACTGCTGTCATGAACGATGGCTTCGCCACCCAGCCAACGTCTAAGGCCTGCGAGAAAATACTCGTCTTTGAAATCGATACTCCACAAGCTGCTGTATTTCACTCCTGCCTTGGCCAGGCACGCATTCAGATTAAGCATTCCCACCAGGCCCGGCCATTGTCCAGACCAGTTAGCAACAGTAAGGATTGGTCCTTTATGCGTCATCAGGCCAGGCAACACATGATGGCTGTATTGCCAAACTGCTTCGACAACAATGAGCGGCGCATCCGTGGGAATATTGCGGAAAACTTCTATGCCGTGACGCTGGCTGTGAATGAAACCATGCTTCAAAATCGGGTCGACCGGATACCCTCGCCGCACTGAACGGCCCAATCCGCCGATTGCCGACGTTACCGCCTCTTCTACTTCTTTTTGCGCGGGCCAGCAGACCTGGTTGGCGGAGTTTCGTAGATCGCCGCTGGCGATAAGAATGATGGTTGAATTGTCCATAACGATCTATCTATGATTTTCCCCAAAAATATTTAGGTTCCGTGTTTAGGTCGAAAACAAATTACGTAGATAAGGCCGAACAACAGCATCCCGGCACCCCACCAAATATCAATGTGAAGATGGGCCATAGCGACAGTCCTGGCAGGTGGGACGAATAATTCGTACACACCACGTCCGAGGATCAGCGCACCGTACAGACTTAAGAGCAATCCGATAAAAAACCAGACAGGAATAAAATGTTTTTGCACGCCGCTCCTCTCACCAGAACAGGATGTTTAACGCAACAAATCCAACCGCCACCGCTGCTGCCCATACGATCGGTCGTTGGAACAGAGGGTATTGACCGTCGGATGGCAATTCAGTCAAGCCATAAACCAATCCCTTCAGTTCATTGTCTGGTCTTGGCCTGGTGAAGAGACTGACAATCACCGTGACCCCCACGTTCACCAAGAGCGTCCAGACGGCACGATACATATTTTCGGCCATGTCTTTTGCCTGTGGAGAAAACGCCACAAACTTCAACGCGCCGGGGTCGAATTTTATCCATATCCACAGGAAAAATGACGTCAGGATTCCGGCGAGGAGCCCCCAAAATCCACCCGCCGGAGTTATTCGCTTCCACATCATGCCCAGGATCACAGTCCCGAACATCGGAACGATGAAAAAGATGAACACCACTTGTGCGTAAACAATGATGCTGGAAAAATTCATCACCAGATAAGCGGTCCCGATGCTCACGAACACCCCGATCAGCGAACACCATCGGCCCATGGAAACGTAATGGGCGTCACTCGCCTCTTTTCGAATCAAAGGCTTGTAGATGTCATAAGTCCACACCGTCGTGAACGCAGTCACATTGCCTGCCATGCCGGACATGAAGCCCGCTACCAGCGCGGTGATTCCCAATCCGAGGAGTCCAGGCCCGCAATAACGCGCCAACATCAATGGCAACGCTTCATTGAAGGTGTGCAAACCCGGCCCACTCTGGTTTTCGGGAACCAGATGAAAAGGCAAAACCGCCAGCGCCAGCAATCCCGGCAGGATCACGATGACCGGCGTGATCATCTTGAAGAACGCACCAATAACCGTACCCATTTTTGCCGAGCGAATGTCCTTCGCCGCCATCACCCGCTGGACTACTAGAAAATCGGTGGTCCAATATCCGAAGGAAATGGCTATGCCCCAACCAAAAAGCACACCTGTCCAATGGACACCCATTGGGTTATTCGCAACCGCTCCGGTGGTGCTCCACATGTGCGTGAAGTCCTGGCCGGGAAAGTTTGTCTGGATACGATGAATCATCCCGGCCCACCCACCGGTTTCGATTAATCCAACCACCGGAATTACCAGGCAGCCGATCCAGATCAGAAAAAATTGCAGCACCTCGTTAAAGATTGCGGAAAGCAAACCTCCAGCCATGACGTACAACGCCACCGTCAGCGATGAAACCCAAATGCTGAAATGAATGTTCCAACCCAAAATGACCTTCATGATGATGGCCATTGAGTACATGTTGATGCCGCTCATGAGGATGGTCATGACGGCGAAAGAGATTGCCGAAAGCGATCGCGCGCCTTCGCCGTAACGCAAGTTCAAGTAGCCCGGCACCGAGTGAGTTTTGCAGATGTAATAAAAAGGCAGCATTACCAGTGCGAGAAACAGGATCGCGGGAATCGCGGCGATCCAATAAGCGTGAGCGACCAGAATTCCGTACTGATAGGTCGCGGCCGCGTAGCCCATCATCTCCAGCGAGCCCAGATTGGCGGAGATAAAACTGAGGCCGGCAATCCATGCCGTCATTTCGCGGCCGGCCATAAAGAATTCTTCGCCAGTCTTCGCGAAGCGCCGCAGGTACACCCCCAGGCCGAGCACCAGAGCGAAGTAAAGAACGATGATAATAATGTCGATCGGGTTCAGACTTAGGTGGGAGTCCATGGTGAGCACGTAGGTGGCGATCATTACTCTATGCTCCCAGCACCTTTATGGTTTCACTGCGATTTGATATTGCTCGATCTTGCCGTCTGGCATTTCGCGAATCCAGAGATCTAATGTCTTCAGAGGAAATTTCACAAAGTATCTGCGAAAAGTCATGCCGCCACGATCTTCTCTCTCGGTCTGCGTGAAGTCCTGCGGCGCTCCGAGAGGCGCAAGGCCATCTGCAAAATCTTTTACTGCCTGCTCTGTGAAATAACTATTCGCGTTCGCGGTGAACAGAGAACGATCGATCTTTCCCTGTTGGAATTGCTGAAATATCTTTTCGATTTGCTCTTGTTTCGCCTGCTCCGCTTGGGGCCGCCGCGAAAAAAGAACAGCGGCAATTCTCTGAGCAATTTCGGAATCCGCATCCGCCATATCAACATTTGTCAGCACGGTAACGGACGCATGGTCGTCCGGGAAAACAATATTTTCAGCGCCAAAGCCGGAGACTTCGCCACCATGCGCCAGAATTCGATGCCCACCTTCAGTTTTGACCCCTATGCCAAGCCCGTAGTGCATTTCCGTGCCATCTTTCAGCACGACTTCCTTTTGCATTTCCTTGTAGGAAGACGGCTGTAGCAGGCGCTGGTCCATCATGGCGATGTCCCATTCCGCCAGCTCTCTTGCGGTCATGCCCAGCTCTGCCGCGGCAAATAACCATCCCTTCGCTTCTTTCGGAGCGACGCGCGGCGGCCCCAACGCAAATCGCAGATAGCCCGTGGCATCAGTCTCGCCCAGGCGGCCAATATCCACGTTCGCTACATTCTTCATTCCGAGAGGCGTAAAGACCTTCTCCGAAAGAAAGCTCAGCAACGGCATGCCGCTTACCTTTTCTACGATCAACCCGGCAATCACAAAGTTGGTATTGCTGTATTGCCATTTTGTTCCGGGATCGAAGTCAAGAGGCTTGCGCGCCCAGCGATCGAGAATCTGGTCTGAAGTTGTATCCACCAGCATGAAAGGGGGCACATAATCCTGGGGCCAATAGTCCTGATAACCGGAAGTATGCGAAAGCAGCTCGCGGATGGTGACTTCATTCGCCCGCGTCAGCGTAGGAATAAACTTCGAGACCGGATCATCGAGTGACAACTTGTTCTGCTCGGCCAGCAGCAGAATCGCGGTCGCGGTAAATTGCTTGCTGATGGAACCGAGGCTATAACGCATGTCCGGACGGGCCGGAATGCGAGGTTCAAGGCTGGCGTCGCCATAGGCCTGGACATAAATAATCTGACTATTTTTTACGATGGCGATCGACGCGCTCGGCACGCCGGTGCTCTCCAGCACCTGCTTTGCAATCTGATCGACGCTTTCGCGAAACTTGCTGTCAACCTTGTCATTTGACTGAGTCTGCGTGAGACACGCATGAGCCAAAAAGACGACGAAAATCGAAATCAAACAATGTCGAGCCTGGAAACGGTACATGATTTCGTCCTCTTAAGAAATCAACGTTCGCGTTAGCGGGAAACGAAACCCGAAGGTGAATGCTACTTGTATTCGCGATAGGTTGGAACAGGTTTTTCTTCGATCCTTAGAATCGCTTCTTGCGCGGGCGCATTCTGCCGGCGCAATCCCAAAGCTTGCTTCAAAGCCGGAAGAGCATCTTTCGCCGCAGGCCCCATGTCCCCCAACGCATAACAGATGTTGGTCACCACGAACCGATCTTCATCCTTGAGTAATAATCTTTCCGCCAATGGATTGACCGCACTCCTTGCTGCCGGCCCCATGGCTCCGAATGCATTTACCACCGAAGCGCGCACATAGTTTATGGGATCGGCTAATGCTTGAATCAGTTCAGGTATGGCCGGCGCAGCTTTTGGCCCCATCGATGCCAATGCGATCGCCGCAAGATCTCTCACCCTGGGGCTGTTGTCAGAGAGCGCCTTACTCAGAGCGGCAATCGCTTTCACGGCCGCCGGCCCGATCTGTGAGAGCGAAGCGGCAGCCGCGCCGCGAAGCCCGGGGGAGGGATCTGCAAGTGCGGTAATGAGTTCGGGGACAGCCGGCGCACCGTCAGGACCAAAGTCACCGATGGCCCGGATGAGAGCTTCCCGATCGGCCGCCGGAGCCGTCTTCAGCTTTGCCAAATAAAATTGCAGCGAGCGCCCGCGATACACGATGCCCGTTGCTTTTTCAGCAGCTACTGCATCGTGCGCTAAAACGTCTCCGTTTTCCGCTACCGTCGGAAGCTTTTCCAGAACGACGTCATTAATGCCGATGTCGTATCCCACCGACCGCGGATCTTTCCCTTTGCAAACAAAAGTCAGAGTGTGTCGTCCCTTGGTTAAGGTGAACATTCCCAGGGTTCGGTCTCTAGCGACATATAGTTCCGTTAAGTAATTGTGAAACACTTCCGGCCCGGGCAAAGGAATTTCCGACGTCGCCGGCTGGCGGGTATCGACGTTGGTTTGCGCTCCATCAAACAGCGCTATGTAATCGCCGTAGTCGGGAGCTTCCGCAACTTCGGCGACGATCTCATACTTCCCATCTTCAGGAATGTCGATCGGGATATTCACTTTCGATCCCGGACCATCGGCTTTGAATAGAAGGATGTCTTTTGCCCAGTCCACTTCACGCAGAACGGACGCAGTCCCTTTTTCGGCGGTCACATCCTTGAGCGATTCTTCCACCGCGATTTGCGTGGCGTTTCCAAAAGGAAGACGTGCCGCGCCGTAGGGAGGCTCGGTTAGTTCTTCATTCACGCCCTTTTGATACCAGAACGCCACGCTGGAAAAATAATCGGGACGCTCTTCGAATCCAGCGCGCACCGTGCCATCCGGATTGGAAGTCCACCCGGAATGCTCGATACCCGCCCAAATGGATTTGGTGAACGGGATGGGATCAGGAACGTGCCAGCGGTACGCGGAAAGCCTCGATCCGGGCAGTTCTCCCTCGGCAATTGGGGTGCCTGTCCACAGAGCGCTCGCATCGCGCAGGTCCCAGGCGTCGTTGAAATAGTCTTCCGTACCAGTACCCAAAATTTGTGGTTTTTTGGCGCCATCGATATAAACCAGATCGTCGCCTTCGCCGAACCATGAAATCTGAGTCAGGACGACGCTCATCACAGTTCCAACGTAGTGCCCGGTTCCCTTCGTGTCTAAGAATGCATAGTTCTGGCCGCTTTTGGCAGGCCGTTCCTGGCGATAGTAAGCGTGGAAATAACCAATGTCCGCGGGCAAAGAAGTGTACGTCCGGTAGTCAACGTGATAATAGAAAAACGGTACGAAACGGTCGCCTTCGTTGGTCACCGTAACGCGGCATGATTTATGAAACGGCATGGGCCAATAACTGTTGCGGGCCCGGCCAAAGGAGCTGTCGCGCACCATGATGGAATTCACGTCACGTTCGGCGCCGTGGCCGACGCCAAAAAAGTCACCCAAGGGAGCATCCACACTCGGCGTCTTATGACCATCGTAGTAGACGCGGAACCGCAACAGGCGCGGCCAGCCAAATTCATTGTTCGCGACAGTAATCCAGATGTGCGAGATCATTCCCGGACCCGTCAGGTTGGCGATTTCCAGGGTGTCTCCCGGCATGATGCGCTTGCTGTCATCGTTGCTGAACACATAACGGTTTCCGCTGGTGGACCTGGCGGCCGTATAGTTCTTCATCCGTGCCAGTCCCATGGAATCCAGGAAATCGTTGGAGGGATCCTGCGCGAAAGCGGCCGCCGAAAATAAAACAATGATTGTGAGCAAAAGTGATTTCATAGGCATAGGGAAACCCCAGCAACATTAGCTAAAAACGATATCGAGATTCAATCTGTGATTCCGAAATGAGAATAACTCGCGACTATTTCACTGGTGATACATGGGCACAGTTTTTCCCTCAATTTTGAGGATCGCCTCTTCCGCCGCAGCCCCTACTTCGTGAGCGGCAGCTCCCACCGACTCAGCATCGGGCCCGACGCCTTGAGCGCCGGAGCCCGCTGCTTCGCCTTCGGCCCCTAGCCGGACCTGGCGACGTTTGTCCAGAAATTGCCGGAGTGCAGGCAAGGCCTCTTTCGCCGCTGGACCTATATTCCCGAGCGCGTAGGCAGCGCTGGCGAGTACAAAGCCGTCCTCATGTTTGAGCAACAGCCGTTCCGCCAGTGGGAGTACTGCATCATGCGCACCCGCTCCGATCGCTCCCAGCGCATCTGCCGCCGGGGAGCGAACATAATTTACCGGATCGCTTAAAGCCTTAATAAGTTCCGGCACCGCTGGTGCTGCCTTGGGACCCATCGCTTCCAGCGCAATGGCCGCGAGGTCGCGCACATGCGGACTGGAATCAGACAACGCTTTCGCCAACGCCGGAATTGCCGTGGCAGCGTCCGGACCGATTTGCGAGAGAGAAGCTGCCGCCGCGGTGCGAACGGCCTCAGAGGAATCGGAGAGCAGTGCAATCAGATCGCCGGTTGCAGACGCTCCATCAGCGCCGAAGTAGCCCACCGCGCGAATCGATTCAATCCGGTTGGGATCGGAAGTGGCTTTTGCTTTCGCAACATAAAATGAGAGCGGACGTCCACGATAAATAATTCCAGACGTTTCCGCTCCCACCCCCTCATCGGACGCCGAGACTCCACCGATCTCTCCTGCGCCCAGAACTTTTTCAAGAACCACATCATTGATGCCTAGGTTGTAACCAACTGATCGCGGGTCTTTGCCCTTGCAAACAAAACTCAGTGTGTGGCGTCCTTTGGTGAGAGTGAACATGCCAAGAGTGCGGTCACGAGCGACATAGAGTTCAGTCAGATAATTGCGGAATACTTCCGGCCCCGGCAGCGGAATTTCCGATGTGGCCGGTTTGCGGGTGTCCACATTCGTGGGTTGTCCATCGAACAACGCTACGTAATCGCCGTAATCGGAAGCCTCGGCAAGATCGGCAACGATTTCATACCGGCCTGCTTCCGGAATGTCGATGGGCACGTTGATTCTCGATCCTTCACCCTCCGCCTTGAACAAGAGGATGTCTTTGGCCCAATCGACGTCGCGCAACACCGAGGCTTCGCCTTTTTCCGTGGTCACGTCTTTGAGAGAATCTTCCACGGCGATTTGCTGGGCATTGCCGTAAGGGAGCCGGGCATCTCCATAGGGAGGCTCCGAGAGACCTTCATTCACTCCATCCTGATACCAGAACGCGACGCTCGAGAAATAATCCGGACGCTCTTCGAAACCGGATCGAACGCTGCCATCGGGATTCGATGTCCATCCTGAATGTTCAATGCCGGCCCATAACGATTTCGTGAAGGCAATCGGATCGGGAACGTGCCAGCGGTAAGCAGCCAGCCGCGATCCAGGCAACTCACCCTCGGCAATCGGCGTGCCCGTCCAAAAAGAACTGGCGTCCCGCAAATCCCAGGCGTCGCTGAAATAGTCTTCCGTGCCTGTGCCGTATAACTGAGGCTGCTTGGCGCCGTCCACATAAAACAGATCGTCGCCTTCCCCAAACCATGAGATTTGCGTCAGCACCACGCTCAGCACCGTGCCTACGTAATGGCCAGTTCCCTTGACGTCTAAAAACGCATAGTTGCGTCCGCTTTGTGCCGGCCGCTCCTGACGATAGTAAGCATGGAAATATCCGGTGTTCGCGGGCAATGCGGAGTTGTACGTACGATAATCAATTTGATAAAGAATGATGGGCAGGAGCCGGTGGCCTTCGTTCGTGAGAGTGATGCGGCAAGACTTGCCGTAGGGCATCGGCCAATAACTGTTGCGAGCGCGGCCAAAGGAACTGTCCCTGACCATGATCGAAGTGACATCACGCTCCGCGCCTTGACCGACTCCAAAGAAATCCCCTACCGGAGCATCGACACTGGGCGTTTTATGGCCGTCGTAATAAACCCGCATCCGTAATAAGCGAGGCCACGCAAATTCATTCTGCGCCACGGTCAGCCAGATGTGAGTAACCATCCCGGGGCCGGTCAGATTGGCCACCTCGAGCGTTTCCCCGGGCATCATGCGCTTGCTGTCGTCATTACTGAAGACGAAACGATTCCCGGTCGACACGCGATGACTGGAATAATTTTTCAACTGCGTCATGCCCATCGAATCCAGGAAATCATTCGCGGGCGTCTGTGCGGAAGCAAGACGTAAAGCAAGCACCAGGAATGCGGTCAATCGCAATCCCTTCGGCACCAGGAAAAGAACGGACGTTTGACAGTACTTCGTGGTCATCGACGCATCCGCCCTTCTCCCCTGGACCCCAAAACCGCCTGGATTTTCGGCAATCTTTCCCATTTGCTAGAAGCTGTACCGCAAAGAGAATTGTTGAATGCGTGGTGTCGTCAACGTCGAGTTGTAGAGGCCAAATCCACCCGAGGACGCGTCCACGTTCATGGAGCGGACGTCAAAGCGGACGGAGTTCGTGACGTTGAATACTTCCCAGGCAAACTTAACTTCCTGGCCCTCGCGCACTGCCCAACTCTTGGACAAGCCCGAATCGATTCCGAAGTAGCCGTCGCCGCGGAACTGATTTCTCTGGCCGGCTTCGCCAGGGTATGCATTTCGTTCCGGAGATCCGTTGAAGTATCCCGTAGTAATCGCATTGGGATCGGCAAAGGCCTGTGGCGATCCATTGCTGTCAATATGGGTGTTAGCTTTGACCGATCCGGTCTGTACCAGCCAGCTGATTTGCGGCCAGTCGGTGGCCCAGTTTGAACTGTTGACAATCCCGAACGGAAGACCGCTCGTCCATCGGCCCAGTCCGGTGATTTGCCACCCGCCGATTACCGCTTTCACAAATCCTTTCGACGATCTTCCGATGGGAAGGCTGTAGACCCAATCCGCCGTCAAGATGTGGGTGGTGTCAAAGTCGGAGACGGCGCGATTGTCGTTCGGTCTCCAGGTGCTGACCACCGGACTGAAGACGCCGCCTTTGCAGAAAATGCAGGTTCGCAGCGCATCCGATCCCAGATCCAGGGATTTGGAATAGGTGTAATTGAAATCAGCTTGGAGTCCATGCGACATCGGATGCCGCAGAGTCACCTGCCCCGCGTTATAGCTGCTGTCGCCGTTGGACGTCCATGCAAACAAAGATCCGTATTGAGGACTCCAGTAGCGGTTGGGCTGTCCACCGCAACCCGGCATGCATTGAATGTCTAAATAAAATAACGAGAACGTCTCGTTGCCCAGCAGGCTCTTCCACAAGTTATAGATATTCTGGGTCGCACTGTTGCCGCCACCGGCGGCATCGGGGAACATATTTTCCCAGTAAGGAATTGGAGCCACGGTCGTCATGCCCGCGTAGCCGTCTTTTGATAATTGCGTGGCCGCCGAGAAATAATCCGTGTGAGATCTAGGGTCTACCAAATCAATGGTCGCGCCGAGATCGTATTGCTGGAGGAGATGGCGTCCCATTCTTCCTACGTAGGCAACTTCCAGAGTGAAGTCCTTGGGCAATTGGCGCTGATAGGAAGCATTGAAAGCGTACGAGTAGGGAGTTTTCATTTTGTCGTCAATGGCGACGGTGTTCTGAAATCCGGCCCCTA
The DNA here is from genome assembly GCA_036271275.1 of Terriglobales bacterium. GTDB lineage: Bacteria > Acidobacteriota > Terriglobia > Terriglobales > Acidobacteriaceae > DATBAX01. The sequence continues at coordinate 27,890 of DATBAX010000024.1, forward strand.
ACGTATCGGTGGAAGGCAATTGCGGATAGTTGATGGTGGTTGGGGCTGGAGCACCCAGGTTGGGCGGCAGATCATGAATATTCACGAAGCGCGGCGATTGATTCGGATCGTAGTAAGCGTTGGTGAAATTCGTGGTCAAACTGAACGATCCCAACTGAGAAAACGAATTCACAATTCCCTGTCCGAAGTGGTCGTCGTAAATGCCGAAGCCAGCGCGCAGCGAACTGCTGTTCTTATCGCCGAACAGGATGTGCCCTAACCCTTTTTCCGCCGAAGGAGAATAGGCAATGGCAAGCCGGGGCGCAAAATTATCTTTCTGCATGGGCCAGTAAGGCTTCAGTCCCCGTTCCTGGCCCGAAGGCGCGAACACCATCAGTGGTTGGTCTGAAATTCCCTTGAGCGCTTCTTCCCCTCGGGTCTTGTACCAGTCGTACAAACTGTTCGTGGGTTGGACCTGTTGTCCGTTGAGTTCATAAGGCGTTTGCAAAAGAGTGTAGCGAAGGCCATAGGTAATGGTGAGGTTCGGTTTCACTCTCCAGGAGTCCTGCACGTACCCTTCGAATTCGTTCGACCTGAAATCGCGAGTGACCAGGCTGCCCTGGGGCAGAAGATTTCCTGTTTTGCCGTCTTTCGATACTTCGTAATTGTCCACCGTGTTGATGAAGTTCACCAAGCCAACGTCCGCGATGATCGCGTTATTGTAAGAAGTGGCGAACGAAGTTCCGACGGCCGGGAAACCAAACGCCGCGGGATCGAAACTCTGCCCGGTGTTGGCCAGTCCGGAAAGGTTAAGCGCGCTCCAGGTGCCGGTAGCGGAAGACCATGAAGTGGTGTCCGATTGCTGCCGGTTGGTGATGAAGCGGTAATTCGCGCCAACCTGAATGGTGTGGTTGTGCTTCACCCAGGTCAAGTCTTCCGCCAGGTTATGAACGGGGATATCCACGATGTTGGTTCGATTTTCAGCGTTCAACGAACTAAAACCCCTGAAATCGTTGTAGCCGCCCTGACCCGCGCCGCGATTGGCTACGCCCTGACGAATGAAGCCGTAGTGCAAAGAATTGATTAGATTGTTTCCAATCGTCCAAACATCTCCGACGGCGATACCTTTGCTGTTATCCAAAACCGAGGAACTCGGCGGATCGCCAGGAAATTGCGCGGAACTCGACGTCTTGTCATTTTGCAGATTGCCGCGCACAAATATCCGGTGCGTGTTGGCGATGTAATCGATTTTCGCAATGTAAGTATTCAATGCTCCGGGGGCCGGGGCGGACCAGGTAAACGAAGCAGTGTTCAGGCCGTCTCCGGAAACCGCGCCATTGGGCAAGGGGTACTGATTGAAGAGCGCCTGCGTATTGGGATCGATTCCGGGACCCCAGGGACACGTTCCGTTCGAGGTACACTGCGGATCCATGGTCGCGATCTGTGCAGGAGTCAGCGTGACAGTGTTGCCGCCGCCGTCGAGGTACTTCACATCTCCCGCGCGAAGCGAGGCGGTTGGCACGGTAAAAGTTTGTTGTGAGCTCTCCGCCGTTCGTTGGCCTTCATAGTTCAGGAAGTAAAACAGCTTGTTCTTCTTGATGGGGCCACCAACCGCAACTCCGAAGGTATTACGAATGAGTTCGCCGGGAACATTGGGTAGTCCCTGTGATACTTCCGCTTGCTTGTTAAACCAATCGTTGGCAACCGCGGCGGTATTTCGGTTGTACTCGTACAAGCTGCCATGAATTCCGTTTGTGCCGCTCTTGGTGACCATGCTCACCTGCGCGCCAGAGGAGCGTCCGACATCCGCGTTTGCATTGGTTGTGGTGACGCGAAACTCTTCGACGGAATCGATGGTGGATCGCAATACTCCGGTAAACGCAAAACCGTTTAGTTGGTCGTTGTCGTCGATGCCATCCAAGGTGACATTGCTTTGGTCCGACCGTGCGCCTGCGACTGCGCCACTCCGGCTATCGGCCGATTGTTTGGTGTTGCGCAAATACAACACGCCCGGTTGAAGACTGAGAAGATCCGGTACGTTGCGGCCTTCCATCGGAAGCGCTTCGATAGTGGCGTTGTTCACCGAGTTGCCGAGAGTGGCGTCGCTGGTGTTCAAGGTCTGGGTTTCCGCCGAGACGTCCACAGTCTCGTTCACCGCTTGCACCGATAGATCGAACGCGACGGTCGCCGGTTGATTGACCAGGAGTTCCGCTACTTTCACTTGTTTCCCAAGGCCCGTTGCTTTTGCCGTGATCGTATAAGTGCCCGGCGCGAGTTGCAGAAAGAGGTATTGCCCTTTTTCGTCGGCCTGATTTTCAGCGTGGAAACCGGTTGCCTTGTTGTCGAGCGAAACCGTCGCCCCCGACACGACTGCGCCGGAAGAATCCAGAATTGTTCCTCGTAATGACGTAGTAGCAGACTGCGCCCATATCATTGTTGGAACGAAGATACAGAGGGTAAGAATTGTCGCCCGCAGCTTGCTCATGAAGTTAGCTCCTCCGCCCGCCGCCCTGGTTTCCTGGAAAAACAAACCAGTTCGCGGCCCGCAGTTCTCATCCGATTGTTCAAAGATTTTGGTTAACGATCGCCAGCGCTGAATAATTCCGAAACCGATTCCTAAACGACGGCAGCATGAATACCATCCCAAAAAACCGATTGTCAAGAAAAATATAATCGTTTATCAAATTGATTTCATGAATGACTCACTCCAATCGTCTAGGCCAACGACAGGCGGCATTCAACCCGTTTATTATTAGCAATATAAATCGCAAAAATTGATATGCGAAATCTGATCTATCGATTCTTTTTGTCATAAGTAATCGTTATCGTATTCATAAATCTGCGTTGTTTGCCTGCTGCACCTGCGGTATTCTTTCCCAGCCGCGAAGGAGTTGAAAAGTGCTCCTCCTGGAGGTTTAGTTAGTGCCGACCATTCGTGATGTGGCGCGCCTGGCACGAGTCTCGGTCCCGACTGTTTCCGGCGTGCTCAATGGCACGCGCAACGTCAGCCAGAAAACTTCGCTGCGGGTAAGAGCCGCGATGGCTGCCCTCGACTACCACCCGGACCAGGTGGCGAGGAGTCTGAGGTTCCGCCGCACCCAAACCATCGGGTTCGTCATTCCTGACGTGACCAATCCTTTTTTCACGGATGTTCTACGAGGAGTTGAAGACGCGGCCCGGCAAAATGGCTATTCAGTCATTCTGTGCAATTCAAATGAAGACCCGGTGGTGGAACGCAAGCGCCTGGCAATGCTCTACTCGCGCCGAGTCGACGGTGTTCTGATTGCTCCCACGGATTTTCGCTCCGTCACTGAGCGTCCGCTCCGTAAAGATTTTCCACTGGTTTACATCGATCGCGTTCCGCCCGGATTCTCCGGCGCCGCCGTAGTGACCGATAATCTGGGCGCAGCTTTTGAAGCCACCCAATACTTGATTTCCCTCGGCCACCGCCGGCTGGCGATTATTACTGGTCGTTTGAATATTTCCAGTGGACGCGACCGTCTGGAAGGATTTCGCAGGGCGCTGCAGGAAGCCAATCTTCCGCTGCCGGAAGAGCATCTCAGGCAAGGGGATTTCGGCCTTGAAAGCGGGTATTTGCAAACCCTCGAATTAATGAGACTGAAGAATCCGCCGACCGCAATTTTTTCTTGTAACAACAAAATGACACTTGGCCTGATGCGTGCTTTAGGCGAACTCAAAATCGCTTGTCCCGAGCAGGTAAGCGTTTTCGGATTCGACGATTTTGAGTGGGCCGCAAACTTCAGCCCTCGCTTGTCCACCGTAGCTCAGCCCACGTACGAACTGGGGCGCCTCGCCATGGAGATGCTAATTCGAAAAATGCGCAAGCCCGGCTCACCAGCTAAGGATGGAATTCCAGAGACAGATAAAGAAGATAGCGAGCAGCAGGTCATCACCCTTAAGAATGAACTCAAGCCGAGAGATTCAACAGCCCGCGTGGCAGCCTGGTAAAACCCATTCCGTTCTTAAGTTGTCATTCCGAGCCGTAGCGCAGCCAAGGGAGGAATGCCAAGGTATCAAGGGAAACGAACATCCGTCGCAAAGCAATTCTGCGCGGGGAATCTCATATTCGATGTCTACGTATAGAATCGACCCTATCAATCCTCGAGGAGCTCGCACTTGTACACCATTCGCGATATCGCGCGGCTCGCCGGGGTCTCCGTAGTCACAGTTTCCAAGGTCCTCAACAACAAACCTACGGTGAAAGCGAAGCTGGTCCAGAAAGTAAAACAGGCCATGGAGGCACTGGATTACCACCCTGATCAGGTTGCGCGCAGCCTGCGTGTCCGCCGCACATTCACCGCTGGAATGGTAGTTGCCGATGTGACCAATTCTTTTTTCACTGACGTGATAAGAGGCGTTGAGCAGGAAGCCGAACTGAGCGGGTATTCCGTAATCCTGTGCGATACCAACGAAGATCCGGAATTAGAGCAGCAATATATGAACACGCTCTTTTCGAGGCGCGTCGATGGCGTACTGCTGATCCCAACCTCTTCGCGTTTGGTCCTGGAAAGAAACATTCAGCGGCGATTTCCCATCGTACTTATCGATCGTATTCCACAGGATTTCACCGGCGCCGCCGTGATGACGGACAATCTTGCTGCCGCCTACGAAGGCACACGTCACCTGATTGAACTTGGCCACCGTAAAATTGCCATCATCGCCGGCAGATTGGATCTTTCGAACGGATTGGATCGACTGGAAGGATTTCGCAAGGCGCTGGAAGAGAGCCATGTCGTTGTTCGCGACGAATACCTTAAGCGCGGCGACTTCCAATCAGAAAGCGGATATCAATGCACGATGGAATTGATGGGCCTTCCCGAACCCCCAACCGCAATATTTTCCTGCAATAACAAAATGACTCTGGGTTTGATGCGTGCTCTGGGAGAACTTCGCAGGAGTTGTCCTCGGGACGTCAGCGTTTTGGGTTTTGACGATTTCGAATGGTCGGCAAACTTTATTCCCCGCTTGACGACGATTGCCCAGCCCACGTATGAGATGGGCAAGCAGGCCATGCAGATGTTGTTGCGAAAATTACCAGGATTGAACGGGGAGGAAGCGGTTTCGGAAATCAGCGAGACTCCGCTGATGCTGAAAGCTGAATTGAGAATACGGGATTCGACCGCTGCACCTGCGTCGTTTGAGTAAATAACCCGGCTTTTCCTGAGCTTGCAACGAGTTTCCTGTAAACTCTTCTCGACATACGCGGAAGCGGAGAGGTGTCTGATGCAGCGTTCACAATTTATGATTGCGACTATAGTTGGTTTGATCAGCATGTTAACCATCTCTGGAGCTCAGGCCGCCGACAGTAACGGTATTTTGCTGGTTGCCAACAAAGCAGCCAGCACCGTTGGCATTGTCGATCCCAAATCCGGCGAGCAAGTCGCGACTATCGCGGAGAACGGAATTACCGGACATGAGTTGATCTCGTCCCCAGACGGACGCACTGCCTATGTACCCATCTACGGCAACTCCGGTGTCGGCAAGTCTGGTACGGACGGCAGCAATATCGTCGTAATCGATATCGCTTCCCGCAAAATTATCGGCAACATTGATTTCGGACATGGCGTTCGTCCGCATTGCGCCGCCTTCGGACCCGAAGATGGACTGCTCTACGTTTCCACGGAGCTGGAAAAGTCGATCAGCATTATCGATCCTAAAACGCTGAAGATCATCGGCTCCGTTCCAACCGGACAACCCGAGTCGCATATGTTTGCGATCGCGCCGGATGGACGCCGAGCCTACACCGCCAATGTTGGTCCGGGCACTGTTTCCGTTTTGGATATCGAGAAACGAAAAACTATCGAAGTGATTCCGGTATCAGCCCAGGTCCAGCGTATTTCGATTTCGGTCGACGGCCATTTGGTTTTTACTTCCGATCAAACCAAGCCGCAGCTCGCCGTCATTGATGCTTCCACCAATAAACTGAAAACGTGGATTCCTCTCCCCGGCTTCGGTTACGGATCTGCCTCCACACCTGACGGCAAGTGGTTGGCGATTGCGATCCCTGGCGCCAAGCAAGTTGCCATCATCGATCTCGCCACCATGAAAGTCGCGCACACCGTCGATGTTCCCGCCAGTCCTCAGGAAGTTCTGGTGCGTCCCGACGGCCGTGTGGCTTATGTTTCCTGCGACGCCAGCCACAAAATTGCCGCGATTCGCACTTCGGATTGGACCGTGGAAAAATTGATCGACGCCGGCGCCGGCACCGACGGTCTCGCATGGGCCGCAACCAAATAGCGAATTCCCGATGACGTCAGCAACCAATGACGCGCCGCAGAGCACTTCTCCGCGCGCGGGTTATTTTCGATGGGTTATCTGTGCCCTGCTGCTCTTCGGGACCACCAAGAATTACATGGACCGCCAGGTCCTCGGCGTTCTCAAGACCACGCTGCAACACGACCTGGGATGGAACGAAATCGATTACAGCAATCTGGTGTTTGCCTTTCAGGCGTCCTATGCGTTCGGCATGATTGTCGTCGGACGGCTCATTGATCGCCTGGGCACGCGATTGGGCTACGCTCTCGCCATGGTTTTCTGGAGCCTGGCATCCATGGGACACGCTCTTGGAAGTTCGTTTACCAGCTTTGTTATCGCGCGCTCCTCGCTGGGTTTTGGAGAAGCTGGAGTCTTTCCGGCCAGCATCAAGACTGTCGCCGAATGGTTTCCTAAGAAAGAACGAGCTCTGGCCACCGGCATATTTAATGCAGGAACCAATGCCGGCGCCATTATTACTCCGCTGACCGTGCCCTGGATCACCGTTCATTGGGGATGGCGCTGGGCCTTCCTGATCACGGGAGCTCTGGGATTTATCTGGTTAATATTTTGGCTACTGCTCTATCGCAAGCCGGAAGAACATTCACGCGTCTCTCAGGCAGAGTTGAACTACATTCGCAGCGATCCTCAAGAGGCAACGACTAAAATTAAATGGCTCAGTTTGTTGCCACACCGGCAAACATGGGCATTCGTGATGGGCAAGTTTCTGATCGATCCCGTCTGGTGGTTTTATTTGTTTTGGATTCCCGATTTTCTCCAACGAAAACACGGCCTCTCGTTGATGCACATCGGCGTGCCCATCATGGTGATCTACGTGATCGCCGATGTCGGCAGCATTGCCGGTGGATGGCTTTCTTCCTGGATGATTCACCATGGCCGCAGCATTAATATGTCTCGAAAAACCGCGATGCTGGTTTGCGCGATTTGCGTGACCCCGATTATCTTCGCGTACCGCACCGAAAGCATGTGGACATCGGTCTTGCTGATCGGGTTAGCCGCCGCGGGACATCAGGGATTCTCCGCCAACCTCTTTACCCTGACGTCCGATATGTTTCCGGCGCGGGCCGTTGGCTCGATTGTCGGAATCGGCGGAATGGCGGGTGCGATTGGAGGAATGGTGATCGCGAAGGTCGTCGGTTACGTGCTGCAATGGACCGGCAGTTATATGGTCCCATTTCTAATTGCCGGCTTTGCCTACTGGCTGGCCCTGGCGACGATTCAACTCCTCGCGCCAAAGTTAGAGCCTGCGACCATTACCTGATTATTGATTGACTCCGCTTGCAAGAAATCCACCATCCACCGTCAGCAGATGTCCTGTCACAAAACTGGCAGCATCGGACGCCAGAAACACCGCCGCGCCGCCCAGCTCATCAAGCTTTCCGAAACGTCGCATCGGTGTGCGCATTAGGAATTCGCGGCCGCGGTCCGTCCCGTCAAGCAAGGCGGTATTGAGATCGGTGCGGAAAACGCCGGGAGCAATCGCATTGACGCAAACCCCCGAAGGCGCCCATTCAACAGCAAGAGATTTAGTCAGAGACGCAACTGCAGCCTTGCTGGCACTGTATGCGGCAACTTGATACAGCGCGACAAACGAAGAAAGCGACGCAATATTGATGATGCGTCCATAGCCGCGCTCGATCATGTGCCGTCCAAAAACCTGACAGGCGCGCAGAGTTCCCGTTAAATTGGTTTCGAGAATCGCATCCCAATCAGCTTCGGGAAATTCGAGTGTGGCCATTTTTTTCGTGCGGCCGGCGCAGTTCACCAGAATCTGGACACTTCCGAAGGCAGCATTTACCGATTGCAGAAGTTTTTCAAGACTGGCACTCTCCGTGACATCACAAGTCTGTGCGAGCGATTTTCGGCCGAGCGATTGAACCTCGGCGGCCGCGGCTTTTACTTCAGGGGCGCGGCGTCCCGAAGGAACCACATTCGCGCCGGCTTGCGCCAGCGCCTTGGTAATGGCCAACCCAATGCCGCTGGTACCACCGATGACGACAGCAGTTTTGTCCGTTAGATCAAGTAGAGGATGTCCCATAATTCCTAAAATTTAAGCGACCCTTTCAGTGGCAAGTTCTGCGAAGATCCGCCGACCATTAACGTGTAATCACCGGGAGGCAGCAGCCACGTGTCACGATCAACGTCAAAAATGGAAAGATATTCAGAATCGATCTCGACCGACACTTCTTTACTTTCTCCCGCACCCAGCTTCACTTTGCTCCAACCCACCAAACGCTTCGGCGGCTCACCCGCGCTGGCCGGCAGAGTTGCATAAACCTCCGCAATCTCGGCTCCTGCGCGGCTGCCGGTGTTCGCCACCGTGAACGTCGCATGAACGTTCTTCCCTTGCGTCACCTTCAAATTGGAATAGCTGAAAGTGGTGTAGGAAAGTCCGTAGCCGAAGGGGAATAGGACTGGTTTCTTTTCCGCGTCATACCACTTGTATCCGACTTTCAAACCTTCATCGTAGTTAGTTTGGAATACCGGCAAACCTCTCGCTTCCTCTTCCCACGATTTGAAGTGTTTAATTTCAGTCGGCTTGGCGATCGTAGCGTGCGGCAAGTCTGCCTCACTCCTGGGGAACGTCATCGGCAGCTTAGCGCTGGGATTCACATCTCCAAAAATCAAATTCGCCAACGCTTCCGCGCCCCGGCTGCCTGCATACCACGCTTCGAAAATGCCGCTGACCTGATCCGCCCAGGGCATGGTCACGGCGGTTCCGGATTCGACGATAACGATCGTATGTGGATTCGCTGCCGCAACTTTCGCAATCAGATCATCCTGATGTTCAGGAAGCGAAAGACTATCGAGATCCATTCCTTCGCTCTCCCACTGATACGCGAACACGATCGCAACATCAGCGGTTTTTGCCAACGCCGCCGCCGCGGCCGGGTCCGTGCCAGCATCGTACTGAACATTTACACCTGGAGCTTTCGCCCGGATCGATTTCAGGGGCGAAGTCGGAAACCAAATATGCGCCTGCCAGGTTGTCCTGCCTTTACCCGGCGGCATGATCGCATTTCCACCCGGCGGATCCACCTGCGCCGAACCGCCGCCGGAAATCATGCCAACGTCGGAATGCGCGCCAATCACCGCGATGCTGTGGACTTTCGAGGCATCGAGCGGCAACACATTGTTATCGTTCTTGAGTAACACGATGCTGCCTTCCGCAATTTTCTGCGCAACTTCAAAACCGCCCACTACATCCACCACGCTCTTTTGTGGCGGATCATCGATGACGCCGGTCGCGAACATCGACCGCAGGACTCGATGCACATGGTCGTCCACTTCAGACATCGGAACCGTTCCCGCTTCAACAGCTTTTTTCAGCAGTGGCCCGAAAAAATAATCCGTCGGCTCTTCATGATCCATCCCGGCGGCGGACGCTTTTGCCGTGCTGTGTGTCCCTCCCCAATCCGACACGACGAAGCCTTTGAAGTTCCAGTCTTTTTTCAAAACGTCAGTCAGGAGATATTTGTTTTCGCAAGCGTAGTCGCCATTCACGCGATTATAGGAACACATGACGGCGGCCGCGTTCGATCCTCGAAGCGCAATCTCAAACGCCAACAGATCGCTTTCCCGCATCGACCGCTTGTCGATATTTACGTTGACCGAGTTTCGACCGCTCTCCTGATCGTTGAGTGCGTAATGCTTGATGTCCCCAATCACGTGTTGCGCCTGCAGCCCGGTCATGACTTGCCCGTCCATCTTTCCGGCCAGAATCGGGTCTTCTCCCAGGTACTCGAATGTGCGCCCGTTGCGCGGTTCACGCGTGAGGTTTGTGCCTCCACCCAATGTCATGTTGTAGCCTTGCGCTCGCAACTCGCGCCCGATGAGCGCTCCATATTCATAGGCTGCGTCAAGGTCCCAGCTTGCGGCGGCCGCTACGTTCGCCGGCAACGCTGTCGAATATTTTCCATTCTCTCCACTCATTCGAACGCCATAAGCTGCGTCCGACATTTGGATGCCGGGAATTCCGAGCCGCGGAATCCCCACCACGAATCCAGCACCGCCATTCGATCCGACGGACAACGGACTCATCGGCCCCAATCCCTTCATGCCGGTCCCATGCAGCAGCGTGATCTTCTCATCAAGCGTCATTTCTTTGACCACCAGGGTCGCGCGTTCATCCGGCGAGAGACTGGAATCCATCCAGGGCTTGTTCCCCGACTGTGCGGAAGCCGGCAACAGAGCAATGTTGAGGACCGCAAGAGTCATCAGGCAGGTCCCGCGTACACGCGCATGCAGATTCATGATTTTCCTTTGGACATCCAAAGTGCCAAACGGACTAATGTTACTCGATTTCGTTCCTCTAGTACGCAGCTTTGTTGGGTAGATCTCGCCACGCGCGAAACGCCGCCAGTGCCTCTTCGCGCATCATTGGGATCATCGGAATTGCACGCTGCGAATGCGGTTGCGAGATCTCGCGATAGATCAATGAATCGTCAAATCCGGCCTGGGCAGCATCTTCTGCGAGATTGGCGTAGTAGACACGCTCCAATCGCGCCCAATAAATCGCACCGAGGCACATAGGACAAGGCTCGCAAGACGTATACAGCTCGCACTCTTTCAATTCGAAGACCTCAAGTTTCCGGCAAGCCAGGCGGATCGCGACCATTTCCGCGTGCGCGGTGGGATCGTTTGTCAAAGTCACTTGATTGACTCCTTCAGCGACAATGCGATTGTCCTTGACGATGACCGTTCCGAACGGGCCACCGCTGCCGGATTGAACATTCTCAACCGAAAGCTGAATCGCGCGGGCCATAAAGATCTTATCCATATGTTTTGCCAGTTTACCAACTCACGTGGTGGCGGACGCCTCGTCTGCCCGCGAGCGCAGCGAGACGGTTTCAGAAACTTCCCAGCAAAGCCGAATCAAGGTTTAGAATCACTCGCAATTCTTAGAACAATTTTCGCGGATCAACACTTATGGGACGATACACCGGCATTCTCGGTCTGCTGACCATGTTAGCCCTGGCCTACGGCTTCTCCACGGATCGCCGCGCCATTCGCGGGAAGACCGTCGCCTGGGGACTAGGACTGCAATTCGCCCTCGCGCTTTTTGTCCTTCGCGTCAGGTCCGGCGCGTGGCTTTTTCAGTTGGCAGGGAATGGCGCAAAAAGATTGCTCGATTTTTCTTATGACGGCTCCGCCTTTGTTTTTGGCGAGCTCGGAAAACAGCAATCTTCTCTCGGCCTGATCTTCGCCTTTCAGGTATTGCCGACCATCATTTTTATCGCTGCTTTCTTTGCCGTCTTGTACCACCTGGGCGTAATGCAACTCATCATTCGTGCAGGCGCCATCGTTATGACGAAAGTCATGGGAGCAAGCGGCGCAGAGTCGCTCAACCTGGCAGCCAGCATTTTCATGGGACAGACGGAAGCTCCGCTGACCATTCGTCCGTTCCTCCCCGACCTCACTCAATCCGAACTGATGTGCGTGATGACCAGCGGCATGGCGCACATTTCCGGAGGCATGATGGCGGCCTACATTCATGTAGGCGGCGCCGACGCCAAGCAGCTTCTGACTGCGGTCATCATGACCGCGCCCGGTACGTTGTTAATGGCCAAAATGCTTGTCCCCGAAACCGGAAAGCCGCTCACCGCGGGCCGCGTCGAAATGCCTGCGATGGAAAAAGAATCGAACATCCTTGGAGCAATTGCTCGCGGCACCGTCGACGGATTGCATCTCGCCCTAAACGTGGGTGCAATGCTCATTACTTTTCTCGCCTTACTCGCTTTGGTCAACGCCATCATGGGCTGGATCCATATTCACGTCGGCTGGTTCCCTTACAATTTGCAGGAAGTTCTGGGTTGGATTTTCTCTCCAGTCGCGTGGCTCATCGGAGTTCCCTGGCATGACGCCGCCAAAATTGGCGGCCTATTGGGCACGCGCATGACCATCAACGAATTCGTCGCCTTCGCCCAACTCGGCACCATGAAAGGCGTTCTCGATCCGCGCACTTTCACGATTGCCACATTCGCCCTCTGCGGATTCGCCAACTTCAGCTCGATCGGAATTCAAATCGGCGGCATCGGCGCACT
>DATBAX010000025.1:0-6659 GCA_036271275.1 Terriglobales bacterium
AATTACCTCGGTAACTTTAGAGTAATCGCTTGCCCGTCTAACATTTGGGTTAGTTCTGGATCGAACCTAGGGGGGTTAGATGGGTGGCAAGATCACCCGGCCAGCGGACTCCGCTGACCTTGCGCGCGCCAAATCTCTGAAGCAGGCACTCAGGCGTGGCGTTCCGTTGCTCTCCCGCACCTCTTCGGCGGTCGCCGCATTAGAAAATCCTCCTGACTTTACTTTTGGTCTTCCCGATGTGCAAAAAGCTTATTTGGAACAGCTTGTCGAATGCACTCCGGAAGCGATCAGTGTTCTGAATACGCAGCACGGCATCATGCGGATCAATGGCGAGTTCACTCGCCTGTTTGGATTTTGTCCTGAAGACGCTCTTGGCCGGAACATCACCGACCTCATCGTTCCAGCTGACCGAAAGACTGAAACCCGTTCGATCGAGGAAGCCCTCGCCCGCGGTGAAAGAGTGGGCCTGGAGACCAAGCGGCAACGCAAAGATGGCACGCTAGTGGACGTCTTCATGTCGGGCGCGCCGGTGATGGTCAACGGAGTCAAGGTGGCGTTCTATGCCCTCTATCGCGACATCTCTGAGCAGAGACGGGCAGAGACAGACCGGCGCGGCCTGGAAGACCAATTTCGGCAGGCACAGAAAATGGAAGCCGTAGGACGCCTGGCGGGCGGCGTGGCTCACGATTTCAATAACTTATTAATGGTGATCAGTGGCTACAGTGAAGTGCTGCTGGGAAGCACGGAGCGCGACAGCTTTCTGTATCCAAAACTTGAGGCGATTCAACAGGCCGCCGACCGCGCCGGCAATCTGACCCGGCAACTCCTGGCGTTCAGCCGCAAGCAGATGCTGGAGCTGCGGGTGGTCGATGTGAATGTGATTGTGGCCGACATGGAACGTTTGCTGCGTCCTTTGATCGGCGAAAATATCGCGCTGGACGCGCGGCTTGCCTCGGACCTTGGTCACACCCGCGCCGACGCCGGGCAGTTGGAACAAGTGATCATGAATCTGGTGGTCAATGCGAAGGACGCCATGCCCAGAGGCGGAAAAATCACCATCGCAACCGCGAATGAAAATCTGACCGACATTACGCGCCAGGAAAATCTCTACATGCAAGCCGGTCCTTACGTCGTGCTTTCCATCGCCGATACCGGCGGCGGCATGGACAAGGAAACTCAGTCGCGCATCTTCGAACCATTCTTCACCACCAAAGAAAAAGGCAAAGGCACGGGACTGGGACTGTCAACGGTTTACGGCATCGTGAAGCAAAGTGGAGGATACATCCTTGCCAAAAGCGAACTGGGGCAAGGCACCACCTTCCACATTTATCTGCCCCGGGTGGAAGACGCCCTTGAACCGGTGGTTCCGGCACGCCCAACCCAAACCATGGGAGGGTCAGAGACGGTGTTGCTGGTGGAGGACGAAGCGTCGGTCCGCCAACTCGTTCGGGAAACACTGGAAGCTGGAGGTTACAAACTCCTGGAAGCGGAAGACGGAGAAACGGCTTTGCGGGTCGCAGCGGGACATAACGGCCCTATCGATATCCTGATCACGGACGTGGTCATGCCCGGCATCAGCGGTCAGGAATTGTCACGACAGCTTTGTATTGCGGATCCCGGGCTGAAAGTACTTTACCTTTCTGGATATACCGAAGATTCGATCATTCTCGACGGAGCTCTGGAAACAGGCACCGCTTTCCTGCAGAAACCATTCACGTTACAGAGTCTTTCGCGCAAGGTTCGTGAAGTATTGCGTAGCTCCGAAACCAGCTGCTCGTAACCGATCAAGCGCTGAAGCCCCGCTCTTTCACGACCGCTCCGCCCAAATCTTTCCCCGCATTAAAACGGACACTTTCGCCAACAACTTTCTTCCGTATGCTGGGTTAGATAGCTGGGTAGCATTAGTTAATAACCTGGGTACTGCCAAAGCAACTGCTGATCTGAATCGATTCTCTAAGGAGTTCATGCAGCATCTCGCTGCCCCCACTACCATGAAAAAAACATATTTAGCGTTAATGCTTGTTTCACTTGTGTTTTCTGTAGCTTGCGGGTCGAATGGCATTGGTGGCCTGATCGGAACCGGGCACTACTCCAATGCCAGCCTGACCGGCTCCTACGTGTATCAGATTACGGGATACGAATTCAGCACCAACAATCCGGTCCAGTATCAGGAAGCGGGCATTTTCACCGCTGACGGTCACGGAAACATTACCGGGGGCTCCGACGATTTTGCGGAAACGACCTCGGGCGGTGTCAGCAGCACTCCGGACACAGGAACTTACAACATTAATAGCGATGGCACCGGAACGATCATTCTGACTTTCGGCAGTAGCGGCAGCATTACGCTAAGCGTCACCCTGGTCAGCAACTCCAAGCTCTACTTGATTGAGACGGACAATGCCAATGCCACCGGCGTGGCGGAAGCCCAGAGCTCCACTACCCTTCCAGCGGGTACTTTCATTTTCAAGCAACATAGCGTTTCCTCTATCGCGGATTCGTCGAGCGTCGGCCAAATCACCCTCGCGGCGAATGGCGCGGTCACGGGAAGTGATGACGTGAACAACAGTGGGACCGTGAATGGCGGGCATGGCACGGCCAGTCCTCTGACTTTGGCCGGCGGCTCGGTGTTTAACGCGCCTGACAGTACTGGCCGCGGGACGGCAACCCTGATTGACAGCACCGGAACAATTGATCTTATTTACTACATCGTGGATGCCAATAACCTTCGCTTCATGGTCAGTGATGCCGGTGTTGTGGGGTCGGGCAGGGCTGAAGCACAGACCGGCGCGCCTTTTACCACTGATCCCTTGTCAGGAAACAGTTACGCATTCGGCAGCCGCGGGGATGACTCCATTGCCGGCAACGGAGCGGTGAATAGCGTAGGTAGCATCAGTGCCAGCGCCGGCGCCATCACAGGCGGATTATTTGATTCGACCACCGAGGGCGCGAATTCTTTCGGGAGTGTCGCCATTAATCCCAGCGGAACTTACACTCCGGTGGCGGCAAATGGCCGGACGGTATTCGGATTCACCACGGCAATGCCCAGCACCGTCCAACAGGTATTTTGGATGGTGAGTCCATCTCGCGCTTTTTTCATGACGCTTAGCGACTCCAGCGACGTTAGCAAAATTGAAGACGGCACTGCCGACCAGCAGCAGGGCACGTTTACCAATTCGTCGTTGAACGGACAGTTCGCGTTCAGCATGGATGGTTATGACAACAACCAGCAGGTTTTTGTCGATCGGGTCGGCTGGATTCAGTGGAAAGGTAACGGCAACCTGACGTGGAATGAAGTCGTCAACAATTCTGGAGAGGCGAGCTCTTCTGGAGGTTTGTCCGGCAGCTACGCGGTAGGTTCGAACGGACGGACGACAGCGACGGTCAGCAATCTTTCTGAGAGCAACAACGACATTGTTTTCTATCTGGTTTCGGGTTCCAGCGGTTACATTCTGGAAAACGATCCGGGAGTGGAGATCAATGGAATTATGAGTATGCAGCAGTAGAGCAAGAGCAGCAGTCGGCTAAACATAGGCACTGCTTCGGCAGTGCCTATGTCTTTTGAGCGGAGCTCGAGCCGGCGGCCCGGCCTATAATGAGTTCTAATGATGCCTATGATTCGTCCTGCCTTTACAAAACTGGCGGTATCGGTCCTGGGCCTATGCGCACTCGGCGCGAACCTGGCGGCGCAGCAGGCCGCGGCTACTGGGCCTCCGTTAGCAGTACGGACCTCGGTGCTCGACAAAGGGTATCTTCGGCAGCAGTACCACTTTCAATTGGCGTCGGATGGCGGAATCACGCCACTGCATTGGAAGGTGGCGACCGGTTCACTGCCTCCGGGACTGAGCATAAGTGACGACGGCCTGATCAGCGGCGCACCGACGGCTACCGGCAATTTTGCCATCGTATTGACGATTACGGATAGCGGCAAGCCGCCGCGCCAGCTCAATTATCCTTTGACCTTGCAGGTGGTCGCGCCCATGCTTTTGAATTGGAATCCACCAGCGAAAATCAATGGCCAGCGGATTGAGGGCGGACTCAAAGTTTCCAATCAAACCGGCGTGGATTTCGATCTCACCATCATCGTGATGGCCGTGGCCGAGGATGGACGCGCCACCGCTATCGGCTATCAACACTTCACGTTGAAACCCCAGACGATTAATTTCCCAATTCCGTTTGGCGAAAACCTACCCTGGGGCGCATACCAGATCAATGCGGACGCGGTGGCGGAAGTAGCTGCGACGAATGTGATTTATCGAGCCCGGCTGGTGAGCAATGGGAAATTGAGATTGATTCAGGGGCCGTAGATTTTGTACGTGGTGCGGTCACTCCTGTCCGCCGCACTTGATCTTGTTGTTGATCTTCCTGCTGGCAAATCAAATTCGACCTCAGGCGGACAGGAGTGTCCGCCCTGCACCGTCAAAATCGGAGGGAAGTTCAGACGGGGCATTCAGCGTCATCCGTCCATACCGAAATTCGACCTGCTCGTGAACAGGGGGAGGGCGTGAAGAGCTGCTCCGATCAGAGACGGCAGGACGACGCTGCGCCACAAATAAAGAATCCCGAGGTGGTGTTAAGCCTGTTCCTCTCGGCCAGTAGCTCGCGTTAGACCCTTGCCGACCTGTCCATGCTGCTCCCTTGCGGGTGGCAACGTGCGATCAGTTGCTCGGGCTCCGGGCTCACCGCCAACCGGATAAACCAGCTTGACGCCTCGGGATCCTTATCTTGCCTTCAACAGTTCTCTTGATTCGCCTCGACCAGTGCTTTGCTATAGACCCTTGCTCGCCCTCCCTTGCTGCATCTTGCGATGCGAAGGGTGACTTTGCTTGAGCCCCGGACGCTGCACCAACCGGGAAAACTTTAAAGGTGCCGAAGAACGATTGTGTTTGTACACCTTCTATTTTTAGAGTCAATTAAAAATTGAGAATTGTATGTGGTTATTTTTCAATGAAGTGCAGGGCATCCACAGGCGGGTGAACTGGGATTGGTGCAGTGGGATCAGGAATTGTTAAATTTCGGCGATTTTTGGAGAGAGGAGATAGATTTGCAGGATTGCGGAAGTGTGAAAATTCCGGTGGAAACGGCGATGGGCAAGGCATTTGCGGACGAGAAAAAGTTGAGGATCGTGAAAGCAGCGCCGTAGGCGCGATTAAGCTTAGAGCAGCTCCCTTTGCTCGCGTGGTCATCCGCAATACGCACCCAGGACTTTTCGTCCTGAGCCAAGCTGGGTCGCTCCTCCGGAGCTGGCTCGGATATGACCGCTCGAGATCATTCCCCGGGACCGTTCCGCTTCGCGAAACGGTCTCTGCCCTCGGATAGATTTGACAAGATCGAAACCACACAAGCCTCGCAAACATCTATAATCACGTGTTTACAGGAGGAACTCATGTCCCACGCAATCCCCGAAAAATATCGCGATCTTTTTACCAAGCGCGCGTTCGCGAGCCTTGGAACGCTCATGCCTGATGGCCGTCCACAGGTCACGCCGGTGTGGGTCGACATCGAAGGCGATCTGGTTGTCTTCAATTCCGCCAAAGGCCGGCAGAAAGATAAAAATGTCCGCCGCGATCCGCGCGTGTCTCTTGCGATCATCGATCCGGAAAATCCTTACCGGTATTTGGAAATTCGCGGCCGCGTGGTGGAGATCACTGAGCAGGGCGGTTCGGAGCACATTGACAAGATGGCCAAGAAATATCTCGGCGTGGACAAGTATCCTTACGCCCAGCCCAGCGAAATCCGCGTGATTTACAAGATTCAACCGGAACACACCACGGTGATGGGTTAACTCCCGACATGCTGACTACCAAAGACGAAGCCACGGCGCTCGATCTCGACTGGGTGCGATCGCAATTCCCTTCTCTCGCGCAAACCGTGAACGGACATCCCGCCGTATTTTTGGATGGCCCGGGTGGCACGCAAGTTCCGCAGCGCGTCATTGATGCCATCAGCGAATATTTGCGGCATTCGAATTCCAACACCAACGGCGCTTATGCCACCAGCCAACGTACGAACGTAGTAATCGATAACGCTCGTGCGGCGATGGCGGATTTTCTGAATTGCGATTCCCAGGAAATTGTCTTCGGCGCGAACATGACCACGCTGACGTTCGCCATCAGCCGGTCCATCGGCCGCGAACTCGGGCCGGGTGATGAAATCGTACTCACGCTGCTCGACCACGACGCAAACTTCGCACCCTGGAAAGCTCTTGAAGAACGCGGCGTCACGATTCGTATCGCAGACATCCATGAAGAAGATTGCACGCTCGACATGGAAAATCTGGCGCGCAAGATTAACAGCAAAACGAAGCTGGTCGCCGTGGGATATGCCTCGAATGCAGTCGGCACGATCAATAACGTCAAAGAAGTAATTCGGCTCGCGCATGCGGTAGGAGCGATGGCTTTTATCGATGCTGTCCATTACGCGCCCCATGGATTAATTGACGTCCGCGATCTCGATTGCGATTTTCTGGCTTGCTCGACCTACAAATTCTTCGGTCCGCACATGGGAGTGCTCTACGGAAAGCGCGAGCACATGAAGCGCTTGAAGCCGTATAAAGTTCGCGCCTGCACTGATGAAATCCCCAGCCGCTGGGAATCCGGCACCAACAATCACGAATGCATTGCGGGCATTGGCGCATGTGTGGAATATCTTGCAGACCTGGG
>DATBAX010000026.1:0-4934 GCA_036271275.1 Terriglobales bacterium
TCGTGGGTGGATTTCATGATGCGCTACGAACTCGGGCTGGAAGAACCCGATCCTCGCCGCGCCGTCACCAGCGCCGCAACCATTGCGGGATCGTATGTGGCCGGTGGATTGATTCCGCTTTCTCCCTACATTATTCTCGGCAACGCGAGCCGCGGACTGGAATTTTCGGCAGTAGTGACCCTGGCAGCTCTCGGCATTTTCGGCTACATGAAAGGACGCTTCACCGACACCGGCCCGCTACGCAGCGCGACGCAAACCATGGTCATCGGCGGACTGGCCGCAGCGGCGGCGTTCCTGCTGGCGAAACTGATTTCATAACTCGCTGTCATCCTGAGAGAGCGTACTTTGCAAACGAAGGACCCATGCATTTTGCATTCATTATGAGGGAATGGTGTTGTGGGCGCGGAATGCATAGGTCCTTCACTGCGCTCAGGATGACAGAACAGTTGGAGTGGCCCGATTCGAACTCTTCCCGCATAATGGCTGAGTGAGTCATCGATCGTTCTTCTTATTTCTCCTATGTGCGGGACTGACCTTCGCCGCGAGTCCTCTGTCCGCAAAAAGTAAACACTCCCCGGCTACAAGTCTTTTAGATCGCGACTACGTAAGCGCCCTGGCCTCTGCGAATCGATTTCTTAATGCGTGGCAAACTCAAGACCACGAAGCCGGAATCATTCTGCTGACCGACGCCGCCAAGCAGCAAGTTTCTGAGGATCGCATGCAGGCATTTTTCGCTCCGGGATCGTCGATCCAGGAGGGATACGAAATTAGCCGCGGCAAGAAACTAAAACCTGGACGGTACATTTTTCCCGTCGCGCTGTTTGAAATTGGGCCCGACCACAAATGGGTGCATCCACGCTTCTCCCAAATCGTTGTCGTGAATACTGGTAAAGACGACTGGGCCATCGATAAACTGCCGTAGACGTTTCGGAACGGAGTGTCCATGAAGCAAATTCATAAAGTCGCAATTTTAGGCGCAGGCACCATGGGCGCGCGCATCGCCGCGCACTTTGCCAATGCCGGCATTCCCAGTTATTTGTTCGACATCGTCCCCAAAGACATCGCGCCTGATGCCAAGCCGGAGGCCCGTAACAAGATCGCGGCTGCCGGACTCGATGCTGCGAAAAAGTCCAAGCCTGCGGCTTTCATGGAACCATCGCTCGCGAAGCTGGTCACCATTGGAAACTTCGAGGACGATCTCAAAAAGTTATCTGAAGTCGACTGGATCATCGAAGCGGTCGTCGAGAATCTCGACATCAAGCGCGGATTGCTGAGGAAAGTCGAAGCCATCCGCAAACCAGGCACCATCGTTACTACAAACACCAGCGGCCTGCCGGTCGGAACAATTGCGGAAGGATTTTCCGAAGACTTTCGCCGCTCCTGGTTCGGCACGCATTTTTTTAATCCGCCGCGATACATGCGGCTATTTGAACTGATTCCTACTCCAGAAAGTGATCGCGCGGCCATCGACGCTGTCGCTCACTTTGCCGATACCCATCTCGGCAAAGGGGTTGTCTTCGCGAAAGACACGCCGAATTTTATTGGCAATCGAATTGGAACTTTTTCCGTGCTGAATGTGATTCGCCTGATGCAGGAGATGGATCTTTCGATCGAAGATGTCGACTCGCTGACCGGAAGCGCTGTGGGTTGGCCACGTTCGGCAACATTCCGCACCATCGATTTGGTGGGACTCGACATTCTGGGCCATGTCGTCGGCAACATGACGGGAGCGACGGCTCTCGACGAACGCAGCGATCTGAAACTTCCGGATTTCTATTCGCAAATGCTCGAGCGCAAATGGCTCGGCGATAAAACTAAGGGTGGCTTCTATAAAAAAGCGAAGGTGGAAGGTAAAGAAGACGAGCGCCTCGCGCTCGATTGGAAGACGCTCGAATACCATCCTCGGTCGAAACCAAAATTTGCCGCGCTCGACATGGCAAAGAATGTCGAGGAAACCGGTGCGCGCGTCCGCATGTTGCTTGGCATTGACGGCAGCACGCCACCGAAGGGCGACAAAGCCGGGCCGTTCTTGTGGACGGCCCTTTCCGAACTTTGGACGTACTGCGCTAATCGTATTCCGGAAATTTCCGATTCCATTGTCGAAATCGATCGCGCCATGCGTCTCGGCTTCAATTGGGAACTCGGGCCATTCGAACTTTGGGACGCCGCCGGCGTGGAAGCCACCGTCGAGCGCATGAAAAAAGAAGGCAAGCCGATCGCAGCCAACGTCGAACAATTGCTCGCCGCGGGAAAGAAAGCCTGGTATCTGGACGATCCCAAGGCTGCTTCGGGCCGTGCGTATTTCGATCTCGCTTCGAACGATTACAAGCCCGTACAAGTTTCGGACGGCGTTTGGTCGGTCGCAGTCGCGAAAAAATCCAACGGCGTGGTGAAGAAGAATTCAAGTGTGTCGTTGGTCGATCTCGGCGACGGCGTTGGCTGCATCGAGTTCCATTCGAAGATGAACACGCTAGGCAGCGACATCGTCAGCTTCATCATTCAGACTCTGAAACCCGGCGGCGCAGGCGACAACTTCGACGCTTTCGTCATGAGCAACGACGCCACGAATTTTTCCGTCGGCGCGAACCTCATGCTCCTGCTCATGACAGTGCAGGACGAAGAGTGGGACGACGTGGACCTCGCCATCGGTCAATTCCAGGGAATGACCCAGGCCATCAAGTTCTCTCCGAAACCGGTGGTAGTCGGGGCTTTCGGCTTGACTCTCGGCGGCGGCACGGAACTTTCTCTACATGCTCCGGCGCGGCAACCTCATGCCGAACTTTATACAGGATTGGTCGAAATCGGCGTGGGCCTGTTGCCCGGCGGAGGCGGCTGCAAAGAAATGTTGCTGCGCGCGGTCGATAGCGCCGAATCAATCCGTCCCGGCGGACGCGGCGAATCCGTCGAATTGATGGAAGCCATGAAAAAAGCTTTCGAGACCATCGCCACGGCGAAAGTCGCAACCTCCGCGCACGAAGCCCGCGCCCTCGGATTTCTCTCCAACTCCGACCGCATCTCGATGAACCGCGAACGCGTCCTCACCGACGCCAAGTCGCGCGCTATCGAACTCGTCCGTTCTGGATACGAGCCGCCTCAACCGCGCACCGACATACCCGCTCCCGGCGAAAACATTCTCGCCGCCCTCAAGATGGGCGTCCACCTCATGCGTCAAGGCGACTACATCACCGAATACGAAGTGAAGCTAGCCACAAAAATCGCGGAAGTTCTCTGCGGCGGCAACGTCACCTCCGGCACTCCGGTAAGCGAACAATACATTCTGGATTTGGAGCGTGAAGGATTTAAGTCGCTTTGCGGCGAGAAGAAAACGCAGGAGAGAATTCAGTTCACGCTGAAAACGGGGAAGACGTTGAGGAACTGATGATCTCGTACTTTGACGTCGACAAACTCTCCGCCGATAGACTTTTGAAAGAGTGGCAATGGCTATGTCCCGAGAGTCTCCGACTTGTAGCAATCAACGCATTTGGCGACCTCTTCCTCCAAAAGCAAGATAACGCGATCTTCAGGCTGGATATTACTGCCGGGCTGCTGGTACGAATCTCCGATTCACTGGAAAATTTTCGAAACGAAGCACGCAAGCCAGAAAATCAAAAAACCTGGTTCTTGTCAGACATCGAAGCGAAATTGGAGCAGTACGGCTATCGCTTGAACCCTGAGCAGTGCTTTGGTTTCAAGATTCCGGTTGTCTTCAAGGAGAGTGGCAACAGACCCAACAATGTGTATATGGCTGATCTGTACGAGTGCGTCTCGTTTCTGGGAGACCTTCACGGACAACTCCGCAATCAACCGGACGGCGCCAAGGTGCGCTTGAATATTGGGAAACGCCCTCGGGAAGATAACGGATAGCATGAAAATCCGCGACGTCATCAAGCGACTCGAAAAGGACGACTGGCGACTTGTCCGCGCGAAAGGCAGCCACCGCCAATTTCATCATCCGTCTAAGCCGGGGACCGTTACCGTAGCCGGCATCCGCACTGGACATTCCTCCCGGAACGTTGAACAATATCCTCAAGCAGGCTGGTTTGAAATGAAATATCTCGTCATTACGAAAAATCTGAGACTGGTTGGGGCGCCTATGCACCCGATCTTCCCGGCCTTGGGGTCGCCTCCAAGACATTGGACGAAGCGAAAGAATTAATCCGCGAGGCAATCGACTTTCATCTGGAAGGTCTACGGGAGCATGGCGATCAGATTCCAGTGCCCAGCGCGACTACTGAATATGTGACGGTCTGAACAGTTTCCGCCTCAAGCCGGCCTAGCTTACCGCCGATGGTTCACTTTGTTGCTGGACAGGTTAGTGCGCCGGGCCGGAAACGGCCCGGTTTGTTTTTTGCCGTATGACAATATCCCCGCGACCGCAATACGCTCTTCGCGGACGATGGCGACCTAAAGCTCGCGGGCAAACGAAGGCCTTCGCCCCCGCGCGAGACGTTGTAAAATATCCCGTTCCGCACAAATTCATTTTGAAGGATCCTGCTCATGCGAAGGATCACTCTGTTTGCGCTTTTGATCGCCTGCCTACCGGCACAATCTCAGGAGATGTCGATGAAGTCACAATCCGCTGCCAGTCTTGAACCGGCGTGGTTGCACGGTGCCAGTGGCAAACTCGAAACCGAGCTGACGACAAAATATGGCGAGCCGCAGAGATCGCGCGTCCAGCGCGGACTGCATCAGGTGGGAGAATTCTGGCGCACGGAGGATGGCGATGCGGCGGCGTTTCAGGATTTCGTCCGCGCGAATTTCGCCGGTGACCAGGCCACGCTCGACACCATGTTCACCCGCTTCCAGGACCTGCTGGAACAGCTCAATGGACACATGCATGAGATCAGCCGGGAGTTTAATCAACAATCCGACCTTGACCTCGGCCCAGTGCTTCCCTTCGACGAAATTTTCGACGGCTACGATCCAGCCGCGCA
>DATBAX010000027.1:0-4664 GCA_036271275.1 Terriglobales bacterium
GTGTCGGTATCGATACGATCGCCAAAGAATCCTGGCGGCGCAATCCCGACAATGGTAAGGGGCTGGCTCTGAATGTAAAAAGTTGCTCCGATCACGCTCGGGTCGGCGGCGTAGTCTGATTGCCATGCTTGATAGCTAAGAACAGCCACGGGAGCTGCTCCCGCGAGATCGTCGGAGGCGACGATAGTGCGGCCGGCATATGCACCGATGCCGAATGTCGAAAAGTAATTGCCCGACACGAATTCGCCGTGAGCCGCTTTACCAGTGCCCGCGCCGCGTCGAACATTCACTCTTTCGCTGCCAGCTTGAAATGCAGCTAGCTGCTCAAACTCAGGGGTGCTATCGCGAAATTGATGATAGATCTCATAAGAAAAGATATCGAAATCGCCGTTGTCATTGATAAAGCCGCCATTTACACAGCAGTCATCTTTGTCGCCGACACGATAGAGCGTTGCGGGATCCGCGACTGGCAGAGTCTTCAGCAGGACAGCATGCACCAAAGTGAAAATGGCCGTGTTCGCGCCGATTCCAAGAGCAAGAGTAAGAATGATCGTCGCGGCAAAACCTGGAGATTTGCGTAGCTGGCGAAGTGCGAGTTTGAGATCGTGCATAGGGGTGCCCTTCGAGAATGACAGCAAGCATGTTGCCACGATGACTTACGATTAAGTTGCGATGATTGTTCACCGTTGTCGGCGTGGCAACGAGAAGGGATGTCCGTTTACGCGAGGAAGTGCCCGGAAATGGACAGTGGAAGTTGAGGCGGGTCGCGGATGTGTGTACGTGGTATTGCCTGGTGGGGTTTTGCCGCTTAGTGTCAGGGCATGGCTTCAGAGGTTACGGAAAAACTCGATGCCCGGACGAAAAAAGTTCATTTAGAGAAGGCTTCAGTGCTGCGTGCGCCGCCGTGAAAGAGCGGGCCTTGCAGGCCCGCGTTCCGGGCAAGACACGATTCACGCGGCGCTGAAGCCGCCGCTCTTCCACGGTGTTCGACGCTTTCGATCAGCGCGCCAACCGAGTACAGAAGCGATTGTCCAAACCGAATCAGAGTTTTTCCGCAGTCTCTGAAAAGCCGTGCCCTGACACGGATCTCTGCACGCAAAGGTTTATTGGCAGAATAGGCGGGGCATCCGTCCCTACACATCCTTTTCTTGCAGTACAATCCCATGTCTTACTTTTCGCCATCAAGGAGCGTACGAAAATGCAGATGCTTTGCAAGTCGCTTGTTCTATCGGCAATGATGATTCTCCCATTGATCTCGTACGGAGCATCTCTCCAAGTTACGGTAGGAACCGGTGTCGTGGAGGGCAAGCAGGACGGCCCGGTGCGCACGTTCCTCGGCATCCCCTACGCCGCGCCACCAGTCGGCGATCTGCGCTGGAAACCGCCGGTGGCTCCGGCCAAATGGATGGGCGTCCGAAAGGCGACTGAGTTTGGACATGGGTGTGTGCAAGCGCCAGTCTATGGCGACATGGATTTTCGTGGAGCGGGACAGAGTGAAGACTGTCTTTTCCTGAATGTGTGGACGCCGGCGAAAGCTGCCGACGCCAAGCTCCCGGTCATGGTCTGGATCCATGGTGGGGGATTCGTGGCCGGAATGTCGTCGGAGCCGCGGCAGGACGGGACTTTTCTGGCGCAGCAAAACGTCGTGGTGGTTTCGATGAATTACCGTCTGGGAATTTTTGGGTTCTTCGTGCATCCGGAACTCGCAAAAGAGTCGGGACGGAACGCGGCGGGCAACTATGGATTGCTCGACATGATCGCGGCGTTGCAGTGGGTGCGTGACAACGTTGCGGCTTTTGGTGGCGATCCGGGTAACGTGACGATCTTCGGTGAGAGCGCGGGATCGTTCGCGGTGAGTGATCTGATGGCTTCGCCGCTGGCGAAAGGGCTATTCCACAAAGCGATTGGTGAGAGCGGCGCCGCGTTTTCCAAGACTGGATTGGCGCTCGAAACGCTTGCGGCTCGAGAAGAAAAAGATTCGAAGTTTGCCGCTTCGGCGTATGGCGTGCAAACCATCGCCCAGCTGCGAGCGCTTCCCGCACAGGAGGTGGTCAAACCCACCTGGAAGCCTGGAGGAGAAGACAATATCGGTTTCGATCCGGTGGTTGACGGATATTTTCTACCCGAAACGGTGGCGACAATCTTCGCCAAGGGCATGCAAAACGATGTCCCTTTATTAGCGGGATGGAACCATGATGAAGGCAGTTTCTCGGTTGCTTTCGGTCCGCGAAAACCAAATGTCGAGAACCTGAAAACTCTGGCGCAAAAAGATTTTGGTGACCGCGCAGCTGGCTTTTTGAAGCTTTATCCGGCTGACGACGATGCCCAAGCCCTGCGTTCTACCGAAGATTATTCCGGTGACAAATTCATTGCCTGGTCAACCTGGGCGTGGATTGAAGCGCAAGCCACCACGGGCAAGCAACCTATCTATCGATATCGCTTCGATCTCGCTCCTCCTTCCGATCCGAAGGGCCCGCAGATGGGCGCGTATCATTCGGCCGAGATCGAATACGTATTTGGCCAACTCGACTCCAAACCTCATATGGATTGGCGATCTTCCGATCGCCAGCTCAGCGCGGAGATGCAGAAATATTGGGCGAACTTCGCACGCAGTGGCGATCCGAATGGGGCAGGCCTGGCAAAGTGGCCTCCGTATTCGTCTGCTGGCGGATGGCAAGTGATGTTTCTCGATGAGAAATCGGAAGCGCGAAAGGATGATTTGCGAGGGCGGTATTTGTTTTTGAGAGATGCCTGGAAGAAATAAAAATCTGACGCCGAGCGACGGCATTCATTAGCCAGGCACGTTGTGCTGGGTAGAAGAAGTGAAATTAACGGAGTCCCGCCCGGGACGCCACTTGTGACAATCGGGCCTCAGACGCGGACGTGTGTGCTCTGGCAGTGAGATTCCTCCAGGCCTAAAGGCCTTTCGGAACGACAAGATTTAAAAGGGTCAGGATTTCGCTTTCGCGAATTCGCTGTGCTTGCTGCTGTAGAAAATGTAGATGCACAATCCCAAAACTAACCAGATGATGAAGCGTAGCCACGTGATAACGGTCAATCCGGTCATGAGGCCGCCGCACAGAAGGATGGAAATTAACGGAAACCATGGTACAAACGGCACGCGGAAGGCGCGTTTGCGGTCGGGTTGACGACGGCGGAGCAAAATAACTCCCAGCGATACCAGGACGAAAGCAAACAGCGTGCCGATGTTGGAGAGATCGGCGGCATCGCCGATATCCACCATGCCTGCGGGAATGCCGACGGCGAAACAGGCAATCCACGTGGAATAATGCGGCGTTTTGAATTTGGGGTGCACGGCGGAAAAGAGTTTGGGCAAAAGTCCGTCACGCGACATCGCGTACCAGATGCGCGCTTGTCCGTATTGAAAAACCAGTAGAGACGAAATCATCCCCATGAGCGCGCCCAGAATAATAATCGAGCGGAAAATCCGATGCGCACCTAGTTGTTGCAGCGCGTAGGCGACCGGAGCATCGGCGGCGGGCCCGGAAATGAACGTTGTGTACTTCATCATCCCCAGAAGCACGACTGCGACGCCGATATAGAGGATGGTGCACACGATCAAAGAAGCGATGATGCCAAAGGGAAGGTCGTGCTGCGGATTTTTGCATTCTTCGGCGGCTGTCGAAACCGAATCGAATCCGATGTAGGTAAAGAAAACGATCGCGCCGCCGGTGACGATTCCGGCGAATCCTGAAGGAGCGAACGGAGTCCAGTTGGCTTTGTTCACCAACATGCCGCCCACCACGAGGAAAGTGAGGATGGCGCCGATCTTGACCAGCACCATGATGTTATTGGCCTTTGCGGATTCACGCACACCGCGAACCAGCAACAGCGTCAAAATAAAAACGATCAGAAAACCAGGCAGATTAAAGTACGCACCGGTCCAATGGCCTCCAGCGAACACGGGGTTCGCCCACTTTTCGGGCAAGGCAATGCCGAATGCAGCGAGTTGAGCGTTGGCGTATCCGCTGAAACCCACGGCCACAGCCACGTTGCTGACGACGTATTCGAGAATCAAGTCCCAGCCAATGATCCAGGCAAAAATTTCGCCGAGCGTCGCATACGAATAGGTGTACGCGCTGCCCGCAATGGGGATCATCGACGCCAGTTCGGCGTAACAGAGGCCGGCAAAGCTACAGGCTACCGCTACCAGCAGAAAAGAAATCGCGATTGAAGGCCCGGCTGCGGGGCGTCCGTGCATGAGCGCGCCGGCGGTGCTTCCGGTGCGCAGGAAGTTGATGACAAGATCCATGACCTGCGCGTGCAAGATGGATGGCGCTTCAAAATGCTCGCCAGCGGCCGCAGTGCCTGTGAGCACGAAGATGCCGGAGCCGATGATGGCTCCGATCCCAAGCGCGGTGAGCGACCAGGGGCCTAGAGATTTTTTGAGCCGATGTTCAGGATTGTCGGCGTCGGAGATCAGCTTGTCGATCGACTTGCAACAGAGCAACTGACTGTCTGAGGTATAGATCGTCTCTGGCGTGGACGTCGGAGTTTCTGACAAGTGGCCGTGTCTCCTGAAGAGCTTTTGGCAATTAGCACTTAGCATTTGGCCAGTGAGGACCAAGTGCTAAGTGCCAGATGCTAAGTGCTTGCCGTTACCGCTTCGCGGTGCCGCGTACCAGTTTCTTCACCTTGCGCTT
>DATBAX010000028.1:0-6842 GCA_036271275.1 Terriglobales bacterium
GTTCGGGAGGGTCACGCGAAAAAAAGTCTGCCAGCCACTCGCGCCCAGCGTCAGAGCAGCTTCTTCTTCATCGTTACCCTGGGCCTGGATCAAAGGAATCAATTCTCGAGCAACAAAAGGAAACGTCACGAAAATCGTTGCCAGCACAATGCCGGGTACCGCAAAAATGATTTTGATGTTGTGCGCAACCAGCCACGGCCCCATCAGTCCCTGAAGACCAAACATCAGTACGTAGATCAATCCCGAAACTACAGGCGACACCGAGAAGGGCACATCAATCAAAGTAATCAGCAGACTCTTGCCGACAAATTCGAATTTGGCGATGCACCACGCGGCCGCCACGCCAAACACCAGGTTCAGCGGAACAGCGATTCCTGCTGTAAGCAACGTCAGGCGAATTGCCGCCTGGGCGTCGGGATCGCGGAAGCTGGCAAAATACGCATGGATTCCCTTGCTGAATGCCGAAACAAAAACCATCGCCAATGGCAGGAACAGGAACAGCGTGAGAAACAGCGATGCCACCGCAATCAGAGTCCAGCGCACGGCCGCCGATTCAAGCGTAGCTCGGCTGCTCGCTGACGCTTTCAGCGTGATCGCGCTCGGATTCAATGCAATACTTCCTGCCATAACAATTCGTTTCGTTTCGATGACGTAGCTAGCAGCTAGCTCGTCTGCGGCATATAAATTGGCTCAATGTTCAGATCAAGAGATGTCGAACCTGACGATGATTGCGCTCGCTGTGCCCGGCTGCTCCACTTTTGCAGCAAGTTAATCGTCAGCAACATCACGAATGAAGCCACCAGCATGACCACCGCAATTGCAGTCGCTCCGGCATAGTCGTACTGATCCAACTTGGTGATGATCAGCAACGGGGTGATCTCAGTTTTCATCGGCATGTTCCCCGAAATGAAAACTACCGAACCGTATTCGCCAATCGCGCGCGCAAAAGCCATAGTGAAGCCGGTCAACGCGGCCGGCCAAATCGCCGGCAAAATTACCTTTGTGAACACCTGGAAGCGATTTGCGCCGAGACTGGCGGCGGCTTCTTCCATGTCCTTATCGAGATCTTCAAGCACCGGCTGCACAGTACGAACGACGAACGGCAACCCGATGAAGGTAAGCGCGATCACAATTCCAAGTTGCGAATACGCGGATTTGATTCCAACCATAGCCAGATATTGTCCAATCCAACCGTGGCTGGAATAGATCGCAGTGAGAGCGATTCCTGCCACCGCCGTCGGCAATGCAAATGGGAGATCGACCAGCGAGTCCACCAATTTTCGTCCCGGAAATGTGTATCGCACCAGTACCCATGCCACCAATAGCCCGAACACCAGGTTGATCGATGCAGCGATCAGCGAAGCGCCAAACGTAATCCGATACGAGGCCAGCGCCCGCGGATCCGAAATCACATGCCAAAAGCGCGGCCAAGTCATGGTCGCCGCTTTCAGAAACGTTGCCGAAAGCGGAATCAAGACGATCAGGCACAAATACGACACAGTGAATCCCAGGGTCATCCCGAATCCGGGGAGGATGCTGCGTTTTTTGAAGACGATTGCCATGGGATCGCTCTTAATTTCCGGGCTGGTAAATCTGATCAAAAATCGCGCCGTCGGCGAAGTGCGTCTTCTGCGCTTTTTGCCAACCGCCGAAAACTTCATCGATGGTGACAAGTTTGATCTTCGGAAAAGTTGAAGCGTATTTCTTCGCCACGGAATCGAGGCGCGGCCGATAGTAGTTCCGCGCTACGATCTCCTGTCCTTCAGGCGTATAGAGATATTCCAGATAAGCTTGGGCCACGGCGCGCGTACCCTTCTTGTCGACGACCTTATCGACAATCGCCACTGGCGGTTCGGCTAAGATGCTCATCGACGGAACCACCATCTCAACTTTGTCGGCGCCCAATTCCTTGATGGAAAGAAACGCTTCGTTTTCCCAGGCGATCAGCACATCGCCAATTTCACGCTGTGCGAACGTTGTAGTTGCGCCGCGGGCTCCCGAATCCAGCACCGGAACGTTCTTATAAAGTCGCTTCACAAAGTCCTGCGCCTTGGCGTCGTTGCCGCCCGGTTGCTTGAGCGAGTACGCCCACGCCGCCAGATAATTCCAGCGCGCTCCGCCCGATGTCTTGGGGCTGGGCGTGATTACGGAAATGCCCGGCTTTACCAGATCGTCCCAATCTTTAATTTTCTTGGGATTGCCTTTGCGCACCAGAAAAACAATCGTCGAGGTGTAAGGCGTGCTGTTCTGCGGCAGCCGTTTCTGCCAGTCGGCAGGAAGCAGGCCGGCGTTCTGAGAAATGGCGTCGATATCGTACGCCAGCGCCAACGTCACGATGTCAGCTTGCAGCCCATCGATCACCGCGCGAGCTTGCTTGCTGGATCCGCTATGCGACTGCTGAACAGTGACGTCCTGGCCAGTCTTCGCCTTCCAATACTTGGCAAATGCGGCGTTGTAATCCTGATAAAGCTCGCGTGTCGGATCGTAAGAGACGTTGAGTAGCGTGACTTGCGCCAAGCCCTGTATAGAGAAAGCAAGAATCAAACCCAGAATGATCGAAATCTTCTTCACTTACCGTTCTCCCCGATTCGGATTTCCGTGAACCACCATGGGAAGAACTGTTCCCTGCTCGCTTTTTTTCTTCCGTTTAATTTTTGCCTTCGACGAACGCCCGCCGCCCATGACATCGGCCAGCGTCGTGTTTTCTAAAATCTTCGCGGCAGCGTCACGAACATCAAGGAACACCTGGTAGAGCGACCGATGTTCGGCGTCGCGATCGATCAGGCTGCGCAGTTGTTCGGCATCTCCAAACGGAGCCAGCGGGCCGTCAATCAGCCGGATAATCTCGCTCAAGTGAATTTCGGCCGGGGCGCGTCGCAACTGATACCCACCCTTGGCGCCGCGCACGCTTTCGACCATGCGGGCATTCTTTAATTCGAGAAGGATGAGCTCAAGAAATTTTTCAGGCAGCACTTCTTCATATGCAATGTCGCGGATACGGATGGCGCCCTGGTTGTAGTGGCGCGACAGCATCATCATGGCTTGCAGTGCGTACAGACCTTTTTGGGAGATTTTCATAGGTTGTCCATTGTGCCATAAAACTCTATGGATTTAATAGAGTTTATTGACATAGAGGACATTGCAATCCGAATACCACCCCGTGACCACGCGGAGATGGAAGTCATCTACAGCATTTTCATTTAGTTAGATCTGCCGGCTGACGTTCCACGCGAGCAGTGAATGTGAATATAAATGCATATTCTAAGAATTTTTATGCAGGAAGAAAGCCGGCGAACACCGCAAAAACCACCCCAAAACCCGTAATCGTTGAGCATAGGTTTGCGAAACAAACCCAGCTCTTAACATTTTTGTTAATTCGAAAGCGCAAGCCGCCGAAAAATTTCGTCCATGTCGGTTCCGAAAAAAGCAGATTTCTCGCTCCGCTTCGAAATGACAAGGGGTTTGGGGTGCGGGCTCGAAGGAGGGCGATCACAGCACAAGTCGCAAACTCGAATTCCTAATTCACCCGCAGCAACTGCACCGTAATATTGTCCGGCCCGCCGCGGTCTCTCGCCATATCAATCAAAGTCTTGCAAGCTTTTTGCAGATCTCCGTGAATCGCACTCTGCAATTCCCTCTCAGTAAGCAAACTCCATAATCCGTCGGTGCAGAGCACCAACACATCACCTTTTTCAAGCTCAACCGGCGACTGAGGATGGTCCGGTGAAATGTCGACTCCCGACCCCAACGCCGCTGTCAAAATATGTCTCTGAGGATGGATTTCCGCCTCCTCCAAACTAATCACGCCACTCTCCACCAACCGCCCGACATAGGAATGGTCCTGAGTCAGCCGCGAAATATTCGAACCGCGCACCAGATACAAACGGCTATCTCCGATATGCGCGAAATAAAGGTCGTGGCCGATCACAGCGATCGCGGTGCAAGTCGTACCCATGCCGTGCAGTTCATCGTGGGCGGCGGCGTAGTCGTGAATGGACTGGTGGGCCTGGCGTAGAGCATCAATCAGAGTACCCTGCGGATTCCCTGCGGCCGCACCGGCATAGACTTCTCCCACAGTTTCGACCGCGATTCGGCTGGCTTCCTGGCCGCCCTCGTATCCGCCCATGCCGTCGGCCACGATTGCCAGCCTGCCTTTGCGCGCGAATTCCTGGTCGCTGTCTGGCTCCCAATAGGAATAGCGGTCTTCATTGTTACTCCGCTGGCAGCCCAGGTCGGTCAGGCTGGCCAACTCAATTCCCGGTCGAATCTGCAATCCCACCTCGTGCGCGCCTATTGGCGTTATGGATTATATAGCCTGCGTTCCAACCAAATGTCTCTCGATACAAGTTCCTTAGTTTTCCGAACAGCATGACATTTGTCACCAGCAGCGCGTGATGATCTCCACTGGTGCACTTCCCTGCCTTGATCGATCATAACCTCACTGCCGGATGCGCAGGACGAGGAAAGAAATCATGATCGCAACATTGCCAGACATCGAATCGAGACCGCAGCAGAAAGATTCGCGCAGCACCGGCGCAGTCGTCGCCCGCCTGCAAGGAGTAAGCAAGACCTACGGCGACGTGACGGCCTTGCGCAACATCGACTTTTCCGTGCAAGCAGGAGAAATTGTTGCTCTGCTCGGCCCCAACGGAGCAGGCAAGACCACCGCCGTCAAATTATTTCTGGGATTGGCAAAGCCGACCACCGGCGGCGTGAATGTATTCGGCGGAAATCCAGTGAACGCCGAAGTCCGCATGAGGACAGGAGCCATGCTGCAAGTCGCCAAGGTGCCGGAGACGCTGCGCGTCCGCGAACACATCGATTTGTTTTCTTCTTACTATCCCAAGCCGCTGCCGCTCGCGGAAATTCTCGCGATCGCCGGCCTGTCAGAAATCAAAGACCGCAAATTCGGCGAACTCTCCGGAGGACAACGCCAACGCGTTCTGTTTGCCCTCGCCATCTGCGGCGATCCTGACCTCTTATT
The DNA here is from genome assembly GCA_036271275.1 of Terriglobales bacterium. Classification (GTDB taxonomy): domain Bacteria; phylum Acidobacteriota; class Terriglobia; order Terriglobales; family Acidobacteriaceae; genus DATBAX01. Next base: position 4,985 of record DATBAX010000028.1, read on the forward strand.
CCTCGATGAACCGACAGTCGGACTCGACGTCGAAGCCCGCCGCCTTTTGTGGGACGAAATCCGCAAACTGGTGGCTCGCGGCAAAACCGTCCTGCTCACCACGCACTATCTCCAGGAAGCCGACGAGCTAGCGGATCGAGTCGTCGTCATCAACCAAGGCACAATCATCGCGGAAGGAACGCCGTCGGAAATCAAATCAAAGACCGCAGGCAAAAAAATTCGCTGCGTCACCCGCATTCCCATGGAGTTCATCTGCGGCCTGCCCGGAGTTCTAAAAGTTTGCCAGGACCGCGAAGCGCTTGAGATTCAAGTATCCGAAGCCGAGCCGGTTCTGCGCGAACTGTTGCAACAGGATTCGCAACTCTCCGGCATCGAAGTCACCAGCGCCGGCCTGGAAGACGCATTCCTCGCCCTGACCCAAGACAACAATTCTGAAACCGAAGCCGCACGGAGGATATGAAAATGGCCACAGCTTCCACCGTATTCGCACCGGAATTGACTCAACCATTAGGCCGCACCTTCATCTCTTTCTTGAAGGAAGCCAGATACGAATTTCTGAAATATTTGCGCATCCCTATGTACGCAGTCTCGATCACGGTTTTTCCCGTAATGTTCTACGTTCTGTTCGGATTGCTGATGAACCGCGGCGCGAAAATGGGTGACGTGGGAGTGAGCACCTACTTGATCGCGACGTATGGCACCTTCGGCGTGCTCGCCGCATCCCTTTTCGCGAACGGCGCGGGCGTAGCCATGGACCGAGGCTTGGGATGGATGCAAGTCAAGCGCGCTAGCCCCATGCCGCCGTTCGCTTATTTCGTCGCCAAGTTCATTACCAGCATGATTTTCAGCACCATCGTTTTAGTCGCGCTGATTCTGCTGGGAATTTCGTTTGGCGGAGTGCATATCGCTTTTTCCATGGCGGCAAAACTAACTATCACCCTGGTGCTGGGAGCATTGCCATTTTGCGCCATGGGATTAGCTATCGGCTATTTTGTCGGCCCGAATTCCGCGCCGGGAATGATCAACCTGATTTATCTCCCGCTATCGTTTGCATCCGGGCTGTGGTTTCCCATTGAAGCCTTGCCGAAATTTCTGCAAGCCATCGCGGTCCACCTGCCGCCGTATCATCTCGCGCAACTGGGCTTGGGGATTGTGGGCGCAGGGCGCGGCGAATCTGCTTGGTCGCACTGGCAAGCCCTGATCGGTTTCGGATTTCTCTGCCTCGGCATCGCCCGCCTCGGCTTCCACCGCGACGAAGGGAAAACATTCGGTTAAGAAGCTAGGCAAAGACTGGGGATTTTCGGGGTGGTGGTGCAGTTTGAAACGAGACCCGTGTCAAGGCATGGCTTCAGCCGTGCCGAAACAAGACCAACGGGACGGGCTTTAGCCGCTGAAGCGCGCGGCTTATCAAAAAACTGCGCTACGCGTTATCGAATTCCCGAGTTTGCCGGCATGCCTGAAGGCGACGCCCTGACACGAATTTTTTTTTAACTGCACCACTACCGATTTTGGAGGGAGCCGTTGCTTCGGCGCCTGGGGCGCGTCGGTAAGGCTGATTGATCTTTATGAAAAAGGAGCCTCCCATGAACACCAACAGCAAACCCGCGTGGACACTAATCATCGCCACCCTCTTCCTCCTGATGGCCACGGGGAAATTGGATCTCCTGTTTATCCTGGTTCCCCTCTCGCTCCTGTTGGGCTATGGACTACTGTGGCTCGGAGACTCTAAAACAGGACTGACGAACCGCATAAAAAAGGGGTAGCCTAAGAGAACTGCATGAACTTGTTGCCGCCAAATCGCGATCACGGATGGGTGCCCTACCTGTGGCTGGTCTACCTGGGTTTTTTCTTCGCGCCG
>DATBAX010000029.1:0-9394 GCA_036271275.1 Terriglobales bacterium
GAACCCTGCAATTCATGCTTTCAGCCATGTGCCGGCGGTGGTGAATCGCATGAATCTTCTTTGGGGAGTTCAGCCGGTGCTGCATGAGCACACCCAAACTGTCGAAGGCATGGTAAACGCTTCCGAAAAGCAACTGTTGCAACAGGGCAGCGTCAAAGTAGGAGACGTTTTGGGCGTGGTTGGCGGGACGCGAATGTCCACGGGTTCGACGAATTTTATGCGGTTGCACGTGGTCACAGCGGAGGAAGTGCAGCAGGAGAAACGCACGCGGAAATCTGCCAAACGGCGGTCATAGTCGCCGAGGTCGAAAAGATGGGCGAGGAAATTCTTTCGGTCGCGATTTTCGAATCTTTGCCCGGCAAAGACAAAGAAGCGGTCGCCACGCTGCGAGAATTGTTTGCCGTGCTTTCTGCCGGCGGCTACAGCCGGGATGTGCTCTATCGCGATGCTCAAATGCATTTTGTCCTGACTCGTTATTGGAAGTCGGAAGGCGCACGCCGGGCCGCGCAGGAAGATCCTGAAGTGCAGCGCTGCTGGGCGAAAATCGGCAACGAAGTAAAGATCGTGGCTGTATATGAGACGCTGAAAGAAACGAAGTTGCTTTAGAAAACGGCCTGGATGCCGCAGCACTGAAGCGTTTGCTTGACCCTGGGTATTTTTGACTCATACAATGAGCGATTCCTCTGTTCGACCTTTTACCGATGTATCGGTTGATCCATTTGTCCGGGGATTCCTTCATCTGCCCGCAAAGGCGAATGGGGACGGTCTGGTGCTCACGCATGGCGCGGGATCGAACTGCAAATCACCACTTTTGATCGTGATGGCAGAAGCCTTTACGGGCGCTGGTTTCACGGTATTGCGTTGTGATTTGCCGTATCGTCAGGACCGTCCGTTCGGGCCACCAATGCCCGGTAACGCGAGTCGTGACCGCGAAGGCCTCAAGCGCGTTGTCGGAGCTCTTCGTAAATTAATTTCCGGCCGCATATTTCTCGGCGGACATTCGTACGGGGGTCGCCAGGCGACCATGCTGTGCGCCGAGGAACCGGCGTTGGCATCGGGGCTGCTACTGTTTTCATATCCATTGCATCCCCCGCGAAAGCCGGAGCAACTTCGTACTCAGCATTTTCCCAAGCTGCAAACGCCGTGCCTGTTTGTTCAGGGCACGCGCGATCCGTTTGGCTCAATTGATGAAATGGAATTGGCATTGAAATTAATTCCTGCGAGACATGAATTGTTGGCGGTGGAAGGCGCCGGACACGATTTGGGATTTAAGGGGAAATCGAGGAACGAGGAATTACCGGCGACCGTGCTGGGGAAATTCCAAAGCTATTTTATTCCATTGTCATCCTGAGGCAGCGGAGTCACCGGCGAAGCCGGGGACTTCCCAACGAAGGACCTCTGCATTCGGTAGTGCCGAGCACGCGCAGGAAATGCACAGGTCCTTCGTTCGCAAAAATCGCTCTCTCAGGATGACAGTTAAAAAGTTCTTCGGAATCCCAGGATAAAAAGCTAATTCACCCAACCCGATTTATCGCCGCCGTTTTTTTTGTCATCATCCGGCGGAATGTAATTGCCGTTCTCGTCGAAGGTCACTTTGCGGTCGTGTTTGCCCATGTAGAGTGCGAATTTCCGGGCAGCGCGTTTCCGCTTCCAGCGGTAATAGCCATTGCGAAATCCGAAATAGCGTTCCGAGACCCCAAGCGAAACGTTGCCTCCGGCGAATGCCAGAAACCAGACGTATCCCGCGCCAAATCCAAGCAGCATGACGAAGTAGAACAGCATGAAATGATTGAGCAGCAAGTAAGCTGTTTCAACCGCTACGGCAAAAAGAACGATCCATTTCACCGGAATCTGGATTGGGATGGGAAACAGCATAATCGGTGCGCCCCGATTGAACAGGTAAAACACCATTAGGACAGCGTTGGCGGCTGCGCCTGAACCGTAGGCCGCGCCTTGTGCAACTACGCCCGTAAGCGAAAGTCCAAATCCCGCGATGGCTGAAAGAATAATGCTGAAAAAGAAAAGGCTGTAGAATTTGGCGGAGCCGACCAGTTGCTCGACTGCCGATCCAAGAAAATAAACGCCCAGCAGCGACAACACAAAATCCATTGGATCCACATACATGAAGGCGTAAGTAACAAACTGCCAGAGCCAACCGTGGTGGATGGCTTCCGGACTTAACCTGCCCAACGCCAGTACTAATTGGCCAGTCGGGGCCGCAAACGACATCAGCAGCAGGATGACTATATAAATCGCAAGGCTGGCAAGGACGATTTGCCGGACAGCGCCGCGAAAGGGCGGGAATCCCATCGATGAAGAAACATTTCTGGGCATAGCTCAGAGGCCGGACTTGGCCACACTCACTTAATCCTACCAGCTTGCCGACTATCGTTCCGGCAGCGGCGCTACCGCCAAGCTTTTGTGGCCTTGACCGTCCACGGCCCGTACTCCAAAGATCACGTTGTCTTTGGATTGCTGCAGCGTGATCTTGTTCATATTGCCCACGGCTTGCACGTGCTCCCATTCCGGACTAGTGGTCGCCCGCCACAACACTTCGTACCCGGTCGCAAGCGGAGCCGCCTGCCAGGTCAGCGTGGAATCATTCTGCAATTCTTTCGTCTGAAGTCGCACTTTTCCGGGAGATGGCGGCGCAGCCGCCAAAGAGGCCAGGGTGGCGGCATTCAACTTGGCCACGCCGGCCACATAATCAAAGTTCACGAACTTCGGCAAATCGCCATACTCGACGCCATTTTCCGTGCGGACGTTCTGATGCTCATGGTTAAAGTCTTCGCGAAATTCCGTAAAGCGCGCGGCTGCGAATCCTTCTTGGTTGAAAGAAATGTGATCGCCACCACGCAAATAGCGGTCGAGCCGGAAAACCAGCATGGGTTTTACGCCTGCATCATAGGTGCGGCCCACTTCAGCGATATACCGGGCAATCTGCCGGGAAGCGGAGTCGCTTTCGCCGCCCAGATTCCGGATCAATCGAAGTTCGGCTTCGGTCGCGGCCACCGGCACTCCTTCGGAAAATACTCTTACTACGCTTGCGTCCTGTCCCGTGCCGCGATTTCCGCCCACAATGTCGTTGTTCAGAGCTGCGACAATATTCCAGCCTTCCGCCTTTGCCATTTTTGCGAAGTGAGCGCTGCCGTTCAGTCCCTGTTCTTCGCCCGCCACAGTCAGAAAAATAATTGTCCCGGGAAATTTCAGCTTACTCAGAACGCGCGCACATTCCATGCTGACGGCGGTGCCGCTGCCATCGTCGTTGGCGCCAGGAGCAATCCCGGTGGTGTCCTGGTCGTTGGAATTGCGCGAATCGTAATGACCGGTCACCAGGACAATCCGTTTCGCACTTTCCGGATCGGTGCCCTTCAGGACCGCATAAACATTGGTGATGACTGTGGGCTGCGGAATTCGGTCCATCGGATTTTCGGTGAAGCTGTCCGTTTTAACTTCCAGACATCCGCCGCAGTCTTTCGAGTAGCTTTCGAATTCAGACTTGATCCAATCCCTCGCGGCGCCGATACCATGTCCGGCGGCGATTGAAGCGGGGTCTTGAGCGGAAAGGGTCAATCGGGTCTGAAAGCTCACAAGCTTTTCGATATTGGCTTGAATCTTCGCTGCGGAAACATTTTTCAATGCTGCGGCAATCTGCGGATCGGCTTCCATCTTCGATTCCTGCGCACTCGTGGAAACTGCGACCCCGGACATCAACATCCATAGAAAAGCTTTTGAAAAGAAACGGAAGTACCTTGAGGCTGGAGCGTTTACGAGAGTATGATTTTTGCAGTCCATGAGTGATTTTCTCCGAGAGAGCGCGGTGCGTTTGTTTCAGCGATTCAGGGGCTAGACCTTTCAGGCAAAACTTTTAGAGCGAAACACTTGACCTCCGCCCCAAGAGAAACTAAATATTAACAGGGGCGTTTTATAGAACGGGGCCATTATGATCTATTGCGCGGAATGCGACACCAAGCTCGATATCGATGAAGACGGGATTGATGAGGGTGAGATCGTCACCTGTTCCGAATGCGGGACAGGTTTCGAAATCATCAGCATTAATCCAATAGAACTAAAACCGGTGGAAGCCGAGGGCTACGAAGAGGAAGAGGAGGAGGAAGCCGAAGACAGTGACTACTCCTAAGTTCTGTCTTTCTCAGAAGGCCGCGTTCCCTGGCATCTCACGCGTAGTCCTGCTGGGGCTGATATTTTCCCTGCTGGGCGTTCCTTTGAGCTCACAAGCCACAGGCGGCGGTTCAGGGGAAGACCAGACGAAGCACCCTTTTACCGCGATTGTTGGAACGGTTTGGGGGCCTGACGGGGTTCCAAGATATGGTGTCACCGTCAAAATCCGCCGGGCCGATGACAAGAACCCCAAAAAGGCCCGCTGGGAAGTCTATTCCGATCATCGCGGCGAGTTCGACCAGAGAGTGCCGCTCACGACTGCAGATTACATCCTCTGGGCCGATCTTAAGGGCTATAAAGGACAGGATCGCAAGAAGTTACAGCCAGGGGACGAGGTCAAAGTGCACGTCGAAAACAACCCCGATCAGCGGATCCAAATCGATACCGGGCTGCATCTAAAGTGATAGTGGCTCGAGACGAAGCAAGGAAGCGACTAGTGAAAAAGCACCACATCGTAGCGGTTTTTCTGCTTCTGACTGGCATGGCCATGCTGGCCGATCGCGCCAATGCCGGGGACAAGAAGAACCCTGGCCGGGTTTTGGCGGGCAAAGTGATTGATAAGCAGGAGAATCCACTTCCTGACGCCGTAGTCTATCTTTCCAATACCCGCACCCAGGCGGTGAAAAGTTATATTGTCGGCGCGGACGGGGCATACCATTTCCCGGAGCTCTCGCCCAACATCGATTACGAAGTCTACGCCCAGTTCAATGGCAAGAAGAGCGAAACCAAGACCATCAGCCATTTCGACGATCGCCATCAGCTCAACATGAACCTGCGCATCGACGCGAAATAGGGCGTTAACTCACTGCGTCTTCATTGTTATTCCGAAGCGTAGGCGGGTGGGACAAAATAAAAAGGCCGCCATCGCTGGCGGCCTTCTTATTGAACCTGACTCGTACTAGTTGTTCTCAGTTCCAGAGCGCTTCCAGGTGATCAAATCACCAATGGTCGAACCGCCGGTGCTGGATGCAGGACTCTTGTAGGCTTCCACTTCCTTGCGGGAAGCTTCTTCGCCCACGGCTTTGATGCTGAGTCCAACTTTTTTCTCTTCCTGATTCATCTTCACGATCTTGAAGTCGTACTCGTTGCCCGCTTCCATCGTAATCTGCTGGCCGTTGGCATCGATCGCTTCAGAGTTATGGCAGAGGCCTTCCACGCCCTCGGCAATTTCCACGAACGCCCCAAAGCTGGCCACTCGCAGGACTTTGCCGTGCAGCACATCATTGACGTGATGGGTAGCGAAGAACGTCTCCCAGACATCGGGTTGAAGCTGTTTCACGCCCAATGACAGACGGCGTTTGTCAGGTTCAATCGCGAGCACAACCGCCTTTACACGATCGCCCTTCTTCAAAATTTCCGAAGGATGTTTTACTCGCTTGGTCCAACTCAGATTGCTGACGTGGACCAATCCATCGATGCCGTCTTCGATTTCGATGAATGCGCCGAAGTCGGTGAGATTGCGTACTCGTCCTTCGACCTGCGCGCCCACGGGATATTTATCATGCAAAGCGTCCCAGGGATTGGTAGCCAGCTGCCGCATGCCGAGTGAAATCCGGCGTTCCGTCGGATTCACATTGAGCACAACGCAATCGACTTCATCGCCAACATTGACCAGCTTCGACGGATGCTTCATCCGCTTCGACCACGTCATCTCGCTGACATGCACCAGGCCTTCGATGCCCTGTTCAAGCTCCACAAATGCACCGTAGTCCGTGACGCTGATTACGCGTCCATGAACATGAGCGCCCACTGGGTAGCGATGTTCCGCATCCAGCCACGGATCAGGCGTGAGTTGCTTGAATCCCAGCGAAACGCGCTGCTTATCTTTGTCGTACTTGAGAACTTTCACCTGGATCTGGTCGCCGACATTGACCAGATCTTTGGGATGAGTCAGGCGTCCCCACGACATGTCGGTGATGTGCAACAGGCCATCGATGCCGCCCATATCAACGAATGCGCCGTATTCGGTCAGGTTCTTGACCACGCCGGTGAGGATGGAACCCTCTTCCAGATGCTCTAAAGTTTTTGCTTTCTTCTCGTTCTGTTCTTCTTCAAGCAGTTGTTTGCGCGAGACCACAATGTTGCCGCGCTTTTTATTCAGCTTGATGATGGCAACTTCGATTTCTTGACCCTTGACGTTGTCGAGATTGCGCACCGGGCGCAAATCCATTTGCGAACCGGGCAGGAACGCGCGAGCGCCCATGATGTCGACCGTCAATCCGCCCTTGATCCGCTCAATGACGATGGCTTTAATCGGCCGTTTCTCGTCGTGGGCTTTTTCAATCTCGTCCCAAGCCCGCAGGCGCTGCGCCTTTTGGTGGGAAAGGTTGATGTAGCCTTCCTCGGTCTGCCCCTTGTCGCGCATGACGTCGATTTCGTCGCCGGGCTTGAACCGGGCATTGCCTTCATGGTCCAGAACTTCGGACAGCGGCAGCATGCCTTCGGATTTGGCGCCAATATCGACCACGACGTGCGTGGCCGTAAGCTTCAGCACCGTGCCCTTGATGACGTTGTCATCGCTGGCCGCTTCTTCGCTTTCGGTAGTGAAATTCTCAAGAGCGGAGGCGAAGTCTTCGTTGGCTGCGGATTGTTTGTCGTCCTGGGATTCCGAAAGGTGTTCAGTCGGCTCAGGGGTGGAGGTTTCGTGGATGGAGCTCTCAGTTGGTTCCGGGTGTTCGATTAGCGAAGTCGCGGAATCCGAATTGTGAGCGTTGTTGTCGTCAAACAAGATGATGGCCTCTCCGGTGTACTTGACGGATGCGGGGTGGTCTCGTGGACTGCTGGCGTGAGTCGTTGGTTGTAGTGAGCCCGTCCTGGCGGACGAACTAGGACAATTCCAGCGGTCGGACGTTCCAAACAGATGACCCGCGTCCAAAGGAACATCTCGATCATAGCAACCGCTTCCAAACAGTGTCAAACCCCAAACGCGAGTTATTTTTGCAGGCTGAAAACCGCGCCAAAACAGGGGTTTTCCCCCAACTCCCGCAAGGGCCCGAGATCTCTCCGATCAGCGAGTGGTGGATCTCATGGCACTCGTTCGAGCGCGGGCGGGTGCCAGATGCCGTCAAGGATCTCCTGCTTCGGCCAATACGAGCGCAGCATCAGATTGAAAGGCCCTTTGCCTGAGGGCAGCCAATTTGATTCGTGGTCCGGACCAGGGTTCTCGTCTTGAATGTACAGATCAAGAGACCCGTCTGGATTGAACTTCAATCGGGCTCGAATCGCCGCAATGAACGACGACGACCGACACTTCATTGCATACCATTATCCCTAATTATTGCTCTAGCTCGTATCAGATTGGTATTGCGGAATTAAATCCTTGGTCTGCCGTCTGGGAATTCGAGTTTGCCTGTCGGTGGCATGGGCTCAATCGTCCGATTTCTAACGCAACTCTTTTAAACAGGCAATTTCACCAACTACTTTCCAAAACGGATCATGATGTCAACGAAACGGTTGCTTACTTCCTTGAGGATCGCTGCCCTTGAGCACCCTGCGGGAGCGTGGTCTTAAGACGAACCTACCCAGGATTTTTCGTCTTGGGCTAAGCTTGGCCGCTCCTCCGGAGCTGGGTTGGGAAAGGTCGGGCCCCGCTGCGCTCGGCGCGGACAGACGGGGCGTCGTTCCTCACGTGACTTGATCGGGGCTTCTACGCTGCGCCTTTGGCCGCTTCTTTCAGATACGCCAGCACTTCTTCCGCGTGGCCTTCGGGCTTTACTTTTTCGAAGATGTGTTTGATTTTGCCGTCGGGGCCGATGATGAAGGTGGTCCGGGCCACGCCCATAACTTTTTTCCCGTACATGTTCTTTTCCTGCATCACACCATAGAGGTTGCAGACGGTTTTATCGGCGTCAGCGAGGAGGGTGAAGGGCAGGCTGAACTTTTCCTCGAACTTCTTTTGGTCTTTTGAAGTGTCCGGCGAAATACCCAGGACGACTGCATTCACTTTTTCAATCTTCTTGTGGGAGTCGCGGAATTCGCAGGATTCGATGGTGCAGCCCGGCGTGTCGGCGCGAGGATAAAAGTACAAAACGACGTACTGGCCGCGATAGTTTTTCAACTTTATTTCTTTGCCGTCCTGATCGGGCAAAGTGAACTCGGGGGCTTTATCATTGTCTTTTAGAGTAAGGGAACCCATGGATGCTTCTCCTTCTAATTTGAGCGCTCGTTCTCCGTTATATCGCATTGCGCGGCGCGCCGTCATCTGCGGCGGGCTGGCTTTGATTCTGGCGAATCTTTTGTTTGCGCAAAGTTCGTCACGAACAAAAAAGATCACTGGCCCGCGCGCTCTGGGACTGCTGGAAATTTCACCGAGCGGCAAAGTCACGCTGCTGCCCGTGGTCATCATGATCGACGGCGAATTTTACGATGCCAGCGCTTATAAAGCCGCGCCGGTGCCGTTGGCGCTTTATACCGACACCGTTTATGAGGGCTTGAAGACTGGGGTATCGCAAGGATTGTTCACAGTGACCATGGCGCAACATGGAGGAACCATCTGGCGCGGGCAGGGAAAATGGCAATCGGCGGCGGACATCTCGGCAGTGGCGGCGAATAAAAAGGCGTCCGCTGCGGCCGCCGAAAAAGCGAAAACGATTCGCGACAATGCCGACGGCCCTCCAGTGCTAAGACGGCCTGGCGCCGCGGAGCCACCAACTCCGGCGCCCGCACCTGTGACCACGCCAGACGCCGGACCGGAAGACCCGAATGCGCCGCCGGTGTTGAAACGTCCTGCTACAAATCAAGCTCCCCCGGCCACCACGGGGCCGACTGCGACGCCGGCAGCCAGCACGCCGACACCGGCAACATCCACACCTGCCGTTCCTGCACCGGCAACGGCCACGCAAGCGGGCACTCAAACTGCCAGTGTGCCGGCGCCCGCGCCGCAAACGGCGCCGCCGACCGTGAGCGATCCGGATATGCCCAGCTTGAGGCGAGGCAAGACGGCTGCGATGAAAGAGGAAGCCCGAGAAGCTGCCATGACTTCGGATGGGGCCGCGGCGGGTGGATCGAAAGCATCGCTGGCAGGGAAGGCCCCGACGATCACGATGACCGCGACCGCTACATCGAACGGAGTCCAGCTCATTCCCGCGATTTCGGATGCCGCCGGACCCGATCCGCGTCCTTATGCCTACGGCATGAAGCCGGAGGAAGAATCGAAATTTCGGAATAAGGTGCTAGCGCTGGCGGCCGTCGAGGTCCGCGGCCGGGCAAAAGA
>DATBAX010000030.1:0-2405 GCA_036271275.1 Terriglobales bacterium
AAATAAAGTCAGTACGTGGGCCGAGTTCTTACAGTTGGAAACGGCGCAACCTCTTGCCACCTACGATCACCCGTTCTTCGGTGCGTGGCCGGCGATCACATCGAACCACTTCGGCTCCGGCACTCTTACTTACGAAGGCACGGCCCTCTCCGACAAACTCCAACAGACGATGGTCCTGGACGCACTCACAGATGCTGGTCTCACTGGCCCCGATCAACAACTTCCGCCAAGTGTTCACGTCAAACACGGCATCGGCCGCGATGGACGGAGCCTTCATTACTATCTCAACTATTCCCGTCAACCCGCGATGTTGAGGTATACATATCCAGCGGGCACCGATCTGCTTACAGGAAATGCTTTCGCACCAGGTCAGCAAGCGACAGTTGCGCCGTGGGATCTCATCATCGTGCAAGAGAGCTCTAAATAATCTTGTCATCCTGAGCGCAGCAGACGTTCACGCAGTGAACGTCTGCGGAGTCGAAGGACCCCTACTCCCGGCACAACATCTTCGTTCCATCGTTCTCCGCGGGGAAAGCAGATTCCTCCTCTTGCTGCGCTCATCGTCGGAATGACAATTCCGAGGGATGGAACCTGAGACCCGAGACCCGAGACCTGAGACCGTTCTCTGCATTTCCTGTGCTTCCCCTGTGGATAATTAGCCCGTCGATCGCCTCAAATTTTTCGGCACTTGCCCGGCACTCACCAACAGACCCTCCACACACTGCGAATTCACTCGCGCTTCATGTAGTCCTTCACCTGTTCGCGTTTCGATAATTTCCTCAATAGAAATTTTTCAACTGCACCATTCTTATGGAATTGACCGCATGACTTTCTGCAAGTAGATTCGTCCTCACGCTCATCGCAAATTTTGTGTAAGTTAAATCCAAATTTCAGGAAGAATCCGTCCATTGCAAAATCCGGCAGCCAACACTTCGACCCTCCCTCCCCCGAAGGGTGGATACCACGTGAAGAAAATTTTTACCGAATGGAAAACTTATCGCACTCGATTTCTGGTGCGCGCACATCAACTCGACCAGGCGCTGTCATTCACAGACGTTCTTGGACGAGAGCATCGCGGCCACATCGGCGATTACTTGGTCGAATCTTCGGACGGCGCCCGCAGCATCGCTCCTCGGGCAATCTTTGAAGACATCTATGTCGCGATGGGAATGGCCGAGGCTGGCATTCCCGAAAAGAAACCTTCAGGCAGCGGCCAGTTCTCGAATTCGACCCTGAAACGGCGATCCACTTTAAGGACCGCCTCCGCCTGAAACCTATGAAAACAAACTGTGGAAATCTGGGGTCAGAACCCCGCATCCGAGCGGTTAATTGCTTGCGGTACAATATGTAGGGGTGGGCTATTGACAGCCCCCACATACGGGCGTACTGTTTGACATCCAATGCGAAAAAACGACTCCGGAAGCGGAGCCGGGTTTAAGTAAAAAGGGACGAAAAACCAGGCCAGAGGTGACCTGTTATTCGCCCCGGTAATTTGATGGATTTGGACATCAGGCTGCACTCAGAAGTGACAGGGCCGGTTGCTTCGCTGAGAGCTGATGACTGAAAGCTGATGGCCTTGTTTTGGAGCGGTGGCCGTTTCCCGGATTCTGTCTGAATTATCCCCCTCCGGGAAGCGACGAATGACAATTGACAACCAGGCTGTGGAAAATGCCTCGATCGATGGGGACGAAGTCCCTGTCCTTCGAGGAGCAGTTGAGGAGCCCCTATGGAAGGTTTGACGCATTTAGTCACGGAATCATTGGCCCGCAATGGCTATGAAACCAGCCTCGACCACCGCCGCCTGCAATGGTCAAAGTGGTTCCGCTGCGAATCCAGTTTTAGCGTCCTGCTGGCGCCCAGTAAGCCGGGTGTCTTCGCCTTAGGCGAAGAAATAATCGCCCCCGGCGACACAGCAGCGACCGGTGGCAAGCGCATGTTAGCGCTCTTCCGGATCGGGGAAGCCGACGACTTGGGCATGGCCTTGGGTCACCTATTCTTGCCGGGCAATCCCGAGCGCGAAAAGCTGTCCGCCGGAAATTGCTTCGTCCGTTACGCAGTAATAGAAGATGCGGTGCAGCGCCAATCCGCCCACGCAGCCTTACAACAATGGATGGCAGCCTCGTCAGAGGCCGCTTCTGGCGAATTCACCACGCACAATTTTCCGTCAACGAATCAAGAAGTAAAGACTGAGACAGCAGAGCAAGAAGAAGAAACAGCAGATCCAGAAATAAAAAACCCAGCCGCATAGCGGCGGCATGCACTAGGAGAAACAAACAAGAAAGTCCCGCAGGGACGGCGCAATTTGTAAAGATTCGTATCAGAAAAAAGAGCGGCTTTAGCCGCCAATCACGCGACAGATTTCGATATCCTTAAGAATAGAAGGTAACAATGTCCCAAACGATCGG
>DATBAX010000031.1:0-2372 GCA_036271275.1 Terriglobales bacterium
GTGGAAGAAATGAATAAGATCTCGCAAGCCCGGGCCTGCACGGCGCCTTCCGGATGATCCACTTCGATCCGGTGGCCGCTGACTGTCTTTTCCGCGATCAATTGTTCCAGATCGTGACCGAATGGGTCCTGACCCAGGATACAAATCTGCAGAGGAGCGTCGGATTTGAAAAAAGCATCGGCGGGCCACTCCGCAAACTTTGCGAAGTTAAACAGGAAAGCAGCTTTGACCTGATATTCGGTCGCAGACTGAGCATATGCACTGACTGTCGTGGAACCCAGCGCGGCCAACAATATTAGACATATTCTCAGCGTCCGTTGAAAGATGGTGGGCCAACCATCTTCGAGAATTTCCGGAACAATGTGGATCGCACGGATCAAGGTTTTGAACCGACCTTCTCAGGCTTTGACTGCCATACGAGTTTGAATGTGATCGAACGAGGAATGTCGGTGGCTTCATTTCCAAATGCTGTGTCCCTTGTTTCCACATGTTTTGGAGACTGTAGATTTCTTCCCCATACTGAAACTGTCCAGTGCGGAGCCAAATGCCAGGATCCGCCGGTGTCTATCCGGAAGAAGGATGGCACGCGTTGGAACGGCAAATTGGCATTGGCTACACTCACCCCAAGCGGCAGCGAGCTGTCGTGATAGATCGCCGCGTCCCAGTTAAGTTTGCGGGGCAGATCGACTTGCGATTGGAGATTGAACAGATGCAGCGGCGTGGCATGGATGGCGGCGGCGCTGCCGCGGGTTTCGGTGACGGCCGCGGACAGCGTCCACTGCGAGATCGGCCGGTATTTACCGCTGAACTCCGCACCGTGAGTTTGCGCTCCGGGACCATTCACGAAGTGGTTCTCACTCAAAATGTAAGTGGGAAACACGGTGACGACGACGGGTGCAAAAACAATCAGGTCCGCGTAGGCATTGTAGTAAATTGCCGTGTCGAACGACAAAGTCGAAAATGGTTGGACACGATATCCGGTTTCATAGGCGACGATTTTTTCCGAAGCCAGGTTGGGGTTTCCCGTGACGCTGTGGAAGATCGGTTCTCCGCCGGAGTCTCCTGCCTTGAAGTACAAATCAAGATCGCTGTTGTTACGGCTGGGAGTTCGAATTGAACGCGAAATGCTGCTCCAGATGCTTTGCACCTTGTCGGGGGTCCACACGGCCCGAATTTGGGGTTGATATTCGAAGCCGGTGTAATCGTTGTGTTCGATCTTTGTGCCGCCCAGAATGCGCAAACGATCGGGGATGAGCAAAACTTCATACTGGGCAAAACCGCTGCTGACAGAAGTGCGGCGGCGATCCGGCGAATAGAATGCCTGGTCCGGGGAAAGATCGTCGCCGGTGCTGTAAAAAGAGCCTCCCCAAATGAGCGATTGGCGTTGGGTCAACTGATCGCTCCGCTGAAATTCCACATCGCAACTATTGCGTTTTTCGCCGGGAGCGCCGTAACGAACGTACCAGGCACAATAGGCCATGGTGTCGACGCTGGAATGATCGGACAGCACATGTTTCCAATGCGCCTGAAGGTTGGCGCCATCCAACAGATAAGTCGCTGGCTGTGTGGACTCGAATGCAGTAGCGCCCAACTTTCCGTCATATCCACTGGTCTCGAAGCTGAGCGTATCTTGAGCGGATTTCTGCCAATCCACACGGGCCCCGGCCTGGGTGAAACCGAACTGGTCTAAGGGCGTGGTCCCAGCGGGCGACTGAAACGGCTCCCAGTAGGCCGATCTGCCGTACAAACTATAGGTCAGCTTGCTATTAATCTGCCCGCCGTAACGAACCCCTGCGGAATAGCCTTTTTGTTCACTCGCAGAACTTGACGCCGAGATTCCCTGCTCTTGTTGCGCAGGCTTGGTGACGATGTTGATCACGCCGTTCACGGCGTTGTCGCCCCATAAAGTTCCCCCCGGGCCGCGAATGATCTCGACGCGATCGATGTTTTCGAGGGGCACGTCGAGGGCATCCCAATAAACGGTGCCAAGTTCCGGAGAGTAGGCGCTGCGGCCATCGATCAGTACCAGCATTTTGTTATTGTCCAGATCGCTGAAGCCGCGAGCGCTGACTTGCCAGATGTGGGCGTCGGTCTGAGCCACGTATAAGCCAGGAACCATGCGTAAGGCCTCAGGCAAGCTGGTGTGGCCATGTCTGCGAATTTCGTCTCCAGTCAAAACGAAAATGGCTGCCGGCGCGCCGGAAAGACTTTCCGTCTTCTTCGATACCGAGGTGACTTGAACATTGGCGAGATCTTCGATGCTGAGCTGGGTAAGATCGTCCGGCGATTCGGCAATGCCAGCCGCGCAAAACGCAGCCAGCACGAGGCCGAGCCGGAGCAACTTCGCCAAGATGAGTTCCGCCGAAGCTTTC
>DATBAX010000032.1:0-13935 GCA_036271275.1 Terriglobales bacterium
TGCCGCCAACGGCCTACCGGTTGAGCATCATTGAAACAATCTGATCACTTCTGCGTCATCACCAGCTCGCCGTTTTCCACTTTCATTCCGCCGACGCCATCCGGGAGCTTCATTCGGTCGTGCTGTTCGGCCAGTTTTTTCTCCAGAGCATCCTTCACGAGTGACACTGGAACATTTAGATCACCTACTTTGAACTCGGTGGGATCGAATGTCGCGTACCCGTTTTCCGATCCCAGATGTCCGGACAAAGTGACCCAAACATCCTTGCCAGCGACCTGTGTCAGAAATTGGCCGTGGGCTACATCACCATCGAAACTTAGTTGATAGTCTTTTACTTCCGGTTGTCCCGGGCCGATAGCCGCATCCGGAGATGACGGCACGGTACTGGGAAGACCTGCCGCACTCTGGGCGGTGGCCGACTCGACTGCGGACATGGGAAGCGCTCTGGCAGCCTGCGCCAGGGCCGCGCCTACCTCGTCAGAGCTGAGCCTCACTTCGGCAGGAGCCTCGCCCGGCTGCTTGGGTTGTTCGAGCTGCAGAACTTTATTCTGGAACGACTGTGCATTCGCTGCAGCGGCGGCAGGGGCTTGTGGTTGCGCCACCGGTTGCGGTTTCCTCAGCACCAGCACGATGGCAATCAGGGCTGTGACCAGCGTGGCCACGCTGATGATCCGGTCAATCTTCCATTTCTTCATAGCAGTCCTGGCTACATGTTAGCGGGGAGACGGACGCCAGACTATGTGACGGAGGTCACCAGTTTGGTGGTTACTAGACTTATAAGATGTAAACCACCAAGGACACGAAGTTACACCAAGGAAAGCCAATAACTTCCGTCATCCAGCAGGTTCCGAGGGCGGTGCCTGGCAGTTTATTGATTTCTAACCGTCCAGTTTCTTCGTCACCAATTCGTTGATCAACTGCGGATTGGCTTGGCCTTTCGAAGCTTTCATGGTCTGACCAACGAAGAATCCGGCTACGGTCTTCTTGCCGGCTCGATACTGTTCAACTTGTTTCGGATTGGCCGCGATGAGTTCGTCAATAATCTTTTCGAGAGCTGAGGTATCACGCGACTGTTCGGGCCGTCCCTCTTCTTCATAGATGACGGGGAAATCTTTTCCTCGTTCGAAGCATAAGTCGTAGAGGTCTTTGAGCATCTTGCCGGAGATTGCGCCGCTCTCCACGAGGTCCGCGGATTGCGCCACACCGTTCATCGAAATCGGAGACTGTTCGATTTCCAGATTCCCGGCTTTGAGCCTCCCCATCAACTCGCCCTGCACCAGATTGGCCACGCGCTTGGGATTCTTCGCGGCTTTGGCTGCGGCCTCAAACTGGTCGGCGAGCGCCTGGCTCGAAGTGAGTACGACAGCATCTTGTTCAGTGATGCCGTAGTCCGCGACAAATCTCTGGCGTCGTACTTCGGGCAACTCCGGCAGAGTCTTGCGAAGTTCCGCACGCCATTTCTCGCTTACCACCAGCGGCAGCAAATCGGGCTCGGGGAAATAACGGTAGTCATGCGCCTGCTCTTTTGAGCGCATGCTGTAGGTCTTGCCTTGGCTCGAATCATAGAGACGAGTTTCCTGCGTGATCTTGCCGCCGGATTCGAGGACGTCCGTCTGGCGCACGATTTCATAAATCAACGCCTCGCGCACAAAACGAAACGAATTCACGTTTTTGACTTCTACCTTGGTGCCGAGTTCGCCCTGTCCTTTGGGCCGCACGCTGATGTTGGCGTCGCAGCGTAGAGAACCCTCTTCCATGTTGCAGTCGCTGACGCCGGTGTAAAGAATGATTTCCTTCAACCGCGTGAGATATTCGTGGGCCTCGTCAGGGGTGGCAAGATCGGGCTCGCTGACAATTTCAATTAGGGGCGTGCCGCTGCGATTCAGATCGACGGCTGTGGTTTCCCCTGATCCAGCAAATCCTTCATGCAGGCTCTTGCCCGCGTCTTCTTCGAGATGTATTCGCGTGATACCGATTTTCTTGGTAACGCCGCTACCATTGATTTCGATATAACCGCGCTCGGCCAGCGGCTTGTCATACTGCGAAATCTGGTATCCCTTGGGCAGGTCTGGATAAAAATAATTCTTACGCGCGAAAATCGAAGTCTCATGAACCTCGCAATTCAGCGCCATCGCCGCAAGCACGGCAAACTTCACAACTTTGCGATTGAGCACCGGCAACGCTCCGGGCAAACCCAAGCACACCGGACAAACAGTGGTATTGGGCGCTGCACCGAAACGGGCAGAGCAGGAACAAAAAATCTTGGTAGCAGTGAGAAGCTGGACATGCACTTCGAGCCCGATGACTGGCTCATATTTCGCAAGACCCGCTACGGGATTGTCCACACTGGTGGCCATATCCCGTGATTATAACGAAGAGGGCCGGGACTAAGGCTTTACGGCGGGCGCGGTGGAAGCTTTGTCCAGAGGAACTTCAAAATACATCAACTCGGCATCCTTGGAATCGCGAACTCCGGTCAGATAGAAGTGCGCGCCCGCGACCGGATTGGCAATGTCAGATACATCGAAGAATAGAAATCCAGCCTGCGAGCTATGCGGTTCCACCGCCTTGGCGCCAAATTGCGCGCTCTGAATTTCGGACATGGTTTTCTGGTTAACTGCTCCTTTTACCTTCTTGGTGGGAAACGGCAAGGGATAGCGGTTCGTGGCGCTGGCGGTGGGATGATTAAGGCGGCGATAAATGTCGTCTTCAGACGACGGGCTCAATTTGGTGCGGTCGCCGGCAACGAATTGCGCTTTCATTCCTGACAGCGCGATCGGTTGATCACCATCATTCGTGATAACTACGTAAACCGGCAAAATTCCGTATTCGCTGTAGTTCACGACGAAAATCTTCGCCTTCTCCGCCGTATCATAAGGATCGACAGCGACCGCCAAACCTTCCTCGGGATGCTCATCATGCGCCGGATAAGTCTTGGCTGACTGAGGCGTGGGCATCACAAAGTCTTTCGCGGCGTGAGAAAGAATCGGCACGAATAAAAGCGCCGACACCACAATGAGGATTCGTAATGAGCGGGATTGGCGATGCATAGCTGGATTATAGGATGCCGATTGTCTGAAAGATGGTGCCTTGATGGCTGCGGGCTGCCGCTACGGTTAGAATGTCGATTCCCGCATGTATTTGCTTTACAGCGCGCTGCTGGCGATCGGGCTGCTGCTCGCCCTTCCCTATTGGATCTGGGAGATGATGCGCCACGGCAAGTATCGTACTGCTTTCCGCGAGCGATTCGGGAAATTGCCGAAGCATCTGACGGAGGTTTCGGCCCGTCCCGCCATCTGGATTCATGCTGTTTCCGTCGGAGAGGTGCTCGCCATCAGCGGATTGGTTGGAGAGTTACGACAAGCCTTTCCACAATTCCGCTTGGTGATTTCGACGACAACCGACGCCGGACAGAAACTCGCGCGCGCTCGTTTTGGCGAGGAGAACGTCTTTTATTTCCCCCTGGATTTCAGCTTCGCGGTCCGACCGTACTTACGAGCGCTGAAACCAAAATTGATCGTCCTTGCCGAGACTGAGTTCTGGCCAAATTTTCTGCGATTGTCCCATCGGAGCGGATCGCGAGTTGCCGTGGTAAACGCCCGGATATCGAATCGATCATTACCGGGCTATCGCCGGTTTCAATGGGCATTGCGGCGGATTCTGCGGCATGTCGATTTATTCCTGGCACAGACAGAGGAAGATGCGACCAGGCTACGAGCCATTGGAGCGCGGCCCGACCGTGTGCGGGTGAGTGGGAATCTTAAATTCGATGTGTCACTGCCGGCGCCAGCACCAATTGTGTTCAGTTTGCGTGAGGCGTTTCAACGAGAGGGCGCTGGGCCAGTAATTGTGTGTGGCAGCACTGTCGAGGGCGAAGAACAGTTGCTGTTGGCCGCTTTCCAAACTGTCCTCGCAAGCCATCCTCGCGCGGTCATGATTTTGGCGCCACGGCATCCTGAACGCTTCGGCGAAGTCGCGGCGTTGTTGGAACAGCTCAAAATCCCTTTCTGGCGGCGCTCATCGTGGAAAGACGGAACGCTTGCTGGCGGAGTTTTGCTGGTCGATAGCATCGGCGAGCTGGCGACTCTTTATTCCCTGGGAGATCTTGCTTTTGTGGGCGGGAGCCTGGTGCCGCGCGGCGGGCACAACATTATTGAGCCTGCCCAGTGCGGAATTCCGATCGTCGTAGGCAATCACACAGAGAATTTTCGCGATATCGTAGAGCTATTTCAGCGCCACAGAGCAGTCCGCGTAGCCGATACAACTACGCTTTCACAAGTATGGACGGAACTGCTTGCCAACGACGCCGAACGACGCGCATTGGGTCAGCGGGGCGCGGAATCTCTCAAGACTCAAACGGGCGCAACCCAAAGAACTTTGGTGGCGCTGCAAGCTTTGCTCGAACCTGCAAGTAAAGTTGGATCCCGATGAATCCACTGGCCGCCATGTTCGGATTTGGCGTTCGAGTCAAGAACACTTTTTATGATCGTGGCGTCTTTCGGGCGCAAAAGCTTCAGGGACCAGTCATCAGTGTCGGCAATCTTTCAGTTGGCGGTTCCGGAAAAACTCCGTTCGTCCTGATGCTCGGCGAACTGTTAAAGGCTCGCGGCATTCAATTCGACATTCTCTCCCGCGGATACGGACGAAAGACCCGCGGAGTGGCGCTGGTGGACCCGAGCGGTTCGCCTCAGCAATTTGGCGACGAACCGCTACTGATGGCACGACGACTCGGAGTGCCAGTGATCGTAGGCGAACGACGATATGAAGCAGGAGTTTTTGCCGAACAGAAATTTGGACCACAGTTTCACTTGCTCGACGACGGGTTCCAGCATCGCGCATTGGCCCGTGATTTCGATATCGTGTTGCTGACTTCCGAAGATGCACGCGATCGCCTGCTTCCAACCGGGAGGCTGCGTGAGCCGCTAACTTCACTGTGCCGGGCAGACGCTGTTGTGCTCACCGATGACGCGTCCCCGGCGGGTTTGGAAGGGAAGCTAGTATGGCAGGTGCAGCGTGGAATCCTGCCCAGCAATATTCCTCCGCGGCCAGTGATATTTTGCGGCATTGCGCGTCCTCGGAACTTTGTGTCCCAGTTGCGCGCAGTTGGGATTGAGCCAGTGGCCGAAAAGTTTTATCGCGACCACCATCCGTACACTCAGCAAGATATTCAGGAATTATTGGAAATACGGCGTCAAAATGATGCCGGAGGATTCGTCACCACCGAAAAAGACGCGATCAATCTGGGTCCACTTCTCTCTATGCTCCAGCCTTTGTCTGTCGTCCCGGTTCGAATGGAACTGGTAAACGCGGCTAACGCTGTGGATACCATGCTGTCCATGGTTGCGAAGCGAAAGCGTCTGGCATGAGAAAATCCTCTTTGGCCGAACTGCGATGAAAAAACCACCCAAAGAAATCGGGCGTCTCCGAAAGATCGTCGAGTCGTTCCCGAACGTCACCATCACCGTCATCGGCGACCTGGTGGCGGATGAATTTGTGTTCGGCGAAATATCGCGAGTGTCTCGTGAAGCTCCTGTACTGATTTTGAAGCATCGCGAACGCACCGTAGTTCCCGGCGGTGGCGCCAATGCGATCAACAATCTTGCGGACCTGGGCGTCAACGTTTTACCGGTGGGCGTGGTTGGCGATGACGAGCCGGGACGCATGCTGCTCAAAGGCTTCCGCCACAAACGAATCCCCGTGAGCGGCGTGCTCAAAGATAAAAGTTACACAACGGTGACAAAGACTCGCATTCTCGCCGGCATGACACACACTTCACGGCAGCAAGTGGTACGCATTGATCGCGAACCGGAGACAGAACCGAATCGTCATCTAAAACGCGAATTGGTTTTGGCCACGAGGGAATATGCGCGCGCATCGGATGCGTTGCTGGTTTCCGATTACGGTTACGGAGCAGCGACTCCGGCGATCTTGAATGCAATCCGCGAGCGCGGACGGGTGGACCGTATTCCGATCGTTCTCGATTCGCGTTACCGTATGTTGCAATTCTCCGGCGTGACGGCTGCCACTCCGAACGAACCCGAAGTCGAACAGGCGCTGGGAATAAAGATCGGACACGATTGGTCACGGTTATGCACGGCCGGCGAACAAGTCATGTCGGAAATGAAATTGCAATCGCTGGTCATCACGCGCGGACGCGATGGCATGGTAGCGTTTTCGGGAAAGCACAAACCGATCGAAATTCCGATTTTCGGTTCGGACGAAGTCGCTGATGTCACCGGAGCGGGCGATACAGTGATCGCAGCGTTCACCGCGGCTTTAGCGGCCGGAGCAACCACCGAAGAAGCGGCAATTTTAGCGAATTACGCCGGTGGCATTGTGGTCATGAAGCGCGGTACCGCGACCGTTACCCAAGCCGAATTGCTGCACGCTGTTGAACAGGCGTCCGCTACAAGATCACATTGAGATCCCAGAAAATTCTAAGTCGCGAACAATTGCAGCAGCGGGTTGCCGAATGGCGCCGCGACCGTGAGTCTGTCACCCTCGCCAATGGCTGTTTCGATTTACTACACGTCGGCCATGTTCGTTATCTACGCGCGGCAAAAGAATTGGGCGGACGCCTTATCGTCGCCGTGAATGCCGATGCATCGGTTCGCGCACTGAAAGGTGAAGGCCGGCCATTGATTCCTGCCGAAGAGCGGGCGGAAATTTTGGCAGCGCTGCAGGACGTCGACGCAGTGGTCATCTTCCCCGAGAAAGACGTTCGCGCTCTCATCCGCGAAATTCGGCCGGACGTTCAAGCCAAAGGTACGGACTATAGCGCCGACAGCGTCCCCGAGCGCGACGTGGTTATCGAATGTGGCGGGCGTGTGGAGATTGTTGGCGATCCCAAAGATCACTCGGCCACCGAGATGATCCGCACCAAGCTCCAACGACGGGACTCGTAGCGTGCCAGAGCCCGCAACATCTGCTGTGAAGTTTAATAAGCTGCTGATTGTCAGGCTCGGCGCGATGGGAGACATTATTCATACGCTGCCTGCGGTAGCCGCACTACGGGATGCATTCCCTACGATTAAAATCGGTTGGGTCGTCGAAGAACGATGGGCAGAATTGCTGGGCACTGTCACGGCACCGAATTCCGGCGCGGGTTCTCCGGAACAGCCGTTGGTGGATAACATTCATACGGTGAATACTAAGAAATGGCGCACGTCCATGTATTCGGCACAGACGTGGAAAGAGATCGCCGCGGCCGTCCACGAGGTTCGCGCTGAAAAATATGAAGTCGCGATCGATTTCCAAGGCGCAATTCGTTCCGCGCTGATTTCGCGAGTGTCCCGCGCAAATATTATTTACGGATTCGACCAGCCTCGCGAAACTCCCGCGCGTAGGTTCTATACCAATAAAGTAGCCGCGCGTGGCACACATATCGTTGAACAGAATTTATCTCTGGCGGAAGAAGTTGCAGGACGGAATTTACTCACGCGGGAAGCAATCCTCCCCCGCGACGAAGCTGCCGAACAGGAATGCGAGCGCCGATTGCAAGAGAAACAAATTGGAAAATTTGTACTGCTGAACCCCGGCGCAGGCTGGGGTGCGAAACAATGGCCGGCCGAGCGATACGGCGAAGTCGCCCGGAGACTAGCTGAGGATGGCATAAAACCATTGATCAATTTCGGCCCAGGCGAAGAAGACCTTGCGAAATCGGTGCAGCAGATCAGCGGCGGGACCGCCGAACCAATCGCCTGTTCACTGACACAGTTAATCTCGTTGACTCGCCGCGCTTCGTTATTCGTAGGCGGAGACACGGGCCCCATGCATCTGGCCGCCGCTTTGGGCGTTCCCGTGGTTGCGATCTTCGGCCCCACAGATCCGGCACGCAACGGCCCATTCGGGACAAAGAGTGTTGTGCTGCGCAATCCGTCGAGCCAGACCAGCCACAAGCGCCGTCCACAAGCCGAGGAAGGCTTGATGGAAATTACATCGGAACAAGTAATCGCCGCCGCCCGCCAACTGTTGGAGAACTCTCGTGGCTGAATCAAAAACCACTTGGGCAAAAATCGCGCGCCGCATCAGAGTCCCGCTCAGTTTCGCATTTGCGATTCTGTATTTCTGGCTGGCAAAACCCACGCGGTTTTCTATGCTCATCGGAGCGGCGGTGGTCATCCCCGGCCTTCTGGTGCGAGCGCTCGCCTCCGGACACGTCCAGAAAAACGAACAACTCGCAACTTCCGGACCGTATGCCTACACTCGCAATCCGCTCTACCTTGGTTCTTTAATTCTAGCCCTGGGATTTGCGCTGGCGGCGCGAAGTTGGTGGATCGCAGCCATCCTCGTAGTTATGTTCTTCGCAATCTATTTGCCCGTAATTCGAGGAGAGGAAGTTTTTCTGCGAGGTCGATTCCCGGAGTTCGACGACTACGCGCGCCAAGTCCCCAGGTTGCTGCCTCGCTTCACCGCTTTGAAAAACAGCGGCGGCGCTTTCTCGTCAGACTTGTACTGGAAGCATCGCGAATATAACGCGATTCTAGGCGCGATCGCCATGATGGCGGCGCTCGGCGCCAAACTTATCTGGATGTCGAAATAGTTTATTTTTGCAAAGCAGAAGCCGTCTCGGCTCCCTTTTTCGCCAACTGCGCCCTGGCCCGGCCAAGCTCCGGCCGATCTGAATTCGATCCATCGCAGCTTTTCACAAGCTGTGCATAGTAAATATTCGCCTTATCGCTCTTACCGTTCATTTCCGCCGCGTGCGCCGCGCCATACAGTGAATCAAATCGATTCGGATTTTGTTTCAGAGTCGCCTCGTATTCTGTCAGGGCCTGTTCCGGATGGTCCGTCTCCAGCAACATATCGGCCAGCATTTCGCGTGCTGGAATTCCTTCGCTGGCCTCCAGGACGCCATTCTCGTTGTCCGCAATTTCTCGCAGAGCTTTTGTGGCGGCTTCGTTCTTACCCTCGGCGTGATCAATCCAGGCCTGCGCTACCTTGCGCTCGTAATCGATGGCTTTGGCATAGGTCAATTTCCGTTTGATGGCGTCGGCGTGAGCGGCTTCGATCTGGGCGAGAGCTTTGTGCGCTTCAGGAAGATTTCCGCTACGAGCCGCACCGATGGCACGAGCACGATAGGTCACCGAATCGTCACCGTTCGTGCCCGCTATTAGCGGCAGGGCCGCAGCTTCTGTCCAATGGCGAAGTTCGAGAGCGCGACTGGCTTCAAAGAATTCCAGATTGAGCGGGCCGGGATCGGTCTCCCCCTTATACATATCTTTCATCGCAGGCATGGCCTTCACGTCGTCAATCACGTGCTGCACTTCGGCTTCACGTCCGCTTTGCAGATAGGCATAGACGAGAAAATCCATGGCGTGAAATTGATGGCCGCCGCCGTCCATATGCATTTCTTCGCCTTTGTGGGTTGCCGCGATCGAAGCCAGATTGGAATCGATGTCCTCCTGCCACAGCCCAAGGCGGGCAAAGATGTGCGACGGCATGTGGACCGCATGCGGCGCGACCGGCGCAATTTTTGCATAGCGACGAGCCGCCGGAAGTCCGAGCGCGGCCATTTCCGGTTTGTCATAACTATGAATTAAATAATGCGCGACTCCCGGATGGTTCGGCTCCACATCGAATAATTTCTCCAGCACAGCCGCCGCCTTCTTACGATTTGCATAGGTCGTATCTTTTTCGGGTTCCGAGGCAAGCAGCGACAGCGCATAAAAAATAGCGGCTTCGTGATCATCGGGATATTTCTGGTATAGCTGCTCCATCCGCCGCGAGTAAGCAGTGGCGCGGACCGCATGCTTCTCTTTGCGATGCTCATAAAAAGCATTCAGCGCGGCAATGTACGCTTGCTCTCGATCGTCTTTCGAATGCAGTGACTTCGCTTTTTTCAGCTCGGCCGCTCCCCGCTTGAGCGTCGTGTCACTTGGCCAGTCCCAAAGCTGGTGCCACAAACTCATGGCGATTCCCCAATGCGCCATGGCACAGCTCGGATCGTCTTTGGCCACTTGCTGAAATGTCTTTTCAGCTTCCTCGTACCAAAATGAGTGCAGCAGAGCGACGCCTCGCTCAAAAGTTTTCTGCGCGGATGGAGAACATGAAACTGGGAAATGGACGGTCCCGAGTTGATCCGCGGTCAGATCTTCATGATGGTGTTCTTCGTCGGCGAATAAAGGAAAGGCTGCAAACACGAATGCAAGTAGGAGGGCAGAAAGCTTCATGATGGGAATCTCCGGCAATCGAGTTTAGTCCGGCGACGGAGAGGGGTCAATTGCTGGTGGCCAATCAGTTGTGGATCGAGTTTTGAAAAACTCCGGCTTTTGGGGGAAGACATCGATGCTGTATGTGGCGCCGTGGAAGAGCGGGCCTTGCAGGCCCGCGTTCCGAGCAGACACGATTCACGGGGCGCTGAAGTCGTCGCTCTTCCACGGTAGTCAATGCATTCGATCAGCGCCAACCGGGTACAGAAGGGACTGTTCAACCAAATCAAAGTTTTCCGCAGTCGTCGTAAATTCCATGCTTCGATACGAATCTGATTCAAGTCCTACTGCAACCGGAACCTTTCTCTGATTAGCCGTTGCAAGCGAGGCTTGTAGAGAAGATCGTAGGCCAGTTCTTTGTCCGGAAACATGGCGAGTGCAGACCGCTTGGCCCCTGCGGCCAGTTCGGCGGCTTCTTCCACGGTGAGATTTGGATCCTGGCTGATTACAGACATCACCATACCGATCATCATTTGCAGACGGCGGATGAGAAGGGCTTCCTGTGGCGGAGCATCCATCGATGATTGGATGTATCGCACAAAGGTGACGTTGCGTTTCTTTGAAAAGCTCTGGGGTCGCTTCAGAAGGCCGGGCCCGTCAGGGAGACTGCGATGGCCCTCGCAGGTTAGAATTGAAAAGCAGTTCTGACTGGAGAAATAATGGCCAACCCCACTTCCACCGATCCCCGTCCGAATCCGAATGAAAAACTGGTGCGCGTATTTGATACGGAGGAAGAGTCCGAGGCATTGATTGTGCGCGGACTGCTTGAGTCCGCCGGCATCGATTCAGACTTGACCTCTTTGGAGGCACAGCAGAACGTATTGCCCGGAGTGGGTGGCACGGTGATTCTGACGCGCGAGGAAGATGCCGACAAAGCGCGCCAGTTGATTGAAGAATATCGGCGCGCGCCCGAGGACGAAACTGCCGAAATCACCATTGCCGAAGATCCGCAGGCTGAGAAGTAACGTTCTTGCCGTCCAGATAAAAAGTGACCGCTCCATCCATGTCCGTGCGATAAGTGGAAACTTTGGATTCCCCCAGCCGATTCAGCACGTCCCATCGCGGATGCCCATAGACGTTGCGGGTTCCCACCGAAATCACCGCGAACCTCGGATGCACGGCTGACAAGAATTCAGGCCAGGTGGAAGTCGCGCTGCCGTGGTGTCCAACCTTCAGCACATCGGCTTGCGGCTCCTCTTCCGCGACTCGGCGTTCGGTTTTTCTTTCCGCATCCCCTTCCAGCAGTGCGGATGTCTGACCGTAGGAAATCTTCATTACCAGTGATGCTTCGTTCGGGCGCAAGGATTTCGCGTCGGCATCTGGGGGAGGCGCCAGGATTCGAATTGCAGCCCCACCGAGTTCGAGGTTGTCGCCGGCTTTGTGCTCGCTCACCACAATCCCCAATTTTTTCGCTTCAATGAGCAGGCTTTGCAATTCCGCCGCAGGCGAATCCACCCCCAACCACAATTCCCGCGGACGAAAATTTGCCAGCACCGCCCCCATCCCAGCCATGTGATCGGCGTGTGCGTGGGTGAGTGCGACCACATCCAACCGCGAAATCCCGCGCGACCATAAATATGGCGAGACCACGTCTTCGCCGATGTCGAGTTCCGAGTGCATCCAGCGTGGGATGCCGCCGGCATCCACCAGCATCGTGTGTCCCTGCGGCGAAACGAGCAGAATCGAATCACCCTGCCCGACATCGATTGCCGTCATTTCCAACACCCCATCGCGGACGTGGGGATGCGGCGGAACTATAGAAATCCAAAGAGCGCTGATGATCAGTGACGCGAGTCCGGCGCTGGCTAGCCATGCACGCCGGCGGGCAAGCACCATCGCCAACACTATCGCGAATGCAGCCAGCATAATCGCTCCAAGCTGTGGAGTGGCGACGCGAGTGTCCGCTACGCGAAGACTTCCCAGCCAACGCACTGCGCCGGAAATTCCCGCCATCGCCAGGTTGGCAATGAATGCCGGAATCTTTGCGATTGTGAGCGAAACGTAACTTACAGCCACCGCGATAATCTCGGCCACCACAACCGCTTCCGTCAGCGGGACCGCCAGAATATTTGCTGGCAGAGACACAACTGTTGCGCGATGAAAGTAATAGGCCATCGGCAATGCGAATCCCGACTGCAAGATAATGGAAACAACTACAAACTCGGTCGCGCCAAACGCCATGCGCCATGCAGAAATCAGTGTGAAAGATGGAATGCGTTTTCCGGCGAACCGCTCCAGACGTCCAATGATCATGCGAAGGTCGAGTCTGAACTGCACCAGCCGCGGCGCCAGCGCGCGGTCATAGCCCAGCGAATCGAGATACCGCAGGGCGCGAATTACCGGTTGCGTTGTGCGCTCAATTATGGGCACTCCGACTCCCGCGATGACGAGCACGCACAGGAAGCTGAGTTGAAAGCTTGCCCCCAACAGCGCTCTCGGATTGACGATGAGTAGGGCAAGCGCTGCGGCTCCGATCGTATTCAACGTGGATTTCTGCCGATAAAACAGCTTCGCCGCGAGGAAAAGAATCAGCATTAAGGTAGCCCGCCAGACGGGTGCTCCGACGTCCGTAAGAATTGCGTAAGCCACGGTGAGCAGGACCGCTATAGCACTGGCGGCAAAATCATTTACCCGCAAGCGACGCAACAGCCAAAATGTCCCGAGCGCGAGAATCCCAACTTTTAGCCCTGATGCGACCAGCACATGATAAGTTCCCGAACGCTGAAAATCGAACAGGACATCGCGATTGATCACGGACTCATCGCCCAGCAACATAGCTTCCATCAATGCCGATTTCGAAGCGGGCCACAAGACATGGATTCTCTGAATAATGCTGCGCCGAATCCGCGTCCGCCAGAATTCGGCGCGATGGCCGGAAAAACCGGGTAGCAACTCAATATCTTCAGCCTTCGCCGAAGTGAGAGCGGCAATCCCGTTCTCCGCCAGATATCCCTGATAGTCAAATGCGCCCGGATTGCGGAAATTGCGTGGCGGATAAATCTTGGCAGGAAATCTTAAGCACTCGCCGTACTGGAACAAATGCGGCGATGTGGACGCGTCATCCTCTTCTTTACTAAAAACGCTGAGTCGAATTCCGGAGTGAACAGGAAAGCTTTGATTATTGATGGCGATCTGCTCGGTTTCAACATCGATTCTTTGACTCGCTTCGCCGGGAATGTCGCTGCGTTGAGTCCCCTCCGCAGTGACGTGGGCAGTGATAACAACTTCTCTCCCATCCGCAAACTCGAGCACACGCGCACCGCTCGAATCGGAGGCGCCACCTATCTGAATCACGAGCGCGCCAATAAAACAAATTGCTCCCAAGCCCAACCCATAGGCCGCCCACGCTCTGCGCCGTGAGAAATAAATTCCCGACGCAGAGAATACAATCGCCGCAATTAGCCACCACAGCGGCGGACGCCACGCGTAAAGTCCCGTGGAAATTCCCGTGGAAAAGGCCAGCGCAACCCAAAGCAAGGGTTGGCGTCCGGCTGGTGCGGTCACAAGGACACTTCTTTGAAGGAAAAGTTACCGCGCGAGATGGAGAACAGTTTCCAGATGATAGGTCTGAGGAAATAGATCAATGAGATGCGCCTGCTCCACCCGGTATCCAGCGCCGAGCAAGCCAACCAAATCCCGCGCAAGAGTCGCGGGATCACATGATACGTAGACCATGCGCGGCGCGGCCAAATCCGCGAGGCTCTTGACCACATTTTCTCCCAGA
>DATBAX010000033.1:0-4776 GCA_036271275.1 Terriglobales bacterium
TCGAGGTCCTGCGGAGTCATCGCCAATGCCACATCGCTTTCACTCACGATGTCCATGACATGTATCGGCGTCTCTCCCGGCTTGGTAAGCGTGATTTGGCGATAATGATCTCCGGCGATGAGTGGAGAATCCACCAACGTAGTCAACGAAACCGGATTGAACTCGGTTTCGTCTCCCGACGTTTTGGCGACGATGAGCGCTGTGCCAAATTTCCATCCCGCGGGCAAATGCACTGACGGGACAAACTGCACTTCATCCGAACTCGTTCCCTGCGGATAGAGAACGACTTGATTCCAATTCAAATCCAGTACATTCGACGATGCCGCTCCGCCACTCGCTCCCGCGCTTCCGCTGGAAGTAATGTCATCCAGAGATACCTGCAGTTCGCTCACTCCCGCCGGGACTTCGACGTGGAACGCATACATATCAACCGGGTCGCGGTTCCAGACCAAGGTTTGGCCGGCCGCTTTGATCACCAACCCGGTGAGATTTGCGATGGGCCCGCTGGGACGATGGTTCCCGGGAATCCATTCCGGATACACCAATGTAAACGGCCCCGGCTTGACCGGAATTGCGAGCTGCGCATGAAAGATATTGCGCGGCGCGTCCGTCAGATCGACGGACAAGCGGATCGCCTGAGCATTGGCGAAGTTGGCAAGAAAGGAAGAACCGAGAAAGAAGTACCAGACGGCCAGCAGCAGACGACGCACGTTGAAAGTTCCTCCAGGAAGAACGCCCGGTGAAGAATCGGGCCTCGTGAGCTTAAAGGAGAAACTGCGTTTAGCGCAACCTGAGAAACAATATGGTGGAGGTGCTGTGTGAGATGTTGGTTTGTGTCAGGGCAGTGGCTTCAGCCCTGCCATTTTGGAGCGAATCGATTAACGCGCCTCTCGGCGCGGCAATGCTTCCTTTAGATTGATTCGCCACGGCCAAAGGCCATGCCCTGACACGATTCTCATTTCAAACTGCACCACTACCAGTAGCATTCAGCACTCAACATTGAGCCACCAACGGATCTTGCCGAATCCCGGCAAAACCCAATGAGGGCTAATGCCAATCGCTAAATGCTAATTGCCAATGGCTGAATGCTGAGTGCCGCGTGCTGAATGCTCCCTACGAATCTTCCAGCGATGAAAACAAACTCCCACCACGCCGACCCAGAATAAAGCGAGAGAGCCGAGTAAAGAGGGCGCGTCGGGCTCGGCCATATTCACCGGCGGCGGTCCAGAGGTTGGCGGAGTAAAACAGGAGCGTCCAGGCACACAACCGCCACCGCCAATCGGTGAGGGCCCGGGCAATCCCGGAGAAAAACCTCCACCCAGGGGCGGCTGCGCCTTGGCTTCGAACCCCGGAGACTGCAACAATGCAGATTCGAACGGGATCGGAGGCGCAACCGGCGCGGTAATTGGTCGATCAAGCGATTCCACCGCCGGTTCCGGTGGCGACGTAATTACATGTGGAAGGACATGCGGAACGACCGAAACCTGATTTCCACAACGGGTTCGGACCGTGGTCTTGCCGTCCGTGATTAACTTCTCGCCTACGTGAAGACTCAGCCGCTTCCGGGTCCAGAAAATCTTCTCGTCAATCCGATACGACACATAGACCAGTCTCGGTTGCCTGACCTGAATTACCCTGGCCTTGTTGAAGTCGAATCCCGCATAGTGCTTTCCCACAACCTCATCCCGGTTACTGGCTTCGCGCAGTTCCAGTGGCGTTCGCACTCCGCCGGGAACCACCGAGAATGGATAAACATCGACCTGCAATTGGTCGAGCGGCACTGGTGTGGCCGTCTCCTGTGCCAATGCGACCAGGTTCTGACTTGCAGTTGCAACCTTAAAGTTGGAATTGAGAACGATCTGGGATGGAGACGATGCGTCAGAATTGCGAACAAAAACAGAACTCGTGAAGAAACAAATTACGCCGAATACCGCCAAAAAGACAACCGCGAATCCTATAGCGTTTCTGCGCCGGACGGAACTGCGTAGGCGCACACGCTGCGCTGATTGATTCAACTGTATTTTTCTCCTACAAACAGAACTGGGTATGAAGCAAAAAGAAACTACATAAATCTGTGCAGTCATCCTTCCATAGTTATGGTCCGAAGGCTATGGCCTTTATGAGCTATTGCCGTTGTTTTCTGTGAGTCCTTCCCAAAATGGGAACTACTTTGCACACTCCGCTGGGCCTGCGAGTTCATCCCTAAAGTTTTGCTTCGTCGAGGGCGATATTTCAAGGGATGACACCTCCCTTCTGCCAATTTCGTGTTCTGGTGGCCGAAAATGACGTTGACACCCAGGAATTGATGGCCAGAACGCTAAAGAAAATCGGCATGGCCGTTGTCCTGGCCGGAACTGGCAAGGAGGCCCTGGCTCATTTCGGTTCCCACCATTTTGACCTGGTCTTTATGGATCTGGCGCTCCCGGGAATGGACGGTATTGCAACCACTTCCGCAATTCGTCGCCATGAAAGCACCTTCGCCGATCATGTGCCAATCATTGCCATGACGGGCCTGCGCGGAAGCGCCGAACGGGACCGCTGCCTAACCGCTGGCATGGATTCGTACATCGAAAAGCCAGTCAGTTCTTCCCAAATTAAGATCGCTCTCCTCGCCTTTACTAATCCGGAATCCCTGCATCCCACCCGGCCGCCTACGATGTGGGACCGGACAAAAGCGCTGGAAAGGGTTGGCGGCGATGAAACCCTTCTCGCCGATCTCATTGGAATTTTTGCCACGGAAAACCGCAGGCTGTTGGATCAGATAGACCGCGCCTTGCTGGAGTGCCGTCCCGAGCTGCTGCAACAATCCGCGCGTGATTTGCAGGAACATTTGCACTACCTCGGGACCTCGGAAGTTTCCGAGACGGCGCGCCGGCTGGAAGTTACTGCTGCCCAGCATACTTTTATGAAAACGTCTGAGATGACTGCGCTGTTGCGATCTCAACTTTTCGCCACCGAACGAGCCATGAGCCAAGACTAAGGGTGACCTGTGAGAGTCTTAATCGCCGAAGATGACGCACTTTTCCGCCGCGCCCTGGAGCAGTTGTTAACTGCCGAATTCGAAATCATATCGGTCGAGGACGGAGTCGCTGCCTGGGTCCTTTTGCAGCAAGAAAATCCTCCGCCCCTGGCACTTCTCGACTGGGTGATGCCCGGCATGAGCGGACCGCAACTATGCCGCGCGCTCCGCGCCAATCCTGCCACGGCAGGTACCTACGCAATTCTTCTGACTGCCAGAAACAGCGCAGCCGACGTAGCGGCCGGACTGCGCGCTGGAGCCGACGATTATGTTACGAAGCCATTCGAAGCGGAAGAACTACGGGCGCGGGTGCGACTGGGCCGCAGAATTTTGGAACTGCAAGGGTCTCTGGCCGCACAATCTTTGGTTCTTGAGGAGGTTCTGGGGCGAGAGCGTTTGCTGCAAGCCCTCTGGGAAAACTCCGCCCCCAGTCTGGGGCCAATTGCTCGCAAATAATTGATTCTTATTTCTTCCTGCTTGTACACAAGTCCATTGCCTGCGAAAGGGCTTGCACGAGATGGTTCCCTATCGCGTCATCGCTTACCGCAAACGCAAATTGTTCCCAGACGCCTTCCTGATGATCTGTCCTTACGTCGCCGCCACCTGTAAGGGTCTTTGCGTTCCGACTTACATATTTCAATCTCGACGACCATGAAATCACTCTCTCCTGACGCTTGGCGGTAAAAGATATCTCATAGATTTTCGCGGTGCTTGTATTCGGGAAATCGTTCAGCGTTTCGTTCTTCTTGTCCTTCAACTTCACAGTCGCACTATTTAGAGCGCCCAGATCGAAGCTGATGCGATTGTCCCACTCGTTCGACACGATCGATTGGTCGTTTGACCCATCTTTCGAGCACGTCTGCACGTTGCTTCCGGTCTGCGAGATCGTAACCTTACACCCCAGGTGGTCGGTCACCAATACACTCTCTGACCACGCGACGCCACAATCCATTCCGTTGCGACTCCCCGCGGAAGCCTGATGCACCGTCCCAACCCGCTTGAGAGAATCTTCCACGCCAACCATGATTTTCTCTGCTTCGCGCCGGTTCTTGTCCGCAAAGGCAGGCATGCTGCATAGCAAAACCAGCAATAGCCAATGACTCTTGAGGTTCACGTTCGAGGTCCTTATAAAATGGGATTTCCGGGATCTTTAAGATTCCGAAAACGGTTAGATGCGCCGATTGAGGAATTGCAGGACGTGACCGTTCGGCCTTGCTATCCTTGCCGAAAAGTCTTAAACTTAATTCTAGTCAGACTAGTCAGTTTATGAAAACGCCAAAAACCACATCCCGTCGCCTCTGGCAGTTACAAACCGCAAAAGCCCAGTTCAGTGAGCTTTTCCGTCGCGCCCGCTCGGAGGGTCCGCAATACATCACCCGTCAGGGGAAAGATGCGGTCGTAGTTCTCCGCGTCGAGGAGTTCGAGCGACTCCACCAACGCGCCGGTCAGCCGCGTAATCTGGTGAAGTTTTTCTTGCAGTCTCCTTTGGCGAATGCGAACCTCGACCTCGAACGGAAGCCTGACTTCGGGCGGAAGATCGAGTTATGAGCGGGTTCCTACTTGACACCAATGTGATCTCGGAACTCATCAAGCCCAGACCGAACCCCAACGTGACAAACTGGGTCGAAGCCACTGATGAGCAGCTACTTTACCTAAGTGTTTTGACTTTGGGTGAAATTCGCAGAGGCATTGCTTCTCTGCCCGATGCAGGGCGACGGATCAAACTGGAAACATGGTTAGACAGCGAATTGGTGCTG
>DATBAX010000034.1:0-4597 GCA_036271275.1 Terriglobales bacterium
CTTGATCAAGAGCCACTCCGTGCCCTTGCTACCCGGCCGCCGCCCCTTGATGTGAATCAGCGCGAAATCGCCATTCAGCCGTTTGCCATGCAGCCTGATTTTGAAGTCTCCACCTTTCAACATCGCGGCCGCCTCGGCATCGGTGCCGGGCACATATTTTCCTTTCACCGGGACAGGCGAAAGCGGTTCCCAGGTCCCGACGTCCCACACCATGACAGTCCCGCCGCCATAATTGCCCTCGGGAATCGTGCCTTCAAAATCAAAATAAGAAACAGGATGATCTTCCACCTGCATCGCCAGCCGCTTGTCCGCAGGATCGAGTGACGGCCCTTTGGGCACAGCCCACGACTTCAGCACGCCTTCCATCTCCAGCCGGAAATCGTAGTGCAGCCGCGAAGCCGCATGCCTCTGCACTACAAATCGATGGCCCTTCTTCTTTTCCAGCTTGGGCGGAGGCTCCGGAGTTTCTTCAAATCGGCGTTTGCGTTTGTATTCTTCGAGGGACACCCCCACATTTTACGCACCAAAATAACTTTCCGCATCCATAAGTTCTCTGTCATCCTGAGCGCAGTGGAAAGTGCGCGATGCGCACTTTCCACGGAGTCGAAGGACCCCTACAATCGTATCGCCTGCAATAGAACTAGGATTTTGACCTTTCACTCGTGAGCATCGAACGTCCCACGCCAACCGGCTCATGCTCTAGAATCCCTAAACATGAAACGGGAATATCCAGATCGACCACTAGTCGGAATCGGCGCCATCATCATCGAAAACGCCCGCGTGCTCTTAATCAAGCGCGGACAACCGCCGCTGCTGGGCGAATGGTCCATCCCCGGCGGCATGTTGGAGTTGGGCGAGACGGTGCGAGAAGCCGCCATCCGCGAAGCCCAGGAGGAAACCGGATTGACCGTTGAGCCAGGAGAGCTGCTGGGCGTCTTTGATCGAGTGATCCGCGATGAAGGGAATCGCGTCCGCTATCACTACGTCCTGATTGACTTTCTCTGTCGTCGAATTTCTGGCGATGTATTGGCCGCAGGCGATGCCGACGATGCCCGTTGGTTCACTCAGGAAGAAGCCGCCAAACTTCCGCTCGCGAAAGATACCGCCGAAGTGGTCCGCCGCGGATTCGAACGCTAGGGTTCCAGAGTTTCCGCCGCGTCTTTCCATTCATGTTTACAAGCACGACAGCGCCAGGCCTTATAGTGAATCGGAAGAGGGAGATTCAGCCACGCGCTTCCATAGGCAACCGGCTGATTCAATTGCTGAAATGTGACATCGAGCGATTGGCACTGCGGACAGCGCGGCTGTTGATAATCTCCGACACCTTCAACGTCGAATCCCTCCGGAATCGGCTGGTCCAAAATCTCCCGCGCCGCCTCCAGATCTTCGGGTTTGACTTTAATTTTGATGCCGCCAATGAGATTGGAAATAAACCAATCCATACGCACCATGTTGTCGTCGGCCAGAAAACTTTCGATCCCGGCAGACTCAAGAGCGCCCTTAGCCAGCAAGGCTTCTGGCAGGTCGCGGAATTGGCGAAGCGTCACAAGTTTCTGGACCTCGATCTCATCAGTTGGCCCTGATTGGACTGGATTGGTCAAACCTCGCCGGCTCATTTCGGCGCGCAACGCTTCCTGGGTCGCATCGGTCAGTGTTGCAGGATCATCATCGATTTTTTCCAACTCATCATCGGTGAGGCTGGAATAAAGTGCGGTCAGTCGATGTTTTTCCTGCTCAGGATCAATGATTGTCATCGCGCGAGAATCATACGCCATTCCACGATTTCCAAAAGCAAACGGCCCGCGCTTTTGCAAACGCGGGCCGTCCGGTGGACTGGTTGATATTGACCAAGAGGTGGTCACTCTACGTGGCCCCTTCGGCACAATTCGGGTCCCGGCACGACCTATGCCGGGCGCTCCGATCTTCACTAGTTACGACCTAATTAGATCAAGCTAACTCACCGTTCGTGCATCGTGGTTGGTTACCGGCACGCACCATTCCGCGCCCCGGAAGTATTAGAGCGACCGCTCTAAGTCTCAGCCACCTCACCTGGTCTTTGATCAGCACAACAATTGCCACAACAATCAGAACTTGTCATCCGACCACCTCCTTTCCGGTGTAATTTCACATTAGTACGGAAGGGCCGCAGTCGTCAAATGGCATTTTCTCAAAGAATTCACTCAGTACAGAGATGGCCGCGCCGACCCTCCCAGCAACGAAGTGTTCATGGATGCGGTCGTGTGATTTCCCTCGCCGCCGCCCCACGCAAATAGCAGAAATACTTGAGGAAAGCCGCCCGCGCGCAAAGTAATTCCGCTGGCAAAACTGTGTTTAAGGTTCTGGAAATCCACGTCGCCCCGAGCCAGTGCGACTTTTCCCTGGTCGGCGAGGAACGTAAATCCGAACGGGCCCCAGATGGAATGCTCAAAACTTTCATGCAGCAGCATCAAATTCGGACCGCGAAAACGGTAGTCGGCAAAACTGCTCAATGCAGGATTGCCATTGATGTCCGATCCGCCCAGCGTGTGCTGAAAGTAAAATGGGACTGTGCTCCCGGCATCGGCGATCGATTCGGAGAGTAAGAAACGAAATCCAATTGTGCCCTGCCGGTTGCGTGATGTGGAAACCGCCGGGCAGTTCTCAGCCCCAACCGCCTGCGAACATTCATCAGGCCCGTTGGTGTCTTTCGCCGCGTATGACTGCGTGTTTCGATACAACGGAAATTCGTTATCCAGATCAACCGTCCATCGCCGAAAAGAGTACGTCGAGTCCGCCGGCGCAAAAAACTGCTGGAAGTTGACCAGATAATTCAACTGAAGATGATCGCCGAATAGCACCGGCTTGATGCGCACGCCTTCTCCAAGCTGGAAGAAGCCGGGCTGCGTCGCGAGTCCCGGCGCGCTGACCTCAGTGTAAGACTGCTCGATCGACGGATCCGAAGTGCTGTGATTTCCTCGCAAGTTTACAAATCGTCCATTCGCTTCGCCCAGCAACGAAAGGTTGAGTCCACCTTTGATTGGCTTGATCACATTTGTTCCAACAATGGTTTGAGTCATCCCGAAAACAGACTTGCCTGCCAAAGTTGAATCCGGCCCAAGGCCGAAGAAGAAAAGTTTGTTCAGGGAAATCGCTTGTGCATAAACGTTGATGACGGTGTAAGGATGGACCGCCAATGAACTCTTTTTCGGCGGCCCCGTAGGATCTTTAACAACAGTAATCTTCTCAATCGGAGTGTGAATGATTTTCATGTACGCTCCGGTGCGCCAGGAACCACCGGTGGCAGCTACGGCATCGACGTCCCAGCTAAGCCGCCAACTCTCATTAGGCGTGTAGTGAGTCACAAAAGCCGCACCGAATCCAAAACCGTTCTGCGGCGCAATGCTGCCCAGCGCCAGATGCAGCGGATGGTCGGTGACAAACTCCTGAGCACAGCTGGCAAACGATTTGAAGCTGAAAGAATCACAACTCTCTTTGACGTGTTCACCTTCATGCCGAAAATCGGCTTGCAACTGACTTTCTTGTGCAAGGGCCGCAGCACCGGCCAGGACGACGAGAATCAGAAAACTCCAACGCATGAAAACTCCTTCGCTACTTCTTCTTGTTGCGCGGGGACTTCTTTTTAGTCTTCGGCTTAACTTTGCCCTTCTTTTTCCGTGCAGATTTCCTCTCAGCCATGGCGGCAAGCTCAAGTCCCGCGGGCCTCGCGCCCTCCGGATGCAGGATGGCCGTGACTTGCCGGATGTATTCCGCGGCCTCGCCTTCAGTCCTGATCTTGTTGATGTAAATATTGGTTTGCTGGCGTGCGGGAAGCCTGAATTCGGCTGTCTGCATGTGCTCCATTTGATTTTTGAGCAAGGCCGACACCGGTCGATTCTTGTTGAAAGCACTCTTCGGTGGTTGGGGAACTTTGATTACGGTCATGGAAATCGCAACCTCGATCTACTGAAAGTCTGGGCCATCCGTCCGCATCACTGGCAGAGTAAGCAAATCAAGAAACGTGTCGGCCGCTTTTTCGCGTGGTGATCGCTGATCGTAACTCCCCAGGAAATGCGAAGTCACTGTCGCCGGAATAGACGCGTGCTCGAAAGTCCGCCCGCCACCGGGTTCCTGTGGACCCTTCACCACGGTCCCTTTCGGAATCCATGGAGAAATTAAAATTGCCGGAACTCGTACTCCTAGCCGGTCGAAGCGGAATTCTCGTCCTGTCCCCGTATCGTTCGGAGACGCCACGAATCCATCGGCCATGCAGGCCGGTGGTGGAACGTGATCATAGATTCCACCGTGCTCGTCATACACCACCAGCAGCGCGGTGCTCTTCCACAAGTCGGGATTCTGTTTGATCGCGTTATATACCGACGCAATAAAAAGTTCTCCCGCCTGCACGTGATGATCAGGATGCTGATCGGAAGCCAGCTCTTCGCCATCGTCGCCATCATGATCGTTGTAGTTGGGCTCGACGAAACTGTAGTCGGGAAGTGTGCCTTTTTTGCAGTCGGCAAGGAATTGATCGTATGTCCCAAACAATTCAGATTCGTGCTGGAGCAGATTCACGATCTCCATCGTGGAACTGGCCTGGTCGTAGTAGTAAAGCTTCGAG
>DATBAX010000035.1:0-4918 GCA_036271275.1 Terriglobales bacterium
TGGGTTAAGCATGAAGAGGCGCTGAAGGCACCCACTTTGGTCGCGGGAATGGGAGATCCGGCGGAAGAGTATTCGCGGTATCTGGCGCTGGATGACGGGCACCTATTTTTATGGATGGGCAAGGACAACAGCTTGTCGGGCTTGGCTGCGCTTGGTCCGGGGAAATGGCATTTTCTAGCGGCAACGTTTGATGGCAGCGAATTTCGGCTCTACAGCGATGGTGAGCTGGCCGCCCATGGAAAGCTCGACCTCGGCAGCGTGAGTTCGAGCCTGCAAATGGCGCCGCCGATTTCTGCGATGCCAAGTTGGCAGCATTTTGGCGGGAAGATTGCGTCGCTGAACTTAATTAGAAAAGCGCTGAGCGATGACGAAGTCAAACAACTCAATCACCAGCCAGAGGATTTCTCGCTGACCAGGTACGAGGAAGGTTCGAAACCGTGGCCAGTGCAGACCCGCGGACAAGCCGGATATCGTGCGCCACAGGATGGCGCGACCATGCCGCACAGCAAGGCGGCATTTTCGCGTCCAGTTGCACAAAGTCTGTCGGCGCAGCGTAATTCTCTCGAGCCAAAAGGTGACAACGAGTGGGTTCTTGCTGGTTGGAATATGACTCCCGCGCCAAAAGTGGATGCCCGAGGCGCGGCGATCTCACAGCCGGATTTCAAAGCAAAGGAATGGTGGGCGGCAACCGTACCCGGAACCGTGCTCACCACCATGATCGATCGAGGAGTGTATCCCGATCCGGACTACGGATTGAACAATCTGGCAATTCCGGAAAGTTTGAACCAGCAGGATTACTGGTATCGCACAGAGTTCAAGACTCCGAAGGGCGCAAGCGGTCGGCGGCTCACGCTTACATTTCAGGGAATTAATTACAAAGCAGAAGTCTGGCTGAACGGGGAATTGCTGGGTACGATTACGGGCGCTTTCATCCGCGGGATGTTCGATGTCACAAGCGTGGTGAAGGCTGGAGGAACCAACGCGCTGGCGGTGCGGGTATCGCCACCGCCGCATCCGGGGATTCCGCAGGAACAGTCGATCAAAGGAGGCCCGGGCGAGAACGGCGGAATGATGTGTCTGGATGGCCCGACATTTGTGGCGACCGAGGGATGGGATTGGATTCCTGCGGTCCGCGATCGTGACACAGGAATTTGGCAGCCGGTCACCCTGACGGCCACGAGTGAAGTGAAAATTGGCGATGCTCAGGTAGTCACCAAACTGCCGCTACCCGATACGAGCAGCGCCGATGTCGAGATCACGGTGCCACTCGAGAATCTTTCGGGTACGCCCGTACACGGCACACTCAAGGCCTCATTCGACGACACCGCTGTCAATAAAGACATCACAATGCCCCCAGGGAAAAGTTCGGTGAAGTTGTCTTCCGCAGAGTTCGCGCAGTTGAAGGTGCAGCATCCGCGGCTTTGGTGGCCGAATGGATACGGCAAGCAAGAGCTGTACAAGTTGAAGTTGAGCTTTTCCGAGGGCAGCAACGAGTCAGACGCGAAACAAGTTCGGTTCGGAATTCGCGAGATCACTTATGAGCTGAGCTTGCTCGACGGTACAGGACATCTGCGGCGTTTGGAATATTCTCCGACAGCGGCGCGGGCAGCAAGTCAACAGGTCGTCGACGTGAGTCACAACGGGATGCGTGAAATTCCGGCAGCCGAGCCGTTTCCTGCCACGTATCCTGCGGATTGGAAAGAACACTGGAAGTCATGGGTGGCATCGCTCGCGCCGGGTGGCGAATCTTCCAACGCAGTCAAAGCAGTGGATGACGCGAAGGCTGGCCCGTATCTTGTGATCAAGGTGAATGGCGTGAAGATCGCCTGCCGTGGCGGCAACTGGGGCATGGACGACTCTCGCAAGCGCGTTTCCCGGGCGCACCTGGAACCGTATTTCCGTCTGCATCACGATGCGAACCTCAACATCATTCGTAACTGGGTTGGTCAGGACACCGAAGAAGTCTTCTTCGATCTGGCCGACGAGTATGGACTGCTGGTATGGAATGATTTCTGGGAATCCACCGAAAATTACAACGTCGAAGCACAGGACCCGGCGTTGTTTCTCGATAATGCTCGCGACACAATTCTCCGATTTCGCAACCATCCATCGATCGTGATGTGGTGCGGAAGAAACGAAGGCGTGCCGCAACCCATTATCAGTGACGGATTGGCGGAGCTCATCCGATCGCTCGATGGAACGAGATATTACTCGCCCAGTTCGAACCAGGTGAATCTGCAAAATAGCGGGCCCTACAAATACATGGACCCGGTGCTTTATTACACGGCATTGAATCGCGGCTTTTCGGTGGAAACCGGCACGCCATCGTTTTCAACATTGGAATCGTTTCGCGCGTCGATTCCAAAAGAAGATCAGTGGCCCATCAGCGATGCCTGGGCATATCACGATTGGCACCAGAGCGGAAACGGCGACATGGCTCCGTTCATGGCGCAAGTGCAGGCGGAGTTTGGCGCGCCCACCAGCCTCGAAGACTTTGAACGCAAGGCGCAAATGTTGAATTACGTCGATCACCGTGCAATCTTCGAAGGCATGAATGCGCACCTGTGGACTCCCAACAGCGGACGCATGCTGTGGATGACGCAGCCTGCGTGGCCCAGCAACACCTGGCAAATCCTGAGTTCGGACTACGACACGCAAGCTTCTTTCTACGGAGTGAAAAAGGCTTGCGAGCCGGTGCACGTGCAACTGGACTTATCCAACTACGATGTCGCGATTGTGAATACAACGAATGCTGCATTGGCTGGATTGTTGGTGAGCGCCGATGTTTATTCGCTCGACAACAAGTTGTTGCTACATCATGAAGAGAAAAAAGACGCCAGCGCGGACGCAGAAACCGATGGATTCAAGTTGGAGTTGGGAAAATTATTAATAGACGGCATGGTGCTGGTGAAACTGGGATTACGGAATCCAACCGGCGAAATCGTTTCGGAAAATTTCTATTGGCTTGGAGAGGATAGCGCATCGTATCGGCAATTGAACCGATTGGCAGTGGCTTCGATCTCAGCGACGGCAAGTTCTTCCTCCGCGGACGGAAACGTTCATGTGCGAGTGAAACTTCAGAACACGGGCAGCGTGGTGTCACTGGTGGATAAGTTGACGCTGTTGAATGCGTCCGATGGCTCGCGCATCTTGCCCGCGTATTTCACTGACAACTATGTCTCGTTGTTGCCCGGGGAAAGCCGGGAGATTGAGATAGAAAGCCCAGCGTCGGCTGTACGAGGCGCAGTCCAAGTGGCGATGCGGGGGTGGAATCTGGTGAGTC
This sequence comes from Terriglobales bacterium, assembly GCA_036271275.1. Classification (GTDB taxonomy): domain Bacteria; phylum Acidobacteriota; class Terriglobia; order Terriglobales; family Acidobacteriaceae; genus DATBAX01. The sequence continues at coordinate 3,284 of DATBAX010000035.1, forward strand.
AAACGGTTCCGGTAGCCGCGCAAAAGTAGATCTATTTTCCGATACAGAAAGTGCTGAAAATCAGATTGAGGATATCGTCGTTGGTGGTGGTCCCGGTGATTTCGTCGAGCGGGCGTAAAGCGCCATACAAATCGAGCAATAGCATTTCATGGGGGACTTTGTTGCCGACAGCGGATTGGGCAGTTTCCAGCGCAGTGATCGATTCGCGCACGCGCGATTGATGGCGCGCGTTGGTAAGAAATCCAGTTTCGGATTGAGCGCCGGATTCGCTGCCAATGTGTCTTAGGATTTCGTTTCGCAGTTCGGCGATGCCTTCTCCGGTGAGAGCGGAAGTTCGCACGCTTCCCGGCTCGGACTTTGCGGCGGGCAGATCGCATTTGTTCTCGATCAAAATTACCGGGCGTCCCGTGATTGGTTTCAGCAATTCTTCGTCTTCCGCCGTGATGGACTGTGACGCATCTCTCACCACCAGAACCAAGTCGGCATCGGCAATCGTTTCCAGGGATTTGCGGATGCCAATGCTTTCCGCTTCATCGAGCGCGCGGCGAATGCCTGCGGTGTCGATCAACTTTACCGGGATGCCACCGATGGCAACCGTTTCAGTGACGAGATCCCGCGTAGTCCCAGGAGTCGCGGTGACGATGGCGCGTTCCCGTTCGACCAGCCGATTGAAGAGGCTTGATTTGCCGACGTTCGGACGTCCGACGATGGCGAGGGTCAGGCCCTCGTGGACAATTTTTCCGTAAGCGAATGTTCTTGCGAGTTCTTCTAATGGTGAGCATACCGTTTCGATTCGCTTCAGAATCTGGTCAGAAGGCAAGACGGAAATATCATCCTCGGCGAAGTCGACTCCGGCTTCGAGGGTCGCAATCAGCTCGACTAGTTTTTGTTTGATCGGTTGCAGGCGGCGGGAAAGAGCGCCTTCGAGTTGTTGCGCCGCGACTTTGGCTTGATACAGCGTTTGCGAATCGATTAAGTCTCGAACAGCTTCGGCCTGGGTGAGATCGATGCGTCCGTTGAGGAAAGCGCGCATGGTGAATTCGCCGGGCTCGGCGAGGCGTGCACCAGCGGCCAGGGCAAGCTCGACTACATGGCACAAAATTACAGGCGATCCGTGCGCGGAGATTTCAATGATGTCGTCGGTGGTGTAGGAATGGGGCTTGGCGAAGTAAGTGACGACAACTTCATCAATCCGCGGATTTGGCTGGTGTTGGTTTTGGTGGTGATGCCCATGTGGTTCTACTAGCTCCCCAAATACAGCCCGCCCCGGCGCCAGATCATGCTTCAGCCGCAGCATCGGCAACGCAATTTTTTTTGCTTCTGGACCTGCGAGACGAATGACACCGATCCCACCGCGCCCGGGAGGCGTGGCTATCGCGACGATGGTGTCATCGAGGTTCACAGAAAGATTGTAGCGAGAGTTCCAAGCTGATAGCTGATAGCTGATAGCTGAAAGCCGACAGCTAAGCTTTTGCCTTGTAATCCTTGGGATATACCACCAGACACCGCCGGCTGCCTTCGCCCTGGCTTTCGGTTTGGAGGTCGGAGTGGTCGCGTAGCGCGAGGTGGACGATGCGGCGTTCTCGCGAAGACATCGGCGAGAATTCGTAAGGCGTCTTCAAACGTCGGACTTGT
>DATBAX010000036.1:0-9615 GCA_036271275.1 Terriglobales bacterium
CTGCCCGGAAGGGCCCGCATGTGACAGCACCAGCCATACGCGCTCGTATTTAGGTAACGAGTGTTCGAGCTGGTCGTAGGAAGGTTTCTCGACAAAGTCGCGAAAATCAATTTGGCCGCCGTGGCTGGGATAAAGAACTATCGGAGTCTTGGAAATTGTACCTTGCAGAGAAAGATAGTATTCGTACGGCATGCGTCCCATGGGAACGTGGAACAGGATGGCGTCGCCGGGCTGGGCGTTCGCCAGGATGTATTGCGAGGCCCGCCGCCAATCTTCCCGGTCGGTGTCTTCGAAGTCCCGCCGATAGTAGGATGCTGTCCCCTGAATGGATAGCGTGACTACAATCAGCGTTGCCACCACCACGATCCATTGGTTTCGGATCCGGGAAATCCCGGCGGCTGCAAGCAGCACTAAAGCGGGTAGGCACAAGATGAAATATCGCGGCAGAAAAAGCGGACGGGCTTGAGACAAAACGAATACGGAGAGTACCGGAAAAAACAGCCACAGCAATAGGAAGCGGTATCGCCAGGTTTCCCATGAGACGCGCAGTGTTGTTTGGTCCCGGGCGAGTAGTGGAACCACCGCTGCCAGGCAGGCGATTGCGTACGCTATCAATAAAATCGCGCCATCGTTGCCGCTGAGTCGCAGTCCAAGCGTCCATAGGTTCTTGAGTCCAGGCCGCTGGATCCAGCGCAACGGGCCGGCCCCCGTGGTGGCCACGAAAACTGCGATGGGTGAGACCAGCAGTGCGATCCACCGCCAAGTTTTTTTCATTTCCCGCGGAATGGATTCCGTGGTGAGAAATAACAGTGACAGCCATTGGGCAAACAGTAACAACGCCGAATAGAAATGCGCGTAAACCGCCGCAACACTGAGCAGGATATAGAGAGTGCGGTTCCGGCGTGATGGCAAGCCGAGGGCTTTCAGGAAATACAAGCTCGAACCTACGCAAAGGAGAACCATCAAGGAATAGCTACGCGCTTCCTGCGCGTACCGCACATGATAGGCGTTGACTGCCAGCAGAGTGGCCGCGATCGTCCCGGTGCGCGCATCAAAAAGCCTGCGGCCCAAAAAATAAACTGCGGGAACGGTCGCAAGCGCGAGCAGCACCGAAAGCGAGCGAACGAAGAACTCACTTTGTCCTAGATGTAGCCAGCCCCGCAGCAGAAGATAGTACAGCGACATGTTGGCTTCGCGCCGCCACAAGATACGCCCAAAGTTGTACCAATCGAGCCGGGAGATGCCGATGCTTACGCCTTCGTCGAACCAGAAGGTTTTAGCGGCAAGAGCGTGAAAGCGGAGTGCTGCGGCGAAGGCCGTGAGGAATGTGAGGATTCCGAGCATCGGCAAGCGAGATGGTTCGTCAGACGAGTTGTCCGCATGCACGAGCGTGGCATCGGAAGGTTTCACGGAATTCATGGTATCTCGAAAGACCAGAGACACAGAACGAATCTCCAGTAAAATTAGTTTGACTCAAGGCGGACTAGAGTTGAGACGGCAGGCAAGATCCTGTTCAACTTCGCGCGTTGACGAAAGCATCGGCTACCGTGGAAGAGCGGCGCTTTCAGCGCCGGGTAAATCGTGGCTCGCTAATAACGCGGCCATGAATGGCCGCTCTTCCACGGCAGCGTATACGGATTTGCGACCTCACCAGGCGCGGGCCCATTAACAAAGCATGTTCAAGAAAATTCTGATTGCCAATCGAGGAGAAATTGCCGTACGAGTGATTCGCGCTTGCCGCGAATTGGGAATCACGTCGGTCGCGGTGTATTCCGACGCCGACCGTGCGTCGCTGCACGTGATGAAAGCGGACGAGGCTTACCACATCGGTGCGTCAGCAGCGTCTGAATCGTATCTCAACATGGCGAAGATTCTCGACGCTGCGCGACGCAGCGGCGCGGATGCGATCCATCCCGGGTATGGATTTCTTTCTGAGAACGCGAAGTTTGCCCAAGCCTGCGCGGATTCGGGTATCAAGTTCATTGGACCGTCGGCGGCGTCGATTGAAATGATGGGCTCGAAAACCGGCGCACGGCGAGAAATGGAAAAAGCCGGGATTCCGTTCGTGCCTGGGACTTCGCGAGGGCTCGAATCGATTGAGGAAGCGGAGAAAATTGCGGCGAAGATCGGCTATCCCGTGATGTTGAAGGCGGCAGCCGGCGGCGGCGGCAAAGGGATGCGGCTTGTGCATGTTCAGAAAGATCTCGGTCCAGCGTTGGAAGGTGCGCGGAGCGAGGCGCAGCGGGCATTCGGCGATGGCGAAGTCTATCTAGAGAAAGCCATCGTCAATCCTCGTCATATTGAAATGCAGGTCTTGGCCGATGAACACGGTAACACCGTTTACCTCGGCGAACGAGAATGCTCGATTCAGCGGCGCCACCAAAAAGTTTTAGAGGAATCTCCATCTCCAATTGTCGATTCCGAAATGCGGCGGCGCATGGGAGAGGTTGCCGTGCGGGTGGCCAAGGCTGCTCATTACAGTAATGCAGGAACGATCGAATTTTTGGTCGACCAGCAAAAGAACTTTTATTTTCTCGAGATGAATACGCGCTTGCAGGTGGAGCATCCTGTGACCGAATTGATCACGGGTCTCGATCTGGTTCATTTGCAAATTCGGATTGCGGCTGGAGAAAAGCTTCCGTTCACGCAGGGAGATGTCTTGATTCGCGGACACGCCATCGAATGCCGCGTTTATGCTGAAGATCCGGACAACAATTATTTCCCGAGCCCGGGGAAAATTACGTTGCTGCAGGAGCCTTCGGGCCCAGGTATCCGGCTCGACAGCGGCATTTACGAAGGATGGACGGTGCCGATTGATTACGATCCGCTGTTGGCCAAACTCATCAGCTATGGAAGCGACCGAACGCAGGCGATCGCCCGGCTCTCGCGCGCTACAGACGAATATTTTGTTGGCGGCATCAAGAACAATCTGTCCCTGTTCCGGCGCATTCTGGGGGATGGAGATTTTCAGGCAGGGAATCTGGATACCGGATTTCTGGATCGGCTACTGAAGTCCAAACCAGCCGAACAAAGGAATCATTCGGAGATTGCTGCCATTGCCGCCGGATTATTTTCTGCTCTAGACTCCCCCGCGACTACAGCGAATGACGACACCGTACCTGCGTCCACCTGGAAGCAGGCCGCGCGGAACGAGGCGTTGAGCTAATGCTCTACGACGTTACCATCGACGGAAAGACCTACCGCCTGGAACTTTCGCGGGCGGAGGGCCGATGGCAATGCCGGCTGGATGGCCGCGAAGTCGAGATCGATGCAGCACTCACAGGACACGACACAATCTCGGTCCTGATGGCAGGCAGATCCTACGAAATCAAACGCGAAGTCGCAGCCAGCGGTACGTTCTTGTGGATTGGCAGCTCAAGTTATTCGGCGGAAGTCCGCGATCCTCGATCATTGCGGGCGCGGAAGAAAAAAGCCGGAGACGAAAGTGGTCCCAGAAAATTGGTGGCGTCCATGCCGGGCAAAGTTATTCGAGTGTTGGTGAGCGAAAAAGCGGAAGTCGAGGCAGGGCAAGGCATCGTCGTGATGGAAGCCATGAAGATGCAGAACGAGATCAAGTCTCCCAAGAAGGGGATTGTGCAAAAGCTAATCGCGGTGGAGGGTGCGACCGTCAATGCCGGCGATGTTCTTGCCATCGTCGAATAAACTGGCCCGCTATTTTATCGTCCCGTTACTCTCCAGCACTTTTTGCGCATAGTAATTTTCCACTTTGGCCTGGTTGCGCAATACTTCGTAGTAGGCGGCTTTCAGCAGTTGTTCGCGATGGTCCTGAAGTTGCGCGCGGATAGCCTGTTGTACACGGGGATCTGAAAAATCACGCTGTCCGGCTGGTTCTTTGGAAATCAATTTCACAATCTGAAAACCGTACAACTGCTTGCTGCGGGGATCGATGATGGTAATGACGGGACTGTACTGACCAGCTTTCAATTTAAGCACGGCGTCTCGCGTGTTGGGATCGGTGCGGGCCAAACCGGATTCAGGAGTGAAGCCGAGGTCTCCGCCGTTGCCTGAGGTTTCGGCATCTTCGGAGTAGTTCATGGCCAGAGTGCCGAAATCATCGCCGCTTTCCAGGCGATTCAAGACCATCTCAATTTTCTTTCGGGCTTCAGGCTCGTTTTGCGCCTTATTGTTTTGGTGGACCTGGGGATTGGGCAGGGGCGTGACGAAAATGTGCGCCAAATGGTATTGCGGCTCGATGAAATTGAACTGCGACTTGTGCGCCGTGTAGTAGTTGGTCACGTCCTGATCCGAAATGCTGATCTTGGAAGTAACTTCTTTGTTCATCACCTTATCGACTGTCAATGAGCGGCGGATGTCACGCTTGAAATCTTCGGCGCTGACGTTCTTTTCTTTGAGGCGCGCGGCAAACTGTTCCGCCGTGTAGGGCGATTTGATCTCGTTCAGCTTGCGATCGACTTCGTCGTCAGTGGCCAGCAGGGTCAGTTTTTCCGCGCGGCGCATGAGGATTTCGTTGTCAATCAACTCGCGCAGAATGCTAAGGCGCAGGCTTGTCGCTTGTTCGCCGACGGGCTGTTGTTCGGAGCCAGCGGTCTGGTTTTGATAATATTTTTCGACGTCCGCGAGGTAGATTTTGTGTCCGTCGACATTGGCGGCGACATCGCTGCCACCCTGTCTCCCGTTGCAGCCGATGGTTCCGGCCAGCAGGGCCGCTAAAAGCGCTGCCACACTGCAATGAATGATCGAGTTCTTGTTCAATGACTCCTCCGCGGAAAAATCCGCCGGTGAGATATTTTCAGCTTTTTGCAGCCAATCACTTGCTGGGAGCCTGCGCTGCATCAGGCGTCGCCGCAACATGGGTTGGCGGTGTCACTCCGGCTTGTTCTAGAGCGTGATCGAATAGCGCCCGGAAATCGCTGGCCGGAAGCGCACCGTCGGCCTCCTGCCCGTTGACGAAGATGGTCGGGGTAGCGTCCACCCCCAGGGCATCGCCTTCCTTCATTGAAGCTTTTACAGCATCTTCGTTCTGGGCCTTGATGCAGGCCTGAAGCTTGGTTTCGTCGACTTTATGTTTCTGCCCGTTTTGCAAAGCGAGATGGTCGAGCGTGGCGAACTTCTCGTCGCGACCTTTCCCTGAGTTCACTTCGCCCTGGTTGGCGTGAAGGTAGTCCACATATTCCCAGTAGGCGTCATTGCTTTGGGCCGCTAAGCAATTGGCGTCGACGGCCGCATGAATCGCCCAGGGATGAATTTCCGAAAGAGGGTAATCCTTGTAGATAAAAGCGATCTTATCGCCGTACTCCTTGAACAATTCCGGGAAGATCGTCGAATGCACGCGAGAACAGAAGGGACACTCGAAATCGTCGAAGTTGACGACTACCACTTTCGCGTCTTTGTTGCCGCGAATCGGCCGTCCCTGAAGATCCATCTTCTTCATCACTTCGGCGTACGGGTCTTTGCTGATGTCGAGTTTCGTCAGCCGAATGAGTGTTTTGCTGTCTTTGGAGAGCAGGAAATCGAAAGTCTGCTTTTTATCCCCGCCATCGAAGGTAATGGTGAGGGCGTCGTAATTGGGAAATTCGCTGGCTTTGATGGCGCCGACTACGATCTTCACGTGTGCCGGAACGGTGTAATAGGAACGCACCTCGCGTTCGATGCGTTGCAGGGTATCGGCAGAGGGAGCCGATTGGGCCGAACAGCCGAAACAAGCCAACAAAAACAGAACAATTAAACGCCCGGAAAATGTCACTAGAAACCGCCTAAACATTAGTAGATACAGGTAATTATCTCATAGGAAAGCGGCTGGCTGGGCTCCGTAACGTTCGAAAGAAAACCGATTAACCACGTAAGGATACGAAGGACCACCAAGGAGATCTTTCGTCGGGTTCCACTGGTGATACTTCGTGACCTTGGTGGCTAGTCGCTTTATTCGGCGGAGCGAACCAATTGATCTATCGAGAGCAGCGAGTTCATGGAACCTGAGCGGAAACCTTCCAGATCAAGCGTCACAAATTTAAAGCCGAGTGCTTTGAAGATGCGGCTGAATTCGATTGCCATTTCCGGATTGAGGGCACGCGGCAGTTCTTCCCGCGCAATTTCGATGCGCACAATGTCTCCGTGATGGCGAACGCGGAATTGTCGGAAGCCCAGTGCGCGAATTGAATCCTCTCCTTGTTCGACGGTGCTGAGCGTCTCGCGATCCACGGGACGGCCATATTCCACACGAGAAGAAAGGCAGGCGGATGCGGGCTTGTCCCAGATGCGCAGGCCTGCGGCTTGTGAGAGCTCTCTGATGTCCTGCTTGGTGAGTCCGGCGTCGAGTAGCGGCGCCGAAACATGATGGCGCTTCGCGGCGGCCTGACCGGGACGGAAGTCGCCTTGATCGTCTACGTTCACTCCGTAGGCAATGGAATCGAAGCCACGTTTTTGGCGAAGATCTTCCATCACGGTGAACAACTCGTCTTTGCAGTGAAAGCAGCGGGAGGAATCGTTGCGAATGTATTCGGGACGGTCAAGCTCGCTGGTCGCGATGACTTCAATCGGAATCGATTGCTCGTTGGCGAAAGCGACTGCGTCGGCAAGATGAGTACGGGCCAGGCTGGGAGAGTCGGCAATGATTGCCAGCATCTGTTCACCCAATGTCTGATGAGCTGCCCATGCCAGGAAAGCTGAGTCCACTCCACCGGAATAGGCCACCAGAGTGAGGCCCAGGGTCCGCAGATGCTCCGTCAGGGCAACCTGTTTCGAGGCGAGAAGCATTGGGTTATTTTAATACAGGCAGCGTGGTGGCACAGGGCCGCCACACTTCATTGCTTGCACAAGCGAACCTTGTTGTCATGTCGAAGCGGAGCGAGAAATCTTCTTTTCCCGAGCGCCGACAGAAATGCAGATTCCTCCGTTCGAGTTCGCTAGGGTTCGGAATGACAAGACTTGAAAAAAGATGATTCTGCACTACTGTCTAGTACAGGCGTTCCTGCCGTCTCAAGTTGCCGAAAGAACCGATGTTGGCCAGCGCAAAGGTGAAGCGGAGCTGATTTTCATCACGTACCGTCCCCAGGTTAAAACGGCGGTACTCGACGCTGGCTCCGCAGCAATCCCAGTTGTAGGACGCCTGCACCGAGCTGTACTGGAGCGAACCTAGTCCACCATCGAATCCAAGGTTGGTGGCGGCGCTAAATCCGCGTTTGTTGGCCTGACCATACCCTAGCAGTGCGCGAAACTGGTTAAACGATGGGCCAGCGATGGGAAGCAATGGCAGAGTTTGGCCCAGGGTATGGAGAAAAGCGTTGCCCCCTCCGAGGGTGAATTGACCGATCCGATAATTCAGTAGTGCTGTGGTGTTATTTACGCGGCCGGATTGGAAATCGTAATCGAGGTCCCACTCGACATCGGTGCGGGTGCTGGTTTCAACCCGTAGCCGCGAAATTAGCGGTGAGAGACGTCGCGCTTCGGTCAAGAAGGCAAAGCCGGACAGATCGATGGTGGTGGCAAAGACATTGGGTTGTCCCGGAATAAGGGCCCCTCCGAAGGTTGGATCGAAGAAATATTTTTGCGCCAATTCCCAGCGGACCACCTCGCGGACCTGAGGCTGAGTACGGCACGGATTCTCTTTCGGAGCTTCATAACGTTGCCACGGGATACGGTTTTGCGGTGGCGCTCCGCCCACCAATAATGTTGGCATCCCGAGCGGGCTACAGTCATCGGGTTGCTCGGTGGTTCGCTTGCTATAGATGCGATTTACAACAGAGTATTCGACTTCATTGGTGTCACTGAGAATGTCACGCTCGTCGAAACGCAGAATGTTGGCGAAGTTATTCACTCCCGTTACATAGTTGTAGACGATGCGTGGCTCGATCACATGCTTCCACTTGCGTCCTAGAAACTCGCGGTCGAAGATGCGATCGATCGCCGGAGGCCGGACCTCAATCGAACCTTCCAGAGCTCTGCGATTAATAGCATTGTCGGAGGCTGCCTCATCGATTCCGGAAATGTTCGTTGTGGTCACGAGTTGTTTCGTGTAGATGGTGTCTCGGAGCGAAAACTCCGGCCGCACGGACCATCCATGGAACTTTAGAGGCAGAGAAACGGTGGGATTCAGATCGAAGCGTTCCACGATTCCACCCGTGGAAAAAGCGGGATTGGCATTCAGAGGAGGATCGCTACGTTCCATGGCATCCATGGCGGCGTCATAGGACAAGTAGAAAGGCGAATGGGGTATGGCATGGTCCACGCTGAAAGATTCAAAGCTGGGAGCGTGCAGAATTGCAATTACATCGTCGTTGTTTGCGCTTTCATAGTTTTGATAGCGCTTCATCGAAGCATCGGAAAAGAAGCCGCCGGTCGCATTGGAAAGAAAAGCGGTGGAATTTACTTCCGAGTTCACCGCCTGCGCGAACACGTCACTGAAGGCAAGACGAAAAATATAGGAACTAAGATAGTCAATGTTGGCTACCCCTCGAAAATTGTGAAAGTTGCCCTCGGCAGTGAGCCTGACATCCGAGCCGCCCTGATTCGCGGTGCCGGTCAGGCGATCCATGACACCAAAGAAATTGAGGTCGACGAATGAAGTATCGCTGGGCTGAGCGCGAAACTCACCCTGTGGCGCCCAGCCGCGTTTGGAGAAATATTCCGTACCCATCAGTAAGTCCGCGCTGGGATTGATCGCCCAGAAGACTGACTCGCCGACGATGTTGCCTTTGATCGAGGAGCGCCCAACATTGGGAATCAGAAAGCCCGACTGCCGCGGGCGTTTCTGGATGGGATGCGTGGCAAAAGGAAAAAACAGAATCGGAACTCCTTCCAGACGGAAGGTGCTGTTGTAAATTTTGGCATTGCCGCCCACTTCAATATTCATTTCATGCGCGTAGAACTGCCATTTCGGACGTGGGAGCTGGCACGTGGTGATGGTGCCGTCATAGACCAGATAGTGATCGGGACCGGTCTTCACTACAACCTTGCCGGTAAACATAAAAGGATTTGAAGAAGTCAGTTGCATGCGGGTCGCTTTCAGTCGCATGCCGGTGGTACCGGTCACGATCTCAAAGCGTCCAGCTTCGGAGCGTACGTTGTAACTTCCATGGCTGGCCTGGATGTGTTCATCGTTGGGGCCGCCATCGAGCACAACGTGGCCATCCACGGTTGAATCGCCGGTATCGCGGTTGTATGTGATCTCGTCGCCGTAGAGGATGTAGGTTCCGTAGTGGACTTCAGCTTTCTCGTGCAGCTTGACTATGGGGCCGTCCAGTTCCTGCGAGATCGCGCTCCAGCTGACATCCTGATATTGCAGCGATGTAGGACTGCCGGATGGAGTGGATGGCTGATTTTCAGCGAAAAGCAACTGGCTGGTAACTAACGAAGGAGCGACTAGCAGATGACAAACGAACATGGCCGTGATAAGGAATCGTATACGGGATGTCATCGGAAACGCACGAACCGTCCGGGTGAGAAAATTATGCCGGAGTATGCGTGACCTTAGCATGGCGTCGGCTCGAGAGGCAAAGTGTTGATTTGCTTGCCTGACGTTGCTTGACCTGATTCCGTTTCGAAAGACCGGTCCATATTCTGCCCGCTCTGCGGTGATAATTGCCGTCGTGCCTTTGGAAACTCGTCCGGATTAGTGTTCCATGTGTGAAACCGAGA